>NZ_BADK01000267.1 GCF_000333595.1 Azospirillum sp. B506
TGCCGACCCTCAGGCGGCCGGCCTGGTCAGAAGCATATAGGCGTCCAACTCCTCGAAGCCGTAATCGGCGGCCATCCAGCGGACCAGCTCGCGGTAGGCGATGCGGGCGGCATCCTCCATCGGCCGGCCGGAGCCGATGGTCATGATCACCCGCTCGTTCTCCAGCCGTGGCCAGCGGAAGCTCCAGTCCCTGATGAGATCCACCTGGACCGTGGTGACCGTCGGGTGCTCGATGGCGAAACCGCACAGCTCCCCGTCACCCTGGGCCGCATGGCAGTCGCCGAGATAGAGCAGCGCGCCGGGCGCATGGACCGGCAGGTAGATCACCGAACCCGGGGCGACGTCCGGCAGGTCCATGTTGCCCCCGTAATAGTCGGGATGCAGGGAAGAGATGGCCTCGATCTCCGGCGAGGTTCCGATGGTGCCGATGAAGGGCTGGTAGGGCAGAGTGATGCGGTCGCTCCAGCGGACGCCGGTGATGGGATCGACCTCCACCTTCTTGACACGCTCCGGCAAGGGTGCGTTCAGGAGGGCGGTGTCGCCGGTGCCGACCAGTCCGCCGAACTCGCGCATCAGGCAGGTGGTGCCCACTGGCTGCGGGCCGCGCGGCACGATCGATTTGATGTGCACCGCCAGGCAGTCGCCCTTTTCCGCGCCGCGGACGAAGATCGGCCCGTTCTGCGGGTTCAGGAACGGGAAGTTCAGGACATCGCTCGGCAGGTCGGATTCCGTGCGGATGCGGCCTTCCATCGCGTCGTGCGTCTCGGCCGAGACGACGTCGCCCGGATCGATGGTCAGCACGGGAGTGGCGTAGGGGCCATAGACGTAATGGTACTTGCCCTGCGTCTCCTCGCTGATGTGGTGGGCGGCGCCGGTGCGGCCGCCGGCAACGCCACGGCGCGCCATGATCGATGATTCGAGCCAAGACATGGTCATTCTCCGGTATCGCCGTCACGTCCATGGCGAACGTTGGCGGCGAGAGCTGGCGGCATCGGCAGCGGGGACGGTGGACAGGGACGCGCGGCCGGCCCCGGCGCCGAAGCGCGCGGCACGGTGGTCGGTCGGTCGCGCGCGTTTCGGAGCTATCCCCGGTCGGACGCGACGCGGCGCACGAGGCGGGGAGGCTCCACGGTCGCCGTTGACCGGCCGTTCAGGTACTCTTCGCAATAATGTTCCAGGCTGCAACGCATGCGCATGCTGTCGCGGCGCAACTGCGTGTAGGCCGCCTCGTCGTCGATGCCGGCCCGCTGCATCAGCAGGACGATCGCCTTGACGACGACCCGGCGGCGGCGGCGGCGCTGCTGGTGCTCCTCGATCTGCATTTCGAGGTCGCGGCGCTGGAGGAACTGGTTGATGCCGAGGAACAGCGCCGTGTAGACGGCGCCGGAATGGACGGGCTTCCTCAGGAAGGCGGTGGCGCCGTGGTTCATCAGGGCCTTCAACCGGCCGGGCGCCTCGACCCCGACGATGCCGATGACGGGGACCGGCGGCAGGCGGTCCGCGATGCCGTTGAAGCCGAGCGGGATGCCCAGGTCGCCGTCGATGAACAGGATATCCGCCTCGGCACGCAGCTCCTGGATGTTCAGCTCCACCATGCCGTCGGCGACGGGGGGGCGTTCGACGCTCAGGCCCAGCTTGACCAGCGTGGTGTCGAGGACGTCGATGGCGCCGCCGTTGGCGGCGATCACCAGGGCGCGCGTGCCCCGGAAGTTCTGGACGAGCCGCGGCGCCATCAGCGGACGCGCCTCAGCGCGGGGGCGTCCGCCATCCAGGCCGTTATGGGCAGCCAGGAGCGGACGAGGTAGGGGTCCGGTGCGACCGGGGACGTCTCCTCCATCAGCACGTCGAAGGTTCCGTCATGGCGCGATCGGCCGATCCGCGGCGTGAGGTGGCAGTGCAGGGTCTCGCCGTCCACCCACACCTCTCCCTGGGGGGCGGCAAGGCGCAGGCGGGATACGGCGGCCTTCACCATCCGCACCTCGTCCGTGCCGCAGGCCGTGATCGCCCGGGTCAGCAGCTTCGCCGCGATGTAGGAGGCTTCGGCGTCCGCCGAGGTCTGCGGCCGGTCCGGGAAGTTGTGCGCGTAATTGGCCACGAACCGGTCGTTGGCGGCACCCTTCACCGTCGAGAAATAGACGCTGGAGCTGATGTGTCCGTCGATGGCGTCCGCACCGATTTCCACCAGCTCCGGCTCCGACAGGTTACAGCTGGCCACCGGCATGCTCCGCGGCTGGTCGATCCCGCGCAGCCGGCAGGCGGCGCGGAACTGGCGGAAGAAGGCGTAGGCGCTGTTGCCGATGAGCGAGCTGAAGATGAAGTCCGGCCGCGCCGCGATCAGGGCTTCGACCAACGGGGACAGCTCGGTCTCGCCCACCGGCAGGTAGCGCTCGTCCAGCACGCTGCCGCCGCGGGCGTTGACGATCTCGCGCAGGATACGGTTGTTCTCCCAGGCCCAGATGTAGTTGGACCCGATGCAGAAGGCCCGGCGTCCGAACTCGGCCATCAGATGGTCGATGAGCGGCAGGATGTGCTGGTTCGGCGCGGCGCCGGTGTAGACGACATTGTGGGAGCTTTCGAAACCCTCATAGTGCGACGGGTACCAGAGCAGCCCGTCGTGCTTCTCGAAGCAGGGGATCACCTCCTTCCGGCTTGATGAGGTATAGCAGCCGACGACATGGCGGATGCCGCTGCCGAGCAGTTCGGCGCCAAGTTTGGCGTAGGCCGCCAGGTCACCGCCGGGGTTCACGATCACCGGCTCGAACCGCGGCTGTCCGCCGGCCCCTTCCATTTCGCGGAGCGCCAGCATCGCGCCGTTGAGCATCGCGCCGGCCACGGTGCTGTAGGGGCCGGTCGAGGAGAACATCAGCCCGATCCGAAAGGTCTGTTCCACCATGAGGTCCCTCAAAAACAAAAAAAACCCTGCGGCCGGGATGGCCGAGGGCGTATTTGCCGCGGTCGCCATGGGGCGAAGCCGAAATGTCTCCGGAAGACCGGACCGTGTTCAAACCACCGGGTCCAAACAACTGGCGCGAAATTAGGCATCTTTGCCCGGCGCCTGATAAATAGGCTGTATGCGGGCGGCCGTCTTGTCAAGCGTCTTTCGGCAAGGGGACCGCAAAACCATCCGATACACGCATAAGGCGAAGAAACATTATGAAAAATTCTGAAATTTTTGCCTTGACGTGACAGCAACGACCAATGCAGTCTAATTTTCAGACGTCGGGCGATGCTGCCCATTAAGACGCCAGTCGCCGATCACTTAGAAAACGGCCTCCATCACATAGCAACCGGCAATGTAGCCCGCGGCATGACGCTGCCGGGTCTTTTCGTGTTGGAATATCGTCATGGAATTCCGCAAGACAGGACCGGCTTTTTCGTCTTGCTGCAGACTCCAGGCAGCGGCCAGCCGCCGCTGCCCACGGCGTCCCGAACGGACGTCGCGTTCCGTCGCAGCCAGTTCACACCACGCGCCGAACAGACCGCGCGTGGCAGGGGGCGGCATGCCAATTTCGGTTCAGTTGGAGACACGGCATGAAAATCCAGCATTTCCTGGGCGGCATCGAGGGGCTTGGTCCCGTCAACGTTGAAAAGAAGGTGTTCGTGGAACCGTGGGAGGCGCAGCTGTTCGCCGTCCACTCCACCATGATGGGCACGGGCATCTGGGCGTGGCCGCATCTGCGGGTCCTCGCGGAGTCCATGAACCCGCTCGATTACTTCAAATACCGCTACTACATCAAATGGCTGGGCGGCATCTGCAAGTTCCTGGTGGAGCGCGGCTACCTGTCCGAACGCGAGATCAACGAGAAGACCGAATTCTACCTCGCCAATCCCGACGCGCCCCTGCCGAACACCGGCAACCCGGCGATCACCGAGCGGGTCGTCGAGTATTTCTACCGCGGCGAACACCCGTACCGCGACGTGGTGGCGAACCCGCGCTTCCAGGTCGGCGACACCGTGCGGATCAAGGACATGCCGCCAGCGGCACACACCCGCCTTCCGGGTA
>NZ_BADK01000266.1 GCF_000333595.1 Azospirillum sp. B506
CGACGCCTGCTGCCGCGCCTGTGCGCCGGCCTGCTGTGCGGCGGCGCCCTCGGGCTGGCCGGGGTGCTGTTCCAGCAGGTCCTGCGCAATCCCCTGGCCGAGCCGTCGACCCTGGGCGTCGCCGGCGGTGCCCAGCTTGCGCTGATGGTGGCGGCAACGCTCCTCCCCGGCTTCGGCGGCTTCGGCAATCCCGGGCGCGGTCTGGTGGCGCTGGCCGGCGGGGCCGGGGCGGCGGCGCTGGTGGTCGGGCTGGCATGGCGGGCGGCGTTGAAGCCGGCCGTCGTCATTCTCGCCGGCCTTGCCGTCGGCCTGACCTGCAGCGCGCTGGCGAGCGGCCTGATGCTGTTCAACGGCGCCGGCTTCCAGGCCCTGTTCCTGTGGGCCAGCGGGTCGCTGAGCCAGAACGGCTGGGCGATCCCGCAGGCGCTGGCCCCGCAACTGGCGGCTGGGGCCGTCCTCGCCCTATTCCTGGCGCGGCCCCTCGCCCTGCTGGAGCTGGGGACGGAGGGCGCCGTCGGTCTCGGCGTTCCGGTGCGGGCTCTGCGGCTGGCGACACTGGCTCTGGCGGTGGCCCTGAGCACGGCGGTGGTCAGTGCCGCCGGGCTGATCGGTTTCGTCGGGCTGGCGGCACCGGCGATGGCACGGCTGGCCGGTGCCCGCAGCCTGCGGTCCCGTTTGGCCTGGGCGCCGCCGCTGGGTGCGGCGTTGCTGTGGCTGGCCGACGCGGCGGCGCAGGTGGCCTCGCAGGCTTCCGGCAACGGCGTCCGCGAGTTGCCGACCGGAACAGTGACGGCCCTGCTCGGGGCACCGCTGCTGCTGTGGCTGCTGACCCGATCCGGTGGCAGCGACGGTGGCCCGCCGGTTCCGGCCGAGCCGCCTGCACGGCGGCTGTCCCGGCCCGGTCCCTGGCTGCTGGCGGGACTGCTCGCCCTGCTGCTCGCCGCTTGTTGGCGCTGGCGCTGGGACAGGGGACCGGCGGCTGGCGCTGGAGTGGCTGGGAGGATCTGCAGCCCCTGATGTACTGGCGGGCGCCGCGCATGGCGGCGGGGATGGCCGCGGGGGCGATGCTGGGCACCGCCGGCGTGCTGCTGCAACGGCTGACCGGAAACCCGATGGCGGGGCCGGAGGTGTTGGGCATCGGCACCGGTGCGTCCTTCGGCGTCATCCTGCTGTATCTGGCGGCTCCCGCCTTCCCGATGGAGGCGCAGGTGGCCGCCGCCGGGGCCGGCGCACTGGCGACGCTCTGCGCGGTGCTGCTGCTCGGCCAACGGCACGGCCATGCGCCGGAACGGCTGCTGCTGACCGGCGTGGCGCTGACCACCGTCTTCGGCGCCGTGGTGGCGCTCCTGCTGTCGAGCGGCGATCCGCGTGCCTTCATCCTGTTCCGCTGGCTGACCGGATCGACCTATCTGGTGACCCCGGCCATCGCCATCGCCGCCTGGGCCGCCGCCCTGCCACTGCTGGCAGTGCCGCTGCTCTGCGCCCGCTGGCTGGAGATCCTGCCATTGGGAGAGGCGGCGGCGCGCGCGCTCGGCCTTCGGTTGCCGCTGGTGCGCGTCGTCGTCCTGCTGCTGGTCGCGGCGCTGACCACGGCGGCGACGCTGGTGGTCGGCCCGCTGAGTTTCGTCGGGCTGATGGCCCCGCATGCGGCCCGGCTGTGCGGCCTGCAACGGGCGCTGCCGCAACTGGCCGGGGCGGCGCTGGCCGGCGCCCTGGTCATGGTGCTGGCCGACTGGCTCGGCCGTGTCCTGCTGTTTCCCGCCCAGATGCCGGCCGGCCTGCTGGCGACCCTGCTGGGTGCCCCCTACCTTCTCTGGCTGTTGCGACGATGAACGACATCACTCCCTTACCCGGCGGCGATCCCGCCCGGGACCGCTTCGCGCTGCTCAGCGCGGTGTTGCGCCTGCTGCGCCCCCTCTGGCCGGCGACCCTGGCCGCGACCCTGCTGGGGGCGTCCGGCGGCCTCGCCACCGCGGCGCTGCTGGCGCAGGTCAATCGCGGCCTGCAGGCCGCCGACGGGATCGGCGCCGGCTTCCTCCTGGCCTTCGCCGGCCTGTGCGGACTGAGCGTGCTGGGCAAGGCGGCCGCCGGCGTCGGCAACAGCCTGGTCGGCCAGAAGCTGGTCGCGGCGCTGCGCAAGGACATCGCCGCCCGCATCCTGCGGGCACCGATCGCCGCCATCGAGCGGCAGCGGACGCACCGGCTGGTCGCCTCGCTGGTCAACGACGTGGAGGCGGTGAGCGTCTTCACTTTCAACGTCTCGGGCTATGCCGTGGCACTGACGGTGACGCTGGGCTGTTTCGGCTACCTGCTGGCGCTGTCGCCCGCCCTGCTGCTGCTGGTGCTGCTGGCGGTGACGGCAGGGATGCTGGTCACCCACCATGCGCGCCGTGCCTGGATGGCGGATTACGCCGATGTCCGCGACGCCCAGGACGATCTGCAGAAGCAATACCGCGCCATCACCGAGGGCGCCAAGGAGCTGCGCGTCGACCGGCCGCGCCGCCGCCGGGTGTTCGGAGACCTGCTGGGCGGGGCGGTGGACCGTATCGCCAGCCGCAAGAGCCACGCCATGCGCCTGTTCTGGACGGCGGATGCCGTCGGGTCCGGCCTGTTCTTCCTGGTCATCGGCATCATGCTGCTGCTGCGCGACCGGCTGGCGCTGGAGCCGGCGGTGGTCAGCGGCTTCACCATCGTGCTGCTCTACGTCAAGGGGCCGCTCGACCAGCTCGTCGGCGCCTTGCCGGCGCTGGGGCAGGCCCAGATCGCCTTCCGGCGGGTCGCCCGGCTCGCCGCCGATTTCGACGGGCACGAACCGGTGGCGCTGGTCGATCCCGGCGGACAGACGCCGGACCTGTGCCGGAGCATCGCGCTCGACGGTGTCTGCTACGCCTATCCGCCGGCGGATGAGGATGGCCGGCCGGGATTCGCGGTCGGTCCGATCGATCTGGAGATCCGGCGCGGCGAGATTCTGTTCATCGTCGGCGACAACGGGTCGGGCAAGACGACACTGATCAAGCTGCTGCTCGGCCTCTACGCGGCACAGGCGGGCGCCATCCGGCTCGACGGGCAACCGGTCGCGGAGGAGGCGCGCGACGATTACCGCCAGCTCTTCGCCACCGTCTTCACCGACTATTACCTGTTCGACGAGGTCGGAACCCCCGGCACCGGACTGCCGCCGGATGCGGAGCGCTACCTGGAGCGGTTGGACATCGCCCACAAGGTGTCGCTGCGCAATGGCGTCTTCTCCACCACCGACCTGTCGACCGGCCAGCGCAAGCGGTTGGCCCTGCTCAACGCCTGGGCGGCCGGGCGGCCGGTGATCGTCTTCGACGAATGGGCCGCCGACCAGGATCCCGGCTTCCGCCACCTCTTCTACACCGAGCTGCTGCCCGATCTGCGCCGCCAGGGCCGGGCGCTGGTGGTGATCTCGCACGACGACCGCTATTTCGGCGTCGCAGACCGGGTGGTCCACATGGCGGGCGGGCGGATCGCGCGGGTCTCCGCACAGACCGCGGAAAATCCCGACGATGTCGCAGGGAATGCCGAACGATGAGTGCCGCCTTCTTCGACCTGGACAATGTCGGCGCGGCCATCCCGGGCCGCACTTTGCTGCACCCGCTGACCCTGACGCTGGTTCCCGGCCGGGTCATCGGGCTGATCGGACACAACGGGTCGGGCAAATCGACCCTGCTGAAGCTGATGGCGCGCCACCTCACCCCGTCGACCGGAACGATCCGCTTCGAGGGCCGATCGCTCGGCACCTGGGAAAGCCGCGCCCTCGCCCGACGGCTCGCCTATCTGCCACAACAGACGCCCGCCGCCCCCGGCCTTCTCGGGCGCGAACTCGTGGCGCTCGGCCGCTACCCCTGGCACGGGCCGTTCGGACGCTTCGGTGCGGCCGACCGGCAGGCAGTGGACGACGCGATGACGCAAACCGGCATCGCCGACCTCGCCGGTCGGCCGGTCGATGCGCTGTCGGGTGGGGAGCGCCAGCGGGTCTGGTTGGCGATGATGGTGGCACAGCGGCCGGGTGCCCTGCTGCTGGACGAGCCGACCTCGGCTCTCGACATCGCGCATCAGGTGGAGATGCTGTCCCTGATCCGCCGTCTCGGCCGCGAGCATGGCCTCGGCGTGCTCATCGTCCTGCACGACGTGAACATGGCGGCCGCCTTCTGTGACGAGCTGCTGGCTCTGCACGGCGGCCGCCTGATCGCCCGCGGCGCACCGGACGACATCATGACCCCGGCGATGCTGGAGCGCATCTACGGCCTGCGCTTTGGGGTGATGCCGCATCCGGTCTCGGGCCGGCCGATCGGTTACGTCTGAACGGGGGCTTCAGAATGGGCCGGCCACTTGTCCGTGGCAGGGGAGCGCCGGCCGGACGTGCTGGCAGAGCGAAGGCCATCGTCAACGGCGCCCGGGCAGATGCCCCAAC
>NZ_BADK01000265.1 GCF_000333595.1 Azospirillum sp. B506
CCGTCGCCGCCTTCGAGTAGTCGGCCCCGGCATCGCCCGACAGCGTGTCGCTGCCGGTTCCGCCATACAGCGCGTCGTTGCCGTCCCCGCCGGTCAGCAGATCATCCCCGGCATAGCCATAGATCGTGTCGTTGCCGCCGCCGCCGTCGATGCTGTCGTCGTCCTTGTAGCCGTACAGGGTCTCCGCCGACGCCTGCCCATGGGTTTCCATCACGATGGTCTGGGCCGAGAGATCGACACGGCTTCCATCGGCGAAGGCGACGGTCTGCACGAAGTTCGCACCGTCGCCGTCGCCGCTGAAGCGGCCGGCAAGGATAATGCGGTCGCCGGTGTCGCGGAAGATCAGCTGCAGGTCCGTGCCGATGCGCGAGAGATACATCTGCTCCCGCTTCAGGCCCGGCCCCAATTCCAGCACATCGTTGCCGCCGCCGCCGGCAATGCTGTCCACACCGTCACCTGAGGCGAAACGGATCAGATCGTCGCCGGCCCCACCGTCGATGGTGTCGTTGCCGGCACCGCCATCCAGCGTGTCATTGCCGGCCTGACCGTATAGATAGTCGGCACCGGTGCCACCGAGAATGGAATCGGCGCCATCCTCGCCATAGAGATAGTCGGTACCGCCACCGCCGTCGATCAGGTCGTTCCCGATTCCGCCATAGGCGACATCGACTCCGCCGCCGCCATAAATGGTGTCGTTGCCGCTGCCGCCATAGGATGCGTCGTTGATGCCGCCGGCATTGGGATCGTCACGGTTGTCGATCAGGTCGTCGCCCGCACCGCCATGCATCTCGTCGGACCCCGCGCCACCCAGGATGGTGTCGTTGCCGGCGCCGCCGAGGATGGTGTCGTTGCCGCTGTCGCCCGACAGGCTGTCGTTGCCCTGACCGCCGCTCAGCGCATCGTTGCCGTCGCCACCGGCCACAGAATCGTTGCCGATTTCAGGATACGGGGAAGGAGGCGGAAGAAGTGAGTTCAGAGACCACTCAACCGGCGAATAGCTTTCCCAAAGATAGAATCCGGCGGATATAGGATACCCATCCACCTCCACACCGGCAACGAATACTGCATTGCTGGCCCGCCAATGCCCCCAGTTTTCGTCGACAATACTGATTTTTAGACGGCTGGCTTCGCTCATATCCCGGAGTATGAGGCGGTAATCCTTTAGCTGACCGACATACTGGATGTAATTCCCCGACGAATCGAGGTGTGAATACTGCGCATCGATGGTTTGGTCCATGATGACCTTGCCGTCGAGCGTCACGATGGCGCGTGGCCAGCCCCCAACGGTATGCGCACCGAGCCTCAGTCGGAGGGTTATCACCTCGTTGCCATCGGTGGATATGTCGTCGCCCCACAAGCGGTCTTCACCGCCGGAACCGACAACCGTGTCGTTCCCGTTTCGGCCGAAGACCATGTCATTGCCGACCCCGCCGTCGACCACGTCCGCACCGTCGCCGCCATCCAGGTAATCCTGGTCGGCTCCGCCCGTCAGCGTATCGTTGCCGGCATAGCCGTAGATCGTATCGTTGCCCGACTGCGCGTCGATGGTGTCCCCGACATTGTAGCCCTCCAGCGTCTCGCTTCCCGCGCCGCCGATCGTCTGGATCACCAGATCCTTGCGGGTCAGATCCTCCAGAGAGCCATCGGCGAACCGCAGGGTCTGCGCATAGGCGGCACCGTCGCCGGAGCCGTCGAAGCGGTTCTTGACGATGATCTGGTCGGTCCGTCCGGTGAAACGCACATAGAGGTCGTTGCCGAAGCGGGAGAAATAGAGCGTTGCCTTGTCGAAGGACTCATCCAGTTCGATGACGTCGTTGCCACCGGTGTTGGAGACGATGTCCTGACCGCCATCGAAGCGGATCGTATTGTTGCCCGTTCCGCCATAGAGCGTGTTGTTCCCGGCGCCGCCGATCAGCGTGTCATCGCCGGCATCGCCATAGAGCGTGTCGTCCCCGTCGCCGCCATCCAGCCTGTCGTTCCCGTCGCCACCTTCCAGCCGGTCGACACCCGTGCCCCCGATCAGCGTGTCGTTGCCCACCCCGCCATAGAGCTGGTCGTTGCCGGCCCCGCCATCCAGCGTGTCGTTGCCGGCATAGCCATAGATCGCGTCATTGCCATCGACGCCCTGGATCAGGTCGCCGACATTGTAGCCCTCCAGCGTCTCCGAGGCCGCGGTCGCCAGCGTTTCCAGCGGCAGTGTCGGATCGGTCAGGTCCACCCGCTGCCCGTCGGCGAACAGCAGCGTCTGGACATAGCTCGCCCCGTCGCCGGCGCCGTTGAAGCGGTTCTTCAGCACGATCTCGTCGGCCGCGCCGCGGAAGCGCAGATACAGATCGTGCCGAAGCGGGCGAAGTAGAGGTCCTCCCGCCTCAATGCGGTGCGGATCTCCAGAATGTCGTTGCCGCCCTCGTTGGTGATGGTGTCGCGCCCGCCGTCGTAGCGGATCAAATCGTCGCCCACCCCGGTCAGGACAATGTTGGTGCCCG
>NZ_BADK01000264.1 GCF_000333595.1 Azospirillum sp. B506
GCTTGGGGGAGCGCTGTCCGATGTCGATCAGACGGGTACCAGTGGAAACGATACGATCATCGGTGGCTTGGCCGATGACGAACTGTACGGTCTGGATGGCGACGACCGCCTCGATGGTGGCGGAGGTGCCGACAGCCTGTTCGGCGGAGCCGGAAACGACACCCTGACCGGCGGCCCGGCCGACGCGGTGGTGGGCGCCACCCTGGCCGGCGGCAGCGGCGACGACCTCTACCTGATCGCCAACCCGCTCGACCACATCGTCGAGGCGGTGGGCGAAGGCACCGACGAAGTCCGCACCGGTTTGGGCGCCTATACTCTGGGCGAAGGGGTCGAACACCTCACCTATACCGGTTCGGCCGCCTTCGCCGGCACCGGCAATGCGCTCGACAACCGCCTCAGCGGTGGTACGGGGGCCGACAGCCTGAGCGGGCTGGACGGCAACGACACGCTCGATGGCGGCCTGGGGGCCGACACCCTGGTCGGCGGGCTGGGCGACGACGTCTATCTCGTCGACGACAGTGGCGACGTCGTCACCGAACTGACCGGCGAAGGGACCGACGAGGTCCGCACCACGCTCACCGCCTATACGCTCGGTACCAACATCGAGTCGCTGACCTTCACCGGCACCGGCGCCTTCAGCGGTACCGGGAACGAGCTGGACAACCGCATCCAGGGTGGGGCCGGTAACGACACCCTGGCCGGCGGGCTTGGCCTCGACATGCTGGTCGGTGGCGCCGGCAACGACACCTACATCATCGACGATGTGGCCGATCTGGTGGTAGAGGCTGCCGGTGAGGGCACCGACAAGGTGCGCACATCTCTGTCCGCCTTCACCCTGGCGGCCAATGTCGAGGTGCTGACCTACACCGGCTCCGGCAGCTTCGCCGGCACCGGCAGCGCCGGCAACGACACCCTGCGCGGCGGGGCGGGCAACGACACGCTGGCGGGGGCCGCCGGCAACGACTGGCTCGACGGCGGTGCCGGTGCGGACAGCCTGATCGGCGGCAGTGGCAACGACACCCACATCGTCGACCAGACCGGCGACGTGGTAGTCGAACTGGTCGGCGAAGGCAGCGACACGGTGCGCAGCGCCATCGACTACACGCTGGGCGCCAACGTCGAGGCGCTGGTGCTGACCGGTGGCGCCCTGACCGGCACCGGCAACGATCTCGACAACAGCCTGACCGGCACGGCGGCGGACAATGTCCTGGTTGGGCTGGACGGCAACGACACGCTGAACGGCGGGGCGGGAGCCGACACGCTGATCGGCGGCGCCGGCAACGACACCTACGTCATCGACAACATCGGCGACGTGCTGGTGGAACTGCCGGGCGAAGGCATCGACACGGTGCAGAGCTCGATCAGCCACACCCTGCTTGCCGACTTCGAGAACCTCACCCTGACCGGCTCGGTCGCCCTCACCGGCACCGGCAACGCGGCCAGCAACCTGCTGATCGGCAATGGGGCCGCCAACCTGCTGACCGGGCTGGAGGGTGACGACACGCTGAACGGCGGCGGCGGGGCCGACACGCTGGTCGGCGGCACCGGCAACGACCTCTACGTCGTTGACAACGCCGGCGATGTGGTGGTGGAGCTGGAGGGAGAGGGCACCGACACGGTGAACGCCT
>NZ_BADK01000263.1 GCF_000333595.1 Azospirillum sp. B506
GTCTCTTGGGGGGGCGGGACCTAGGCCCATTGCACGGAAACCGAATCCGGGCAACCTGGAACACCATCCAGTGATGGAGCGGGGCTTTCAGGGCGGCAATTCGCCGCATGGGCCGGACGCGCGGTCGAGCCGCGCGCAGGCGATCGATGATGCCACCGCTTGCACGCGCAATCAGGAAATGGGGATCTCTCTTGCCCACATTTCCATGCCGACCGGAAGTACCGGATCCGGTTTGCCGAGCATCTGAAGTCTTGTCGGAACGCCATCGATCGGTGGACGGTGAACCACCGTCATGACGTGATCCGGAACGATGACCCAGGCCGGAAGGCTTCCCATCGGGCGGCCGCGCGACGCTGCGGCGGCCCGATGGGATGAGGCCGGTCAGGCGCCCTGATGAAGGCGCTGGTTGAACAGCGGTCCCTGGCTGTAGCGGTGCAGTGCCTTGGCGGCGGCCAGGACTGCGAGGTCCGCCAGCGGTTCGATGATGATGACGCTCATGTAGGCGGCGCCGAAGCTGGCGACCTCCGCGAGGTTTTCCGCCGTGAAGCCGTGGCCGTAGATGGCCCAGAAGGCGACCCAGGCGACGATGCCGCCCTGATAGGCGGTGGAGAGCGCGAGGGCCTGCGAGTATTTCAGCTCGACATAGGGGGTGGCCGCCGGAACGATGCGCTTCGCCAGCAGGCCGATGCCCCACAGCGGCACCAGCAGGGTGGTGACGTTCATGCCATATTGCGGCAGGTCGAAGGGAGCGAAGAACACGCCCTGGATCAGCAGGCCGGCAGCGAGGCCGATGGCCGCGGCACCGGATCCGAACAGCAGCAGCAGGGTCGAGCCGAGGATGAGGTGGACCTCCGACACGCCGACCGGATGATGCGGCAGAACCTCGAAGAAGCAGAAGACGAGAGCTGTGGTGATCAGGCTGCGCAGCGCCAGCGAAACGGCCCCGCCATTGTTGCGGATGGCATCGAGCGCCATTTTTCCGGCCAGGGCGAAGGCGCCCGCCGCCGTTGCGTAGCTGAGGAGGATCTTGGCGCCGTCGACGACGCCGGGTTCGATATGCATGCCGCTTTCCCTTTTCCGAACCTGCCCAGAAATGAGTCGGGATGGCCGCCGCGGGGGCAGCCGCGCGCGTCGTTCCCCGATCCTCGGGGGCGGCATGCCGGATGGATGGCTTGCGGAAAGCGGGACGGTCGGGACCGTGCATCGGCAAGCGATCACCGGGGCACCCCGCCCGAGGATTTTCGTCTGGTTAGGGCAGGTCTCCTGGCTTGCGGGTCATTGCCACGCCGTCCGGCCTTCCCGGCGCGGCCAGTCTCCCGAGGGGAGCCAAGCGCCAGTGACACGGATTTGGACGATGCGGCTCGCCGCTCACAGTTGCGGGGGCAGCGCCGGACTTGCCACCGATCCCTGATGGGGGCGGCGCACCGGCTTCCCTCTTAGCCCCGCAGCTTGGCGTTGCGGGGAACCATAACCATCCCCACGGTAGGGGGGGCCGCCCCCGCCGTCAAGGGCGACTCCTGGTGTTTGCGTGATGCCGGCACGGAATGCCGGATGGTCGGCTTTTTTGGAAAAGGGAGATGATCGAGGTCAGGACGATGATCCGCTTCGCGGTGTCCGATGTGAAACTTCGTATAAAACGCGCTGGTTCGGCATTTGGGTCCGGCGGCCGCTTCGCGTTGATCCGCCAACGGCATGTCGGCCTTTTTTCCTGCCCGTTTGACATGGCGCCGACATTCCGTTGCGGCTGAAGGTCCGCCATGTCCGGGCTGTCCCGTTGCCGCGCACGCCCACGCCCAGCGGCAGATGGTCGTGGATGCCGGCAACTCGGTAGGTGGCGTTCATCCGGCCGTACCGAACCGGTGTCCGGGTGCCGTCGTCAGCGTCGCCCTCCAGTGTGTAGGCGCAGCCGCGGTCGCGGTAGGCCAGCTCGGTGGTGCGATCGCGCGGCTCCGATGGATTTCCCGGATGCCGCCAGTAGGCAGGATGCGGACGTTCTGCACCGCTAGATAAGGCGCAACCGCTTCACTCCCACCCCAGTTCAAAGATGATCCCTCGCCGCGGTATCGAATGCGAAACGGTCGAGGTCATAAGCAGGTGCGTCGAGGATCGGCAGACGGGAGCCCAGCAGCCCCAAAGGCAGACGACCTTTATCTCCAGCCTGCCACTCCGCCCTGTCACCGGACTGATATGGCAAGCCGTCCAGTGGCTCCGCGTCTCGCATCCGCGAACAGCCACACCCGTATGTAGACAAAAGTATCTAGACATGGTTGTCTACATATGTCACGATACATGCAACTCGACCTTCCGGCCTGCTGTCACCAGCAGGCCGACCTACCGTTCAAGCTGACAGAGATCTCGATTGTCAGGGGATCCGTTCCCTTGTTGCACAAAGGCGTGCCGGTGATTCTCCGCAGGCGCGCCGGACCATGCCGGTCAAGCTCTCGAAGGCGAATCATCGAAAAAGAGGAAGTTGAAACAGAATGCCTGCCGCAATCACCCGTCGTTTTTTCCTGATGGCCTCAGGAATAGCGATTCCAGGACTGTTCGGGTCGGGCGCTCAGGCCGATGATGGCCGCCGAAGCATCGAAGCACGGCTCAAGGAACTCGAGATCCGGAGCGGTGGACGCCTGGGTGTCGCCGTGCTGAATGTCGCGACCGGCCGACTGGTCGGCCACCGCATCGACGAGCGCTTCGCGATGTGCAGCACGGTCAAAGCATTGGTGGCGGCCTTCGTTCTGGCACGGGTCGATCGGGGCGAGGAGCGGCTCGACCGTCGTGTCGTTTTCACCGAACGCGATTTGGTGCCTCCCTCCAAGGCGACCAAACCTCATGTCGGCCCCGAGGGCATGACGATAGCGGAGCTTTGCGAGGCGGCCGTCACGGTCAGCGACAGCACCGCCGCCAATCTGCTCTTGGCCAGTTTCGGTGGACCGGCTGCGCTCACGACGTATCTGCGGTCATTGGGCGATCCGGTGACCCGCCTGGACCGCATAGAGCTGGATTTGAACATCGTCAAACCCGGGGACCTTCGCGACACCACGACGCCTGGAGCCATGGCGGAGACATTGCGACGCCTGCTTCTGGGGAACGCTCTATCCCACGCGTCCCGTATAAGGCTGACGACCTGGATGGTCGAGGCCAAAGATGCCGCCGCGCAGCGCCTGCGGCTCGGCTTGCCGGCGGGGTGGCGGATTGCCAACAAGCCCGGCACCTGGGAAGGGATATCGACCAACGATATCGGCGTGATCTGGCCCCCGCATGGCGGCCCCATCATCGTGACGGCCTATCTGGGGGAGGCGCCGGGATCGATCGGGATTCAGGAAAAAATCCTGTCCGATGTCGCCAGGATCGTGGTTGGAGAGGTATAACGAGCAATTGCCGCAATCATGGCGGGGAAGCGGCAGCGCCGGACCGGATCGGGGGCATGCTCGTCCCGATCCGCCTTTGACTGATTTAGACGGCCCCATCCAGAAAACTTGTCTAGATTTGGCAGGCTATACGCATCCCTCTGTTCCGACAGGCCGTCATGAGCAAGCCCGACCCATCGTCCAAGCCGACAAGCGCCGAGCTCGACGTCCTTCAAGTCCTTTGGCGAATTGGTCCGTCCAGCGTCAAGCGGGTCCATCAGACGATGCAGGTCACCCGGCCCGACATTCCCTATGCCAACGTTCTGCGGATCATGCAGGTCATGCATTCCAAGGGGCTGCTGACCCGTGACGAGAGCGAGCGTTCCCATGTCTATGCGCCGGCGGAAAGCCAGAAAGCGACGCAGGGCACCCTGCTGCGGGAACTCATCCACAAGGCTTTTGCCGGTTCGGGCAAGGCACTGATCCTGGCAGCGCTGCATGGCCATGTCAGCCGGGAGGAGCGGAAGGAAATCGAGAATCTCCTGCGCGAGGATGAGCTGTGACCGGGCAAGAGCTCGAGGTGGCCAACCTCCTGGGAGGGGTGCTGCTCGATTTCCTCTGGAAGGGGGCGATGATCGGTGCCGTTGCGGCGTTCCTTTTGAGGGCACTGCGCCACGCCGATCCGCGAAGCCGCTACGCGGTTCTCTGCGGCACGCTGGTCCTCTGCGCCCTCTTGCCGGCGGTCCAGCTCTGCCGGGGCTGGATGTCCGTGGCAGCGGTGGGCGGCCGGATCGGGACCCTGGATGTCCGATCGATCGACGCAGGCCCCTCATGGCCGGTGCCCATGGACCCTGACTGGCTGCCCTGGCTGGCGGAAGCTTGGCTGGCCGGAGTGGCCGTCATGGCGGCACGGCTCGTCGTTGGTCTGTTCTGGGTCCGGCATGCCGTGAAATCCAGTCAAAGCTGGTCGGACCCGCAGTGGGACGCGCGTCTGTCTCAGTTGATGACGCGTCTGGAACTCCCCCGATCCGTCGGTTTCCGGATTACCCACACCATCTTGAGTCCGGTAACCGCCGGCTGGTGGCGTCCGGTCGTGCTGGTGCCTGCCGGACTGCTCGCCAGAATGCCGCCCGATCTGCTGGAGGCTGTACTGGCGCATGAGTTGGCCCATATCCGGCGCTTCGACTATCTCGTCAACCTGCTGCAGACCGTGATCGAGGTTCTGCTCTTCTTCCATCCGATCGTCTGGTGGCTGTCGCGGCGCATCCGGGTGGAGCGTGAAAGGATCGCGGACGACATCGCCGGCCGGCTCATCGGCTCGCCCCGGAGGCTGGCGAACGCACTCGACCGGCTCAGCCGCTTGCAGCAGGTGCCGGCTTCGGACTGGATCGCGCAACCGGCGCGTGGTGGAGACTTGGTGGACCGAATCCGCCGTCTGGTAAGCCCCCCTCCTCGCCCGTCGGGCCGGAGCATGGTCGTCCCCATCGCTGCGGCAGGAATCCTGCCGGGCGCCCTGGGAGCGTGGTTGTTCTGGTCTGCAGTGCTCGCCCCCGCCATCACGACGACGGCTGGTTCCCCTGCCGGTGGTGACGGGCCGATGCTTGCGGGCATCGAGGCCTTCATCGACAGGATCGGACCGGCCAATCTGCTGGTGGTCGACGAGACATCCGGCGACCGGCTGATGCATCGGGGCGAGGACAGCGTGGTGCCGATCGCGTCCCTGACCAAGCTGATGATGGCGATGGTCGTCCTGGATGCCAAGCCGGATTTTGAGATGCCTATCCAGATCGAACGGCAGGACGCCGACGCGACGCGGGGCGGCACGTCTCAATTGCCTGTCGGGGCACAGATGCCGTTCCAAACCCTGCTGCGTCTGGCGCTGATGGCTTCCGACAATCGCGCCGCACACGCACTTGCACGAAGCTATCCGGGAGGAGCCCAAGCATTCGGGCGTTCCATGCAGGACAAGATATCGACCCTCGGCCTCCGGAACACGACCCTTGCCGATCCGACCGGGCTGTCGCCGGACAACAGGTCCACTGCATCCGAAATGGGACGGATTGTTGCTGCAGCAGCGGGTTATGCAGAAATCACACGGGACACGACCCAGGTGGCGGACAGGGTCATCGTCGACGGAGCGCCGCTCGACTACCGCAACACGAATCCGCTCGTCGGCCAGCAGGGGTGGGACATCCTGCTGTCGAAGACCGGCTTTTCGGATGCCGCCGGCCGCTGCCTCATCATGCGCGTCCGCTCCGAGGGGCGTGACCTGACAATCGTGCTGCTCAACGGACACCCGAAACCGGCCTGACCGGCGACGGGCTGAACACGCGCCAAAGCGAAGACACCGCTGGAAATTCTCGCCACAGGCCGGCTCGGCCTGTGAACCCCCCCTTCATTGTTCGGAGTTCCCATGCACGGCAAATGGTTGATGGCCGCTCGCATCGCCCGCGATGCGCTTTTGCGCGAATGTCCGGCGTTCACCGTCGGCTCCTGCGAACTGTGACTCCGTCATGAGCGTCGGGGTGCGAAACCACCGGATCGACCTTCTGCGCGGAGTGTCGATCCTGCTTGTCCTATTCCACCACTTCAACATCGCCTATCCGTTGAAAGACACGATCCTGGCGGCGGCGGTCGGCTGGCCCGCGGTCCGCGCCGTGGCTCGCAACGGCAACTACGGCGTCACCATCTTCTTTGTCATCTCGGGGTTCCTGATCACCTCCAATGCCATCAGGCGCTGGGGCGGATTGGATCAGATAAGGCTGTCCAGCTTTCTTGCACTGCGGGCCGGTCGCATCATTCCGTGCGTGGCCCTGCTGCTGCTCATGTGAACCTGCTGGCGGCTGCGGAGATTCCGATATTCCAGAACCGAGGGGCCGTGTCGTCCCCGCTGTCCCTGTGGATGGTCAACCTTGCCGGCCTGACGTCCTGGATGAAGGTGCTGATCGCGCAGCACGGGTGGGTCAACTATCCGCCGGGCGTCTTATGGTCGCTTTCCGTCGAGGAGATGTTCTACCTGCTGTTCCCGGCTGAGCTGGTTTCTTCGACGACCTCAGCTTGCCACCGTTTCAAGAAGGTGGAAGGGCCGTCCACCACATCAGCTCAGTTCTCACGATCGCGCTGACGGCGTCGGTCTGCGGGGCTGAGAGCTGTTCGGACTTTGCCGATTGAACCGCGTTCAGATTTCGCGCCTCGGGACCAGATGAGCTGGACCGTGGGCAGCTCAATCATCCGCCGTGGCGCTCTGTTCATAACGGCGGGTTTGACGGATGAGCCAATCGCGGAACAGAATGACGTTGGGTTGGTGGGCCTTGCGTTCTGGATAAACCGCATAGAAGGAGTCGCCGGAGCGGATGGGCTCGCCAAAGGGCATGTGCAACTCGCCCCGCGCCATTTCCCGCTCGATGTAGCAAACCGGGATTACGGCAATGCCGATGCCGTGGACGGCTGCGTTGATCAGCATGTCATTGTGGGCGAAGCGGTTGCCCTGGATCCGTCCGCTGTAGTCCAGCCCGGCCATGCGCAGCCAGTGCAGCCACAGGCTGGGACGGCCGGCGTTCTGGAGCATTGGGAATTTGGCGAAATCCAGCGGATCCAGCCTTTCACCCGCCGCGATCAGGGTGGGTGAGGCGACGACCGCCAGCTTTTCCTCGAACAGCTCGATGGATCGGGTGTGCAGCCAGGTGCCGGCACCGCGCAGGATGGTGATGTCGAACCGCGTCGTGTCGAAATCCGTCGTCGGCAGGGCCGGCGAGACCTCGATCGGGATGTCGGGGTGGGCAGCGATGAAGGAGCCCAGCCGCGCCGGGAGCCAGCGCGAGGCAAGCGTATGATGGGTTCCAATCATCAACGAGGACTCTATGCTGCGCCCGCGCACGGCGTCGATGGAGATTTCCTGGAGCTTGTCGAGCGCCAGTGCCAGATCGCGGTAATAGGTGGCGCCGACTTCCGTCAGAACCAAACGGGGACCGGATCGGTGGAAAAGGGTAACGCCAAGAAAATCCTCAAGATTCCGTATCTGCCGGCTGATTCCGCTTTGGGTCAGGCCAAGATCCTCGGCCGCCTTGGTGAAGTTCATGAACCGCGCCGCCGCTTCGAAGGCGTGCAGTGCCGAAAGGGAGGGAAGATATCGCCGCATGGTCGCCCGCCTGCCAGAGCATGAATAAAAATCATGATAGACCTATTTTTCAATGTTTTTTCCAGCGTGCGTTCTGCGTCATCAAATAGTCTCATCAACGGAACGTCCCGACCGATGGGAGATGGCCAGGACCGCGGAGAGAGACAGTCCGCTGCCCGGCTACCGCCTCAGGTTGAATGGATTCCGGCAATATTGAACGGACAGGGGATCGAGATGGTCAGCAGACGGGAGTTCGCCGGACTTGTCGGGATTGCCGCCGCCGGAACGGCCACGGTGGGTGCGGGCGCACTGGCGCTTTCCACGCCGGCCCTGGCCCAGCAGCCGGCCGCCGGATCGACCTTCGATCGGGTTCGCAGCACAAAGAAGCTGCGCGTCGCCGGCATTGTCGGGACCGAACCCTATTACCACAAGGACATCGCCACCGGCGAATGGTCCGGCTTCTGCATGAGCATGGCGCGCGATCTGGCCAAGTCGCTGGAGGCGGAGCTGGAGATCAGCGAGACCACCTGGGGCAACGCCGTCCTCGACCTGCAGGCCAACAAGATCGACATCATGTTCGGGCTGAGCCCCACGCCGTCGCGGGCGCTGGTGGTGGAGTTCACGCGGCCGATCATGCAGAACACCTTCACCATCATCACCAAGAAGGGGTTGGAACCGAAGACGTGGGAGGAGCTGAACAAGCCGGACATCCGCGTCGCGGTGGACATCGGGTCCACCCATGACCTGTTCGCCCGCCGCGTTCTGCCAAAGGCGACGCTGGTCGCCCTGAAGACCCCGGACGAGGCCACGCTGGCCGTCCAGACCGGCCGCGCCGATCTGGTCATCCAGGTCGCCATGCTGTCGCTGGTGACGGTCAAGAAGAACCCGAATGTCGGGAAGATCATCATTCCCGGCCCGGCCATCCGCCAGCCGACCTGCGCCGGCGTGCGGGCCGAGGACAGCCCGCGGTTCCGCACCTTCGTGGACAATTGGCTGGAATACAACCGCTCCTCCGGCGTGGTCACCGACTGGATCACCTCCAGCCTGGAGCTGGTCGGGGTGCGCAAGGAAGACATTCCGCCCGAACTCCAGTTCTGACGGCGGCTGCGGCCTTCCGGCCGGCCTATGGGCGGCATTCGGCGAGGCGATTGGGAAGGAGATCGGGAATGGCCCGACCGCTTGGCATCATCATGCTCGACACCGCTTTCGAGCGGCCGGTCGGCGATGTCGGCAATGCCGGCAGCTGGCCCTTTCCCGTTCTCTATCGGACGGTCTCCGGCGCATTGCCGCGCGACGTGGTCGATGGCCGCGAGGGCGGGCTGATGGATGCCTTCGTCGCGGCGGGCGAAGAGCTGATCCGCCAGGGAGCGGCAGCGCTTCTGACCTCCTGCGGCTTTCTGGTGCTGCGCCAGCGCCCGCTCGCAGCCCGGCTGTCGCGGCCGCTGGCCACATCGAGCCTGCTGCAACTGCCGCAGATCGCCGCCATGCTTCCGGCCGGCCGGACGATCGGTGTCGTCACCTATGACGCCGGCTCGCTGACGCCCGCCCATTTCCACGAGGCCGGCTTGACGGAGACGTCGGGCCTGCCGCCCGTCGCCGGCCTGCCGCGGGGCGGGGCCTTCCATCGGCTGATCGAGAAGAACGAGCCTTACGACCGGCCACGCCTGGAGGCGGAACTGATGGCGGCGGTGGAGGAGCTGGTGCGGCGGGAGCCGGCCATCGGCGCCATCCTGCTGGAATGCACCAACCTGCCGCCTTTCTCTGCCGCGATTGCCGCCCGCTTCGGGCTTCCGGTCTTCGACGTCCTGACGCTCGGCCGCTGGCTGCATGCCGGGATCCCGGCGGGCTGACCTCGGAACGGCGGAAGTCCGGCCGGACCTAAACACACGGGATCGATAGATGCAGTATCAATGGGATTTCGGTTTCCTGCTGCAATACAAGGGTTTGATCGGGGTCGGCGTCCTTTATACACTCGCCTTCACCATCGGCACGGCGGTGTCCGGACTGGTGGTGGGATGCATGATCGCCCTGGCCCGGCTGTCGAACATGCGCGTCGCCACGGCGGTGGTGACCGGCGTCATCGAGATCTTCCGTTGCACCCCCGTTCTGGTGCAGCTGGTCTGGGTCTATTATGCGCTGCCGATCCTGACCGGCATCGAACTGAGCCCGTCCGTCGCCGCCTTCATCACGCTGACGCTCTACGGCGCCTCGTTCTTCGGCGAGATCATCCGGGGCGGCATCATCTCCGTCGACATGGGGCAATGGGATGCCGGCCGGGCGCTGGGCATGCGCCGGCACCAGCTGATGGGCGATGTGATCCTGCCTCAGGCCTTCCGGCGCATGGTGCCGCCACTGGTCAACCAGACGGTGCTCCAGCTGAAGAACACCTCGCTGTTGTCGGTTCTGGCGGTGCCGGACCTGCTCTATCAGGGGCAGTTGATCACGTCGGCAAGCTACCGGCCGTTGGAGACCTACACCATGATCGCCGTCATCTATTTCATCATCCTGTTCCCGCTGACGCGCTTCGCCCACCGGCTGGAAGCGCGGATGAGCCACTGACGGCAAACCAACTGCTGCGGGAGTGAAAAGACATGTCCGTCCAGAAGATGATCGAGCTGGTGGGGGTTCGCAAATCCTTCGGCAAGGTCGAGGTGCTGAAGGACATCACGCTCAACGTCGCCAGGGGCAGCGTCGTGGCGCTGATCGGGCCGAGCGGGTCGGGGAAATCCACCCTGTTGCGCAGCGTCAACCTGCTGACGGTGCCGGATCAGGGCTTCATCCGGGTCGGCGAACAGGCCCTGGATTTCACCCGTGGGCACCGGCTGCCGGGCGACCGCGAACTGTCGGCCTTCCGCGCCAGGACCGGGATGGTCTTCCAGACCTTCAACCTCTTTCCGCACATGAGCGTTGAGGAGAATGTGATGGCAGGCCCGGTGAAGGTCCTGCGCATGCCCAAGGCCGACGCGCGGACCCTCGCCCATGAACTGCTCGCCAAGGTCGGGCTGGCCGACAAGGCCACGGCCCGTCCCGACACGCTGTCGGGCGGGCAACGGCAGCGGGTCGCCATCGCCCGCGCCTTGGCGATGAAGCCGGAGGTGATGCTGTTCGACGAGGCGACCTCCGCGCTCGACCCTGAGCTGGTGGGCGAGGTGCTGGCCGTCATCCGCTCGCTCGCCGCGGAGGGCATGACCATGCTGCTGGTGACGCACGAGATGGCCTTCGCCCGCGATGTCGCCGACCGCGTGGTGTTCATGCGCGACGGCTGCGTCGTCGAGGAAGGCCCCGCCCGGCAGGTGATCGAGACCCCGTCCCAGCCGGCGACCCGGGCGTTCCTCAGCCATTTCCACAACGGGCTGGGACCGTCCTGACGGCGGTTCCCCTCCCGTCGGGCTGAGCGGCCCGCTTTTCTTTCATCGCGACCATCCGGCTCCGGCCCGTTCACGGGCGGCGGCGACGGGCGTCCCATGCCCGGCGGCCATGCCCGGTGGCAATGTCCGGCGGCCGGTCGCGCGCACCATCGAACTGTCTCAAGACCTGCCTCGGAGGAGGCGCGAAAGGGCGGCAATGCACGTAGTTGTCTCGGGGGCGGGAATCGTCGGCGCCAGTTGCGCGCTGGAACTCGTCCGTGATGGTCATCGGGTGACGATCCTCGAACCGGCCACCCCCGGCGGGCGGCAATCGGCCAGCTATGGTCACGGTTGCTGGATCAGTCCGGCCTCGGTGGTGCCGATGTCGATGCCCGGCCTGTGGCGGCAGGTGCCCGGATATCTGTTCGATCCGCAGGGGCCGCTGGTCATCCGCTGGGGTCATCTGCCGCGACTGGCTCCCTGGCTGTTCCGCTTCATGATGGCGGGCGCCACCGTCGGCCGGGTCGAACGGACGGCCGCGGCGCTGGCTTCGATCCTGGCCGACAGCCCCGGCCGGCATCAGGCGCTTTCCAGCGAGGTGGGGTGCGGCGAACTGATCCGGCAGGACGGGCTGCTTTACGCCTATCCCGACCGGCCGGCGTTCGAGGCGGAAGCGTTGGCATGGCGGCTGCGCCGCATGACCGGCCTGACATGGCGCGAACTCGACCGTGCAGGGTTGGAAGCCCGCGAACCCGGCTTGTCCGACGTCTACCGCTTCGGCGTGCTGGTGGAGGAGGGCGCGCATTGCCGCGATCCGGGCCGGTATGTTTCGGCGATCGTCGCGCATGCGGTGGCGTTGGGCGCCCGGCTGGTGCCTGCCCGTGCCACCGGTTTCGCCTTCGACGGCAGCCGGCTGGCGGCGGTGGAGACCGATGGCGGCCCCATTCCCTGCGATCGGGCGGTGATCGCGTCGGGCATCCGATCCAAGGCGCTGGCCTTTGCGGCCGGCGACCCTGTCCCGCTGGAGGCCGAACGCGGCTATCATGCCGTCGTGGAGGACGGGTCGGCCGGCCCTCTTCATCCGGTAATGCCCAGTGACGGCCGGATGGCGAACACGCCGACCGCCGATGGATTGCGTCTGTCGGGGCAGGTCGAACTGGCGTCCATCGACGCCCCGCCCAACTGGAAGCGGGCCGACATCCTGATCGACCATGCCAGGAAGACCTACCCGGGATTGCCGGGCGGATCGGAGGCGGTGCGCGACCGCTGGATGGGACATCGCCCCTCGACGCCGGACGGCCTGCCGGTGATCGGTCCGGCGTCGCGTTCCTCCGACATCATCCATGCCTTCGGCCATGGCCATGTCGGCTTCGCCAGCGGACCGATCACAGGGCGCATCGTCGCCGATCTGGTTGCCGGCGCCAGTCCGCTTCGCGATGTGGCTCCGTTTGCCGCCAGCCGTTTCGTTTTCGGCCGGGCCTAGGTCCCGCCCCCCCAAGATGACATTTCGCTTCCAAGGAGAAGATCACGATGCGTGGCGCGGATATCCTGGTGGAGATGCTGATCGCCTATGGAGTCGACGTCGTGTTCGGCGTTCCGGGCGACACCAACGTGCCGTTCTATGAGGCGCTGCAGGAGCGCGAAGGGCGGATCCGCCATGTCATGGCGCGGGACGAAC
Source organism: Azospirillum sp. B506 (assembly GCF_000333595.1). Taxonomy (GTDB): domain Bacteria; phylum Pseudomonadota; class Alphaproteobacteria; order Azospirillales; family Azospirillaceae; genus Azospirillum. The sequence goes on from NZ_BADK01000263.1 coordinate 12,490, forward strand.
GGTCCGCCGGATACATGGCCGATGCCTATGGGCGCTTCACCAGCAAGCCGGCGGTGTTCGAATGCCCGTCGGGTGCCGGCGCCATGTATTCCCTGCCGCCCGTCGCGGAATCCAACGCCTCGTCCGTGCCGGTGATCCTGCTGACCATCGACATTCCCCTGCCGGGGGAGGGGCGCGGCGTCCTGACCGAACTTGACTGCGCCCGCCTGTTCGAGCCGGTCACCAAGATGTCGGTGCAGGTGAAGTCGGCCGAGAAGCTGCCGGAAATCCTCCGGCGCGCCTTCCGTGTCGCCTGTTCCGGCAAGCCGGGCGCCGTCCACCTGCAAATCCCGGAGGACATGCTGCGCGCCGAGGTCGATCCGGCCCGCGTGTCCCTGCATGTCGAAGAGGAGTGCGCCAGCTTCCCGGCCTATCCGACCCTGCCGACTCCGGACACGCTGCACCGGCTGATGGTGCTGCTGTCGGCCAGCGAGCGGCCGCTGATCGTCTCGGGTGGCGGGGTGAACCGGTCCTGTGCCGGTCCGGAAGTGACGGCGCTGGCCGAGCGGCTGAACATTCCGGTCTGCACCACCATGACCGGCCAGGGCACCATGCCGGACGATCATCGTCTGGCGGTCGGGGTGATCGGCGACAACGGCTTCCATCCTCATGCCAACTGGGCGCTGGAGCATGCCGACTTCGTGCTGTTCGTCGGCTCGAAGATGGGATCGGTGGTGACCATCGGCTGGACCTTCCCGAAGATCACGCTGAACAAGCGCGTCGCCCAGATCGACATCGATCCGGAGATCATGGCGAACAATTACGAGAATGTCCTGTCGGTGCCGGGCGATGCCAAGCTGACGCTTGCACAGCTGATCGACCTCGCCCCGGCCGACCGCGATCACGGCAAGACCCAGCCCTGGGTCGATGAACTGAACGGGCTGCGCGCGGAGTTCTGGCGCAACGCCGAACCGCTGCTGAATTCGGACTCCCTTCCCTTGCGGCCGGAGCGGGTGGTGCGCTGCTTCAACGAGGCGCTGGAGGCCTATGGCAAACCGGCCCACATCTATTCCGATGCCGGAACGCCGACCCCTTACATGACCCGTTTCCTGAAATTGAAGGACCGGCGCACCCGCTTCGCGATTCCGCGCGCCTTCGGCGGCCTCGGCTCCGCGCTGCCGGCCACGGTCGGTGCCTGGTTCGCCGACAAGGAGCGCCGTCCCATCGGCATGTTCGGCGACGGTTCCTTCGGCATGGCGGTGGGCGAGCTGGAAACGCTGGTCAGGCTGCAGGTGCCGGCCATCCTCCTGCTGTTCAACAATGGCACCTTCGGCTGGATCAAGGGGCTGCACCGGCTGCGCGGTCACAACCAGTGCTTCAGCGTGGATTTCATGCCGCCGCAAGGTCAGGCCATCGCGGAAGCCTTCGGCGTGAAGGCGTGGACGGCCCGGACATCGGCGGAATTGGACAAGGCGCTGGCGGACGCCTTCGCCTACGGCAGCGGCCCCTGCCTGATCGACATCCATGTCGAATCCATCGCCGACCGGGTGCCGCCGGTCTATTCCTGGCTGTCCAAGCGCGGCCGGGATCCGCTCGCCATCGAAAGCGAGGAGGTCCGCTACGCCTGACCATTCATGATGTCCTGTTCCGGCGCTGACCCGTGGCACGGTCAGCACCGGTACCAGCCCTGGGTGAGGCGGTCCCCGTTTCCCGGACAGTCGGCTAAGCTTGGTTCGCCCAGGGAGAAGGACGGACCCGATGACGGGGAAACGGAAGCGATATTCGGCAGAGTTCAAGGCGAAGGTGGCGCTGGAGGCGATCCGGGGCGAGCTGCCGGTGTCGCGGCTTGTCGCGAAGCACGGCGTACACCAGACACTGATCAACGCCTGGAAGAAGCAGGCGATGGATGGGATGGTCGGGGTGTTCTCCGGCAAGGTGGAAGCCGCTGAAACCAGCCATCAGGGCGAGGTGGAGAAGCTGCACGCGATGATCGGCCAGTTGGTCGTGGAGCGGGATTTTTTGCGCAAGGCCTCCGGTCGATGAGCATCGGTCGGAGGCGGGAGCTGGCCGAGGCGGATCATCCGGGTCTGTCGATCACCCGACAGTGCGAGCTGGTTTCGATCAGCCTGTCCAGCCACTACGGACCGGCCACAAGCGAGCCTGCCGCGAACCTGGAGTTGATGCGGCTGATCGACGAGCAGTTCGTGGAAACGCCCTGGTACGGCAGCCGGCAGATGACCCGGCATCTGCGCCGTCATGGCCATGAGGTCAACCGCAAGCGGGTTCGCCGCCTGATGGCGCGGATGGGGTTGCAGGCGGTTTACCAGCGCCCGAAGACGACCGTGCCGCATCCCGAGCACAAGATCTGGCCGTACTTGCTGCGTGACATGACCATCGACCGACCCAACCAGGTCTGGTGCGCTGACATCACGTACATTCCCATGCGCCGCGGCTTTCTGTACTTGGTGGCGGTGATGGACTGGGCGACACGCAAGGTCCTGAGCTGGCGGCTGTCGAACACCATGGACGTCGAGTTCTGCATCGAGGTCGTGGAGGAGGCTATGGCACGCTACGGCCGGCCGGGCATCTTCAACACCGGATCAGGGCAGCCAGTTCACCAGCCCGCGCTTCACCGGCCTCTTGACCGCGGCCGGCATTCGGGTGTCGATGGACGGGCGCGGCCGCTGGATCGATTATTACAACGCCGAACGCCCGCACCGGCGCTCGGCGGCAGAACCCCGGCAGAGGTCTACGAGTGCTCTCCGGACCGAATCAGAATGGCGGCATAACACGAACCGGAACCAAGCTTATTCTAGCCGCCAAACTGTCCGGGAAACAGGGGCCACTTCAACCATCCCGGACCCCAGCCGTAAGACGCAGGTGGAGGAGCGGTTCGCCGCCCTGCGCAAGGCCACGGAGGCGGAACCGGGCGGATTGCTCGCACTGACGCACAGCGTCGTCAAGACACGCGCCGAGCTTACCGCGCTGGGGGAAAGCATTGGTAAGGCCGAAATCCGGCTGAACGACGTTGTCGCGCGGACCGCGGCCGAACAAAATCAGATCATCCAGAGCGCCCAGACGAGAATGGCGGACACGGCGGCACTGGCCCGTCTCGTCATGATCGGGCTGTCGGTCGGCGCGATCATCATTGCCATCCTGATTGGCTACTTCTACGTCCAGCGCAGCATTCTTCGACGTCTCACGATCCTCAGCGAAACAACCGGACGGTTGTCCGAAGGCGATATCGCGGCCGATATTCCCCCGGCCTCGGCCGACGAGCTCGGTTCGATGGCGGCAGCCCTCCGGGTTTTCAAAGCGAACGCCGAAGAGAAGATGCGGTTGGAGTCCGATCGGTTGGACCGTGATGCCAAAGCGGTACGCGAGCGGGCGGCGGAAATGGAACGGATCGCCGGGGCTTTCGAGGCATCGGTTCTCGGCATCGTCAACGCGGTTTCCACCCAGGCCAGCGACATGCAGCAGATCGCGCGAAGCATGAAGGAAACCGTCGACGGAACGGGGGAACGGACCAAGACGGTGGCAACCGCCTCCGAACTGGCGTCGGAGAATGTGCAGATGGTGGCCGCATCTGCCGAACAATTGACCGCGTCCATCCGGGAAATCACCAAGCAGGTGCTGGTCTCGGCCGATGCATCCGATAGCGCTGTCCGAGAAGCCCAGCAGGTCCAGGAAGAGGTCTCCAAACTGAACGTGGCCTCCGCGCGGATCGGCGAGGTTATAGGCATCATCAACGGCTTGGCTGCCCAGACCAATCTGCTGGCCTTGAACGCCACCATCGAAGCCGCGCGGGCTGGTGAGGCCGGCAAGGGATTCGCGGTGGTCGCCAGCGAAGTGAAGACCCTGGCAAAGCAGTCGGCGTCAGCGACCGATGAAATTGCCGAGCAGATCGGCAGAATTCAGCAGCAGGTCGAACAGTCGGTATCGTCCATCGCCAGAATCGTCAAGACGATCGAGAATCTGAATTCGATCTCGACCGGCATTTCGGCAGCGGTGAACCAACAGCAGGCAGCGACCAACGAGATCTCGCGCAGCGTCCAGATGGCTGCCCAAGGCGCCATGGAAGTTAATAACGTAATCCGCGAGGTTGCGGAAGATGTCGAGGATACCGGCAACGCGTCCGGGTCCGTTCTCGAGGTTTCCGATCGGCTGGCAAGACAGTCGGAAGATATGCGGCACGAAGTGGCCACCTTCCTCGACACCATCCGCAGGGCCTGAACCTGTCCCCAGCGGTGGTGTAGGAGCGGACAGGCGCTCGTGGTCTTCGTGTGGTCTGGCCGGGCTTATCAGGCTGCCACGGCGGGCAGGTCGACGAAGGGATCATCGCCGGGAGGAGCGATGAATAGCTTGCGCGGCCTCACCGCTTACGACGCAGTCTGCGGAGACTGGACGGATGAGGCCGCCAGATTCACGCACATTCCGCACCGTCAGAGCCTGGAATCGAACATCCGGGTATCGAGTTGCGTGCGCTTGCCGTTCGTCAGGCCGCATGCAGGGTGTCGAGAAAGCCGGACACGGCCTGACGCATCCGCGTGGTGTCTTCCGTCACCGAACCGGTGGTCCGGACCATGCTGACCGAGGCGTCACGCGCCATCAGAGCGGCGTGGTTGACCGCGTCGATGTTCGACGACACGTCGCGGGTGTTGGCCGCTACGTCGTTGATGTTGGATGCGATCTCGTCCACAGCCGTGCTCTGCTGGCTGACCCCGGCCGAAATCTGGCCGGCGATCTGGTTGATGCGCTCGATGGTCCGGGTCACCTCGGTGATGGCGCTGACGGCGGTGCTGGAGGACGACTGGATCTCGGCGATGCGCGTCTGAATCTCCTCCGTCGCCTTGCCGGTCTGGGAGGCGAGGTTCTTCACCTCGTTGGCGACAACGGCGAAGCCCTTGCCGGCTCCGCCAGCCCGCGCCGCCTCGATGGTGGCGTTCAGCGCCAGCAGGTTGGTCTGGCTGGCGATGCCCGAAATCAGTTCGACCACCTTGCCGATTTCCTGCGCGGCATTGGCGAGCCCGGTCATCACGTCGGTACTGCGCCTGGCGTCGTCGCTCGCCTGTTGGGCGATGCTGGCGGAATCGGCGACCAGACGGTTGATCTCGCCAAAGGAGGCGGACAACTCCACGGTGGCGCTGGCCACGCTGTCGGCGTTGGCGGACGCGCGTTGGGCAGCGGCCGACACCGCGTCGGCATGCTCGGCGGTTTCCGACGCGCTGCTGGTCATGGTGGTCGCGGCGCTGGCCATGCCGGCGGTGGAGGTAGCCACCGTTTCCACCAGAGCCATCACCTGCTCCTCGAAAGAACGGGCGACGCGGGCGAGGTCGCGGCGACGGGCCTCCGCCGCCTCGGTCTTCAGCCGCTCCTGTTCGGTCTGAAGGCGCCCGGTCTCTTGCATGCTCTCGCGGAACACGCGGGCGGCGCCGATGATGCGGCCGATCTCGTCGTGGCGGGCGGCGGCGCGCTCGTCGAAGCTGACGCTGAGATCATGGCCGGCGAGCCGCTCCAGCGTGTCGGCGACATTCAGGATCGGGCGGGAGATGCTGTTCACCAGATAGACCCCGGCGGCGACGGCGACCAGCGCGCACAACGCCAGTGCCGCGAGCACCAGCAGGCGCGCCTGCCGGAACACCATCTCGCCGAGGTCGGCCACGGCGTCGGCCTCCTTCCCGGCGCTTTCGATCAAGGCGTTCAGAGTCTCCTGCACGCGGGTGAAGGCCACAGCGCTCGGCCGTTTGAACAGGCTGGTGGCGGCCACGACGTTGCCTTGCCTGGCCATGTCGCGCACGCGGTCGCTCACCTGCCGATACTGGTCCCAGGCTTCGTCGAAGTCGGCGAGGCGCTTGACCATTTCACCCGACGAGAACAAAGGCCCGGCCTCCTTGCGAAGATTGGCCAGCGCCTCGAGCACGGCCGGGCGCTGGCGCTCGACCAGCGACACCTGCATTTCGTTGGTGGTCAAGGCGTAGGCGGCTTCAAGGATGCGGTCGTTCTGCGCTGCTTCGAGAAGCCGGCCAGCGGTGTGTGCGCTGGCCAGCAGACGTCCGCGGATCGTCTCCGATGTGTTGTTCAGGGCCTCCATCCGGTCGACCGTGAAGACGCCGAAGGCGCCGACGAAAAGGATCAGGCACAGCACCGCGGCGCTGATCTTGATGCGGATGGACAGGGGCGGAACGGGCATCGGCGGGGCACTCCGCGAAGTGGCGGCTGGGGTAATGCGAAATCTTGAACCGCAAGGGGGGCCGGAGCCCGCCCCGAACCGATCAGCCGTGCGGATTGCCCTTCAGCCGTTCGTTGCGGCGGCGCAGCAGTTCCATGCTCGCCAGCAGGATCACCGAGATGATCGTCAGCACCACCGCCACCGCGGTGATGGTCGGGCTGATGTTCTCGCGGATGCCGGCGAACATCTCGCGCGGCAGGGTGCGCTGTTCCGGTCCGGCCATGAACAGCACGATCACCACCTCGTCAAAACTGGTGGCGAAGGCGAACAGCGCGCCCGACGCCAGACCCGGCAGGATCAACGGCAGGATCACCCGCCGGAAGCCGACCATTGGAGTGGCGCCAAGCGAGGCCGCCGCCCGCGACAGGTTCATGTCGAAGCTTTGCAGCGTCGCGCTGACGGTAATCACCACGAAGGGCGTGCATAGTGCCGTGTGCGCCAGGATAAGGCCGGAATAGCTGCCGGTAAGCCCCAGCGGAGCGAAGAAGAAGTACAGGCCAACGGCGGTGATGACGCCGGGGACCACCACCGGCGACAGCACAATGGCCAGCACCAGTGGCTTGAATTTGCTCTTCCACTGCGCGAGGCCGAGGGATGCCAGCGTGCCCAGCACCATCGACAGGATGGTCGCGGATACGCCGATGATCATGCTGTTCTTCAGCGACAGCATCCAGCGAGGGCT
>NZ_BADK01000262.1 GCF_000333595.1 Azospirillum sp. B506
ATGTGGGGCGGTGTCGCCGGCCTGTTGCCGCCGCTGGAACCGCTGATCGACCGATTCGCCACGGCGGAGGCCGACCGCTGGCAGGATCAGCGGTTCCTCCGATCCCACCTGTGGCCCTTGATCGCGGATGGTTGCCTGGTCCATGACAGCCACCAGCCGGGCCATGGACTGCCCTTCCCCGACCATGCCGGCGATAAGCATGCCGTCGGTCGGCGCGTGGAATAGGACATCCGCGATCCCGACCCGGCAATCCTGTCCAAGACGACCGGGGCGCCCGCCTGTTAGACTGCGGCATGGACCAGCAATCAGCCCTAGATCCTTCACTGAACCGGACAGCCGCCGCAACCGGCGAGTTCGCCCGGCTGTGGCGGGAGGCACGTTTCGACGGCATGGAGTGCCTGAACGCCCGCTTCCGGCGCCACAGCTACGCCCCGCATACGCACGAGACCTATGTGGTCGGCGTCATCACCGCCGGGACCGAGCTGTACCGCTGCCGCGGCAGCGAGCGGGTGGCGCAGGCCGGTCAGGTGGTGGTGCTCGACCCGGAGGTTCTGCACGACGGCCGGCCGGCGGCGGACGGCTATGCCTACCGCATGTTCTACCCGTCGGTGGCCCTGCTCGAACAGGCGATGGCCGACGCGCTGGGCCGTTCGACGGCACCCCATTTCTCCGCCATGGAACTGGACGACCCGGAGCTGTTCCAGGCCCTGCGCGGCCTGCACCTTGGGCTGGAGGGTCCGTATCGCGAACCGCTGCGCACAGAGACCGACGCGCTGCGCGCCTTCACCGCCCTGGCCCTGCGCCATGGCGACCTGTCGGCGCGTCCACGCGGCGCGGGTCGGGAGCCGGCGGCGGTCCGCCGCGCGCGGGAGTATCTGGACGCCCATCTCGACAGCCCGGTGGAGCTGGCAGATCTGGCGGAGGCGGCGGAACTCAGCCGGTTCCACCTGTTGCGCGTCTTCCGGGCGGCGGTGGGCACGACCCCGCACGGCTACCTGACCGACCGTCGGGTCGCCCAGGCCAAGCGGCTGCTTGCCGGCCCTCTACCGTTGGCCGATGTGGCGCTGGCCTGCGGCTTCTACGATCAGGCGCATTTCAACCGGGTGTTCAAGGGACGGGTCGGCGTTTCCCCCGGCCAATACCGGCGTGGCAGCAATCCCATCCAAGACGGCCCCGCCGCAGCCGCCTAGTTTCCCCACCCATGAGCACACAAATAAGCACCGGCAGCGCCGCCATTCCGGCATCCTCGCGGCAGGAGTTCGCGGCGGGCGTCGTCCATTGCCTGCCCATCGTGGCGGGCGCCATCCCCTTCGGTTTCCTGTTGGGCAGCCTTGCCGCCAAGGCTGGACTGTCGGCGCTCGACATGGGGCTGATGAGCGCCCTTGTCTTCGCCGGCAGTTCCCAGTTCGTCGCGGTCGAGCTGCTGGACAAAAATGGAAGCGGGGCCGGCGCGGGGCTGGCGGTGGTCGGCGCCATCCTGCTGGTCAACCTGCGCCACCTGTTGATGGGGGCGACGCTGGAGCCGCGTTTCCGCGGCGTGTCCAGGGCGCGGTCCGGGCTGGCGCTGTTCTTCATGACCGACGAGCAATGGGCGCTGGCCCTGCGCCGCGGACCGGAGCTGACGCTGGCCTACTGGTATGGCGTGGCGGCGACGCTGTATCTGGCATGGCTCGGCAGCACGGTGGCCGGGGCGCTCGCCGGCGCGCTGATCGCCGACCCGACCGCCTGGGGACTGGATTTCACCTTCATCGCCGTCTTCCTCTGCCTGCTGGCCGGATTCTGGCGCGGCGTTGGATCGCTGCCGCCCTGGCTGGCGAGCGCCGCGGCGGCGCTGGCCGTCCATGCGCTGTCGTCCGGCGGAACCTGGCACATCCTGGCCGGCGCCCTGGCTGGCGGGGCGGTCGCGGCATGTCAGGCGAAGGGGCAAGGGAGGGCGCGCGATGTTTGAGTCGCTGCATCTGGACTTGAGCGTCTTCGCCATCGTGCTGGGCGGGGCGCTGGTGACTTGGATGACGCGGATTGGCGGACCATGGCTGATCGCGCGGGTGCGGCTGGGTCCGGCGGCGAATGCCGCGCTGGAGGCCACGCCGGGCGCGGTTCTGGTCGCCCTGGTGGCGCCCGCCGCCCTGTCGCGCCCGTCCGACGCGCTGGCCGCCGCCTTCGTCTGCCTGATCGCCCGGCGCGTGCCGATGGTGGTCGCGGTGGTGGCCGGCGTGCTCGCCGTGGTGATGCTGCGCCGGCTGATGTGATCTCCCAATAGGCCCCTGTTGCAAACTGCCGTCTGGTGAAGCGGGCGGGGGATGCCTATAAGTCGAGAATGACCGACCCGATCTCCGCCCCCGCCGCTCCCGTCACCGCCGCGCCCGCCGCCTTCGACCCGCACGCCCTGCCGCCGCTACGCGACGTGATCGCACGTTTCGGGCTGGAGGCGCGCAAGTCGCTGGGGCAGAATTTCCTGCTCGACCTGAATCTGACGGGGCGGATCGCGCGCTCAGCCAATCTGCCGGCCGGCACCACCGCCATCGAGGTCGGTCCCGGTCCCGGCGGGTTGACCCGGGCGCTGCTGGCTACGAACGCGGTGAAGGTCATCGCCATCGAACGCGACCGCCGCTTCATCGAGGCGTTGCAGGACGTGATCGAGGCTTCGGAGGGCCGGCTGTCCATTGTCGAGGCCGACGCCCTGACCGTCGATCCGGAGGAACTGGCGCCCGCCCCGCGCGCCATCGTCGCCAACCTGCCCTACAATGTCGCCACCCCGCTTCTGCTCGGCTGGCTGGCGCGGATCGAGGCCTATGTCAGCCTGACCCTGATGTTCCAGAAGGAGGTCGCCGACCGGCTGGTGGCGAAGCCGGGAAGCAAGGCCTATGGCCGGCTGTCGGTCATCACTCAGTGGCGGTCCGATGCCCGCGTGCTGTTCAACCTGCCGCCACGCGCCTTCACGCCGCCGCCGAAGGTCGAATCGACGGTGGTGCACCTGACCCCGCGGTCCAATCCGGAACCGGCCGACTGGCGCGCCCTGGAACAGGTCACCGCCGCCGCCTTCGGCCAGCGCCGCAAGATGCTGCGCCAAAGCCTTAAATCACTTGGCAACGCCGAAACGTTGCTGGAGGAGACGGGCATCGCCCCGACCGCGCGGGCGGAGGAAATCGACGTCGCCGGCTTCGCCGCACTCGCCCGCGCCTTCCGCGCCCGGACCCCGGCGGAACCGCCTCCGGAGCGGGGCGCATGATCCGGGTCAATCCCCGCATCAGCCTGGACGAAAGCGAGCTGCAGGAGGAGTTCGTCCGCGCCTCCGGCCCCGGCGGTCAGCACGTCAACAAGACGGAAACGGCGGTCCAGCTGCGCTTCGACGTGCGCCGCTCCCCCAACCTGCCCGACCCGGTGCGCTATCGGCTGGAGCGACTGGCCGGATCGCGCCTGACCCAAGACGGCGTGTTGATCCTGGTGGCCGACCGCCACCGCTCGCAGATGCGCAACCGTGAGGATGCCCGCGAACGGCTGATCGACCTGATCCGTGAAGCCGCCGCCCCACCCCCACCGCCCCGCCGCGCTACCAAGCCGACCAAGGGCTCCAAGGAGCGTCGACTGGAGGGCAAGGCCAAGCGGTCGGAGGTGAAGAAGATGCGCGGGAACGTCCACGACTGACCCGGTCGTTGACGGGCATGCCCGCCATGAGGCGGGCGCATTGGACGGTTCAACCACACCGTGCCAGCCTTGCATTTCGCTTATCCGTGAAACATTCCCCCGCGAGGACAAAACCGGGGCCGGAGACGTTCGATGAGCCATCCATCCGCCAGCGCCGCCCTGCCGTCGCCGACCTCCGCCCGGCTGTCCGTCGGCTTCGCCTGGGTCGGGCATTCGCTGATGCACATCGTCTCGGCGCTGTTCCTGACCATCGTGCTGGCGCTGGAGACCGAATGGAAGCTGTCCTATGACGAGCTGATCCGGCTGTGGACGCTGGGCGCCTTCATGATCGGGCTGGGGGCGCCGCTGGCCGGCTGGCTGGGCGACCGCTGGAGTTCGGCCGGCATGATCGCCGTCTTCTACCTGATGACCGGCGGCGGGGCGGTTCTGGCCGGGCTGTCCGATGGGCCGACCATGCTGATGTGGTCACTGGCCCTGCTCGGGCTGGGGGCGTCGATCTACCACCCCGTCGGCATGGCCTGGATGATGGCGAATGCCGAGAATCGCGGCAAGGCGATGGGCTGGCTCGGCCTGTTCGGCACCTTCGGCGTCGCCACCGCCGCGGTGGTCGCCGGCAGCCTGACGCAATGGCTGAACTGGCGCATGGCCTTCATCATTCCCGGCGCGCTCTGCCTCGTGCTGGGTGTCGTCCTGGCCCTGCTGATGATGACCGGCGTGGTTCAGGACCGCCATGCCGACGTGAAGCCGCAGCCCAAGCCGTCGCGCGGCGACGTGGTGCGCGCCTTCTTCGTGCTGTCGCTGACCATGGTCTGTGCCGGGCTGATCTTCAACGCCATGCAGGTGGTGCTGCCCAAGCTGTTCGAGGCGCGTCTGGGCGGCTGGCTCGGCAACGGAACGCTGGGAGTCGGCGGGCTGGTGACGGCGGTCTATCTGATTTCCGCCCTGCCGCAGATGATCGGCGGCGTGCTGGCCGACCGGCATTCGCTGAAGCGGGTCTATGTCCTTTGCCTGTTGGCGCAGATTCCGCTGATGGCCGCGGTGGCCGTCCTGGCCGAGTTGCCGCTGGTCGCCGCCGCCGCCTTCGTGGTCATCGCCTCGCAGACGCAGATCCCGGCGGAGAACATGCTGCTGGCCCGCTACACCCCGGACAAGCATCGCGGGCTTGCCTATGGCGCCAAATACATCCTGTCCTTCGGCGCAGGCCCGCTGGCGGTGCAGCTGGTGGCCTGGGTCTATGAGCGCACCGGCGACTTCACCCTGCTCTACCTGACCCTGTCGGCGCTGGCCGCCCTGGCCTTCGCCGCCGCCCTGCTGCTGCCGGACGACCGCCGCAAGGCCGAACCGGTGGCGGAGCCTCTGCCGGCGGCGGAGTAACCCGCCGCCGGTTTCGCAGGCTTACGCAAGCGTCTTGTTCAGCGCCCGATCGAGGTCGGCGATGATGTCCTCCGGCGTCTCCAGCCCGATGGACAGGCGGATCACGTCGGGGCCGGCGCCGGCCGAGGCCTGGGCCTCCGCCGACAGCTGGCGGTGGGTGGTCGAGGACGGGTGGATGATCAGCGAGCGGGCATCGCCGATGTTGGCGAGGTGGCTGAACAGCTCGACGCTCTCCACCACCTTCACCCCGGCCTCGAAGCCGCCCCTTGACGCCGAAGGTCAGAACCGCACCGGCGCCGCGCGGCAGGTACTTCTTCGCCAGCGCGTTGTACTTCGACGAGTCCAGACCGGCATAGCTGACCCAGCTGACCGCCGGATGGCCTTCCAGGAACTTCGCCACCGTCAGCGCGCTGTCAGCGTGGCGCTGCATGCGCAGCGGCAGGGTTTCGATGCCGTTCAGCGTCAGGAAGGCGTTCATCGGCGCCTGGCTCGGCCCGAGGTCGCGCAGGCCGACGGCATGGCCGTGGATGGTGAAGGCGAGATGGCCGAAGGTCTCGTGGAAGCGAAGGCCGTGATAGCCCGGATCGGGCTCGCTCAGCGCCGGGAACTTACCGGACTTGCTCCAGTCGAACTTGCCGCTGTCCACCACCACGCCGCCGACCGAGGTGCCGTTGCCGGACAGGAACTTGGTGGTCGAATGCACCACCAGCGTGGCGCCCCACTGGATCGGATTGATCAGGTAGGGCGTCGCCAGCGTGTTGTCGACGATCAGCGGGATGCCGGCCTCGTCGGCGATCCTGGCGATGGCCTCGATGTCGGTGACCACGCCGCCGGGGTTGGCGAGGCTCTCGACGAAGATCGCCTTGGTCTTCTCGGTCAGCGCCGCCTTGACATTGTTCACGTCGTCGGTGTCGACGAAGGTGGGTTCCCAGCCGAAGGCACGCGGGAAGCTGATGCCGAGCTGGTTCAGCGAGCCGCCATAGAGCTTCTTCGAGGCGACGATGTGGTCGCCCGGCGCCATCAGCGGGAACAGGGCCAGCAGCTGGGCGGCATGGCCCGACGAGGTCGCGGTGGCACCGGCGCCGCCTTCCAGGTTGGCGAGCCGCTCCTCCAGCACCGCCACCGTTGGGTTGGTCAGGCGGGAATAGATGAAACCAACCTTCTGCAGGTTGAACAGCGAGGCGGCGTCATCGACATCCTCGAAGACGAAGCTGGTGGTCTGGTAGATCGGCGTCTGGCGGGCACCGGTCGCCGGGTCGGGAGGCGCCGGCATGGATGGCGCGGGTCTCGAAGCCGAAGCTCTTCTGCTCAGTCATCTGTGTGATTCCCCCAGTTATTCAGATCAGTTTCTTGAAGGATTTCGTCGGCGCCCTGCGGCGCGACACCAGCACGTTGGAATTGACCCCGATCCGGCCGATCTCGCCGTACAGGCGCTGGATTTCCATCTTCGGGCAGCGGTCCATCACCACGGTCAGGCCGGCGGCCTGGGCGCGTGCCGCCGCCTCGTCGTTGCGGACGCCGAGTTGCATCCACACGACCCTTGCCCCAATGGCGATGGCCTCGTCCGTCACCCCGGCGGCGGCGGCGGAGTTGCGGAAGATGTCCACCATGTCCGGCGGTTCCGGCAAATCCTTGAGGCTGGCGTAGACGGGCAGGCCGAGGATGGTTTGGCCGGCCATCTTCGGGTTGACTGGGATGACGGTGTAGCCCTTGTCGCGCAGGTACTTCATGACGAAGAAGCTGGCCTTCACCGGGTCGGCGCTGGCGCCGACCACGGCGATGCTCTTCACCCCTTCCAGAACGCCGCGCAGGAAGGCGTCGGTGTAGTCGGCCGGGTCGGTGATCTTTTGCTCGCTCATCGGCCGCACCAGACCGGCGTGCGCTTGCCCAGGAAGGCGTCGATGCCCTCGGCGGCGTCCTGCGCCATCATGTTCTCGGTCATCACCTTGGCGGCGTAGGCATAGGCGCCTTCCGCGTCCAGCTCGATCTGGCGGTAGAAGGCCTCCTTGCCGGTGGCCAGCGTCAGCGGCGACTTGGAGGCGATCTTGGCGGCAACGCCGGCCACCACCTCGTCCAACTGGTCGGCCGGCACCGCACGGTTGACGAGGCCGATGCGCTCCGCCTCCTCCGCGTCGATCAGGTCGCCGAGCAGCAGCATCTCCATCGCCGCCTTGCGCCCGACCGCGCGGGTCAGCGCCACCATCGGCGTCGAGCAGAACAGCCCGATGTTCACGCCCGGCGTGGCGAAGCGCGCGTCCTCCTCGCAATAGGCCAGGTCGCAGGTCGCCACCAGCTGGCAGCCGGCGGCGGTCGCCACGCCGCGCACCTTGGCGATCACCGGCTGGCGGATGCGGTTGATCGTCAGCATCAGGCGCGAGCATTGGGTGAACAGCGCCTCGTACAGCTCCCGCGAGGGGGCGGCGCGCATCTCCTTCAGGTCGTGCCCGGCGCAGAAGGCACCGCCGGCTCCGGCCAGCACCACGGCGCGGACGCTCCGATCCCCGTCGATGGCGTCCAGCGCGTCCTGCAACGCCGCCATCAGCCCGACCGACAGCGCGTTGCGCGCCTTCGGCCGGTTCAACGTCAGCGTGGCAATCCCGTCGCGGTCCTCGCGCAGGACCAGCGGGGCATTGGGATCGTGGGTGGTAACTGCGGCGCTCATGGTTGTTGTCCTCCCGTGCGTCTTCGGTTCTTGCAGTGCGGGCAGCTTAACGCGCCGGGCCTGCGGGCAACACGGGGAACCTGCAAGGCAGAGAGGATGAGACGACAGGTAGCAGAGGATTTCAACAGGGATTTCTGTAGGAAACCGATTAAAGTCTTTTTCTTTAGTAGGATTTTGTCTTGGGAACGCAAACCTGCGGGAGAGGGAACACCGCCCCCTACTCCTCGTCCCCGTCGCCGAGCAGATAGTCGATGTCGCCGCCGTCCAGCGCGCTGACCAGCCCCTTGCCCTCGATGGTGGCGGCGGACAGGCTGCCCTTCCGGCGCTGAAGGTCGAGGATGCGCTCCTCCACCGTGTTGGCGGCGATCAGCTTGTAGACGAAGACCGGCTTGTCCTGGCCGATGCGATAGGCGCGGTCGGTCGCCTGATCCTCGGCGGCCGGGTTCCACCACGGATCGTAATGGATCACCGTGTCGGCGGCGGTCAGGTTCAGGCCGCGGCCGCCGGCCTTCAGGCTGATCAGGAAAACCGGAACCTCACGGTTCTGGAAACGGTTCACCGGTTCGGCGCGGTCCAGCGTGCGGCCGGTCAGCTCGACATAGGGGATGCTTGCCTTCTCCAGCTCCAGCTTGATCAGGTCGAGCATGGTGGTGAATTGCGAGAAGATCAGGATGCGCCGGCCTTCCGGCACCATCTCCTTCACCATCCCGGTCAGGGCGTCCAGCTTGGCGCTCGGCCGCACCTTGCCACCCAGAGCGGCGATGGATTTCAACAAGCGCGGATCGCAGCAGACCTGACGC
Organism: Azospirillum sp. B506; assembly: GCF_000333595.1. Taxonomy (GTDB): domain Bacteria; phylum Pseudomonadota; class Alphaproteobacteria; order Azospirillales; family Azospirillaceae; genus Azospirillum. Next base: position 8,482 of record NZ_BADK01000262.1, read on the forward strand.
AGCTTCAACAGCGCGTCGATCACCGCGATGGCGTTCTGGCCCAACCCCTTGCCGCTGGCGGCCAGCGCCGCGCGCACCGTCTCGTTCACCGACAGGCGGATGGTCTCGTAGAGGTCACGCTGGTCGCGTTCCAGGTCGATGCGCACCACCACCTCGGTCTTCGGCGGCAGTTCCTTCGCCACCGCCTCCTTGGTGCGGCGGAGCAGGAAGGGGCGGATGCGGCGCATCAGCAGGTTGGCGCGGGTGTTGTCGCCGCGCTTCTCGATCGGCACGCGGTAGCGCTTGCCGAACTCCTTGCGGTCGCCCAGCAGGCCCGGCATCAGGAAGGCGAACTGGCTCCACAGCTCGCCGAGATTGTTTTCCACCGGCGTGCCGGACAGGCAAAGCCGGTGCCGCGCCGGCAGCGCCGCAACGGCGCGGGTCGCCTTGCCGTCGGGGTTCTTGATCGCCTGCGCCTCGTCCAGCACGATCATGTGCCAGGTCAGCCGCTTCAACAGGTCGAGGTCGCGCGCCACCACGCCATAGGTGGTGACGACGATGTGGGCGCGGTCGATCTCCGACAGCCGGCCATGGCGGTCGACACCGTGCAGCACGACGACGCGCAGATGCGGGGTGAAGCGCTGCGCCTCCGCCACCCAGTTGGGCACGAGGCTGGTCGGCACCACCACCAGACAAGGCTCGGTCAGCCGGCCCTCATGCTCCTCCATGGCGATATGGGCCAGCGTCTGGGCGGTCTTGCCGAGGCCCATGTCGTCGGCCAGGATGCCCGCGACGTTGTTGGCGCGCAGGCTCTGCATCCAGGCGAGGCCGGCGCGCTGGTAGTCGCGCAGCTCGCCCTTGAAGCCCGGCGGCGGCGTCATGTCGCCAGGCATCTCGTCGGTGCGCAGGCGCTGGAGATAGCCGTCGATCTGCGCCGCCCCGTCGCCGCGGCGGGCGATCAGGTCGTCGATGTCCAGCAGCGAATCGGCCTCGGCCAGCGGCACCTTCAGCCGGTCGCCGCTGCTGCGCCCGCTGTCCAGCATCGCTTCCAGCACGCTGAGCAGCCGCTCGATGCGCTCGGCCGGCAGGGCCAGGACATTGCCGTCGTCGAGAACGATGTGGGCGCGGCCGTCGATGATCCGGGTGCTCGACAGACCACCCTTCTCCACCAGCCGGGCAAGGATTGGCAGCAGCGGCTGACGCTCGCCGTCGATCTCGACGCCGACATCCAGGTCGAACCAGCCGTCTCCGGCATCGCGGACCGCCACTTCCACCTCGGCGCCCGGTTCGATCACCCTGGTGCCGAAATCGGCACCGACCTCGACGATCCAGCCGGCCTTGGTCAGGGCGGGGACCTCGTTGGTCAGGAAATGCTGCCAGCGCTCCTCGACATCGCGGCCGGTCAGCCAATGGACGCGGGAGCCGCGGGCATTCAACGCGCCCTTCGGCGGCTCGATGCGCGCCTGGGCGAAACCGAGGCGGGACAACCGGTCGAGCGCCGCCTGCTCGTCGGCCTTGTCGCGGCGGACGAAGGTGACGTCGCCGAACTCGTCCTCGTAGCGGGCGAACTGGCGCTGGTCGTCCGGCTCGATCTCCACCGCCCGGCCATCCTCGCCATAGTCGAAGGACAGGCGCAGCACGTCGACCAACCCGTCGGCCGGCGTCACCACGCGGCCGAGCCGCGCGACGATGCGGGGAGACCGGTCGAGGATGGCGGCGGCGTCGGCCGCCCCGTTGCGCACGCCGGGGATGGCGATGGAGGGCGGCGGCGGAGCGATGCGCGGCATCGACGCGACACCGCCACGCGACGGAGCGAACAGACGCGACGGGGTGGCCTTCGACGGCACTGGCGGCGGTGGCGGGGCGGGCGGCACCGGCTTCGCCTTCGGCACCTCCACCACCTGGAGATCGACCGGGAAGACGGTGCCGGTGGCGCTGTCGACACACCAATAGGATTGGCCCTTCACCAGCACGCTGCGCTCGGGAAGGCCGGTCGGGCGCAGCTTGCGGGTGGCGGGATCGCGGAAGGTACGGACGGTGCGGCCCGGCGCCTCCTGCAGCGGCGTGCCGTCGCGCCAGCGCAGGCGGCCGGTGGAGAGCAGGCGGCGCAGCAACCGGTCCACCGCTTCCCCCCGGCTCTTGGCGACGGGGGTGCGCTCGGTCCCGCCGCCGCCGAGCAGCCGGGCGATGGCGCGGTCAGCGTCGCCGTCAAGCGAGCGCGGCGCCATCGCCAGCACGTCGCGCGGGGTGGCGGGGCTGCTGTCGGCCGCCCCCTCCGCCACGACCTCCACCAGGATGTAGCAGGCAATGTCGCCCTGCCCCGGCTCCAGTGTCCAGCGCAGGCTGCGCACCGACTCCGGCTTCGGCGCAGGGAGCGGAGGCGGGGGCGCCACGCTGCGGATCGGCGGCGGGACGGGCGGGCGGACCAGGGTGAGCGGGGGCTTGGCTGTTGCCGGCGCCGGGGGTGCCGCGACCGGGGCAGCGACGGCCGGCGGTGGCGGTGGCGAAGCAACGGGGGCCGGTGCGGGAACCGATGGCGGCGGTGGCGGTGCCAGCGGCGCCTTCACGTCGGCGACGTCGAACAGCGAGGCACGACGCCATTCCGGCCGGCTTTCCAGCGCCAGCATGGCCGCCGCGGCCATATGGGCACAGGCATTGCGGCCACAGGAACAGGTGCGGTCGAGCACCACGCTGCGCTTGCCCTGAACCGGAGTCACGGTCACCGTCAGACGGCGGCCGAGGTCGCTGACCTCCGCCTCGATCCGGTCGTTGCCGGGGGCCCCGAGCGTCACCGCGCCGGTCATCATCAGCGTGCGGCCCCGCTGCAGCGTCTTGGCCTCGAAGACGCGCGTCAGGTCCTCCTGACCGAAGGGGACGGGGGCGCCACCCGACGAAGGGCCACGCGGCAAGGCATCGAAAAGCGACATGCGGTGCGGGAATGACCAGGCCAGTTTGAATGGATCGAACGCAGGAACAGAACGGAAACGGGGCGTCGGTATAGAGCCTTGCGCAACGGGACGCAAGCCTCCGGCTTGAGCAGTGACATGAACGGAGGCGCATCGGCCTGGACTCTAGA
>NZ_BADK01000261.1 GCF_000333595.1 Azospirillum sp. B506
CGCTCCTGGTGGGTGATGGTGGCGCTGTTCGCCGCGGCGATGCTGCTGGGCAGCGTGGTGACGCTGGTGCTGTTCACCCTGCTGTCCTATCTGGCGCTGCGCGAGTTCATCACGCTGACGCCGACCCGGCGCGGCGACCATGCCGGGCTGTTCCTGTCCTTCTTCCTGGTCGTGCCGCTGCAATACTGGCTGATCGCGATCGGCTGGTACGGGCTGTTCTCGATCTTCATCCCGGTCTATGTCTTCATGGCGCTGCCGTCGCTGTCGGTGCTGGGCGCCGATCCGACCGACTTCCTGACCCGCACCGCCAAGGCGCAATGGGGGTTGATGCTGGCGGTCTATTGCACCAGCCACGCGCCGGCCCTGCTGTGGCTCGACATCCCCGGCTACCGGCTGCCCAGCGCCCTGCTGCTGCTCTATCTGATGACGGTGGCGCAGCTGAGCGACGTCTTCCAGTACGTCTTCGGCAAGCTGTGGGGCAAGACCCGGCTGTCACCCGGCATCAGCCCGTCCAAGACGGTGGAAGGGCTGGTCGGCGGCGGGCTGACCGCCGTCGCCATCGGCACCGGTCTGCACGTCATCACGCCCTTCTCGCCGCTGCAGGCAGCGGGCATGTCGCTGATCATCGTGATCGCCGGCTTCTTCGGCGGCTTTGTCCTGTCGGCGATGAAGCGCGACCTTGGGGTCAAGGACTGGGGCACCATGATCGAGGGGCATGGCGGTGTCCTCGACCGCCTCGATTCCATCGTGTTCTCGGCGCCGCTGTTCTTCCACCTAACGCGCTACTGGTTCACCTGAGCAGGAGGCGCGCTTCACAGAAAGACGGAAGCCAGCTCCGGCGGCCGCGACAGGGTGTGGGCGATCATCTCCAGCGCACTGCGGGTCTCGTCGCGGTCGCAGCCTCCCAGACAGAGCCGGACCGCCTCAGGCGCCGGGCTGTTCACCGAGAAGGCGTCGCTGACGACAATGCCGAGCTTCGCCCCGCGCAGGGTCGCGGCGAAGCTCGACCGGCTCCATCCCTCGGGCAGCGGCAACCAGTAATGGAAGGCTTCGGGCTTCGAGCGCAGGGCCGATCCCGGCAGGATGCCACGGGCGATGGTCTGGCGCAGGGTCGATTCCGTGCGAATGGCTGCCAGGATACCCTGCGCCGTGCCGTCGCCGATCCAGCGGGTCGCCAGCGCCACGGTCAATGGCGAAGCCATCACCGTCGTCGCCCGCAGGAAGGCGGACAGCTGCCAGACATGGCGGGCCTCGGGAACCGTCAGATAGGCGACGCGCAGACCGGCTCCAAGAATCTTCGCCACACCGGCGATGTGGAAGACGATGTCCGGCGCCAGGGCCGCCATCGGAACCGGACCGCCGACCGGCAGCGCACCATAGGCGTCATCCTCGACGATGGCGACGCCATGCAGACGGGCAATGTCGACGAGGGCCTGACGGCGTTCCGCCGAAAGGGTGACGGTGGTGGGGTTCTGCAGGGTCGGATTGCAGTAGAGCGCCTTGGGCGGACGGGTGCGGCAGACCTCGGCGAAAGCATCGGGCAGGATGCCGTCCTCGTCCATCGGCAGGCCGATCACCTCCAGCCCCAGCTGCGCCGCCAGCCCGCGCAGACCGGGATACGTCAGCGTTTCGGCACAGATGCGGTCACCCGGGTTTGCCAGCGCGCCCAGCACCGCATGCAGGGCGCTGTGAGTGCCGGCGCAGACCAGCAGCCCGTCCGACCGCACCGAAAGGCCACGCAAGGCCAGCCAGTCGACGCCGCCCTGCCGTCCTGTTTCGGCGCCGCCGAACTCCTGATAGCGCAGCAGATCGACCAGATCCTGCCCGACCTCCGCCAGACCGGTCCGCATGCGCGCCAGCAGTTCCGGATCGTCGACGTCCGGCGGCAGGTTCATCGACAGATCGGCGGAACAGCGCGCGGTGGACCGGATGGAAGATTGGGCAATGGATGTGGCGGCAGCATCCGCTGCTAGCAGCGGTTCCGGAGCGCAAGGGGCTGCCGCGGCCCCGTCGCGGACGAAGGTGCCGGCACCGACGCGGGATTCGATCAGGCCACGCCGCTGCGCCTCCTGATACCCGCGGGCGACCGTGGTGAAATCGACCTCCAGCGCCTCGGCCAACACCCGCTGGGCCGGCAGCCGGGCGCCGGGTGGCAGCCGGCCACTGCGCATGTCGTCGGCGATCACGTCGGCGATCGCGACGTAGCGTGGCTTTTCGCTGCCGTGGATCACCGCATGCCAGGGGTGCGGGCGCCCGACGGGAGACAGAGACTGACCTTGTAGCGTTTGCATTCAAACCACGTCCAGCGCATGGATCCAAATTGTGCAGCGCCCGTTCCGGAGGCACCCCGCCCCGGACGGAACGGCGCATCCTAAGCGCCCCGCCCCATCCGTGGCAACCACCAGCTCAGACCCCGCGACAAACTTCCGCGGCCCTTTGTTTCCCGCCATTTCTTCCCTCCGGTGAAGCATGCCGCACCTCCCGTCGCTACTCGTCCAGACCTTTGCGAAGCGATGCCACGATGGCACGGGGATTCCGCCTAAACCATGAGCAGTCGGGCGGATTGGTTAAAATCGCGCCACCAGCAGCCCGATCATTGGGCGGAAACCGTCGCTTTGACGGCATTCATTATGCGCGTTTCTGATGTTGATTGTATGGAAATATAGGAGTTCCGCCAGAAAAGTGACGGGGTAAGTGACTGGCACGCACTTTGCTGATGACTGGACGCCGGACACTGTCACGCCAGCAGCGGACAGCCCGGCGCCGGGGGCGTCGATCCCGAAGACGCCGAGACCAAAAAAAGGAGTGCGATCCATGCCTGCCGTTACCAAGCCGCAAAACCAGACCGGCGATGTCCTGGTGGATTACGAAGAGAAGGTGTTCGAGGACGTCAAGGCCGAGCCGGGAGAAAAGGCCCTGGTCACCTTCCACACCGTGGCATTCGAGGGGTCCATCGGGCTGGTCAACCTGCTGCAGGCGACCCGGCTGCTGCGCAAGGGCTTCGAGACCTCGGTGCTGCTCTATGGCCCCGGCGTGACCCTGGGCGTCCAGCGCGGCTTCCCGACCCTGGGCGACGAGGCGTTCCCGGGCCATCAGGCGATGAACAAGCAGATCGTCAAGTTCATGGAGGAAGGCGGCAAGGTCTACGCCTGCCGCTTTGCGCTCCAGGCGCTTTACGGCCATGGCGAAGGTGCGTTGATCCCCGGCGTGCGCCCGATCAATCCGCTGGACGTGCTGGACATCGTCCTGCTCCACCGCAAAGCGAATGCATTCATTCTGAACACCTGGACGCTGTAACGGCATCTTAAGCGTAAGTCTGGAGGGCGGAGCATGATGGAGAAAAGAACGGTGCGGGTGGCGGCGGTGCAGATCGCTCCCGACCTGGACAGCGCGGATGGGACGGTGGAGCGGGTGTGCCGGGCGATTGCCGACGCCGCCGCACAAGGAGCGGCTCTGGTCGTCTTCCCGGAGACCTTCGTCCCCTACTATCCCTATTTCTCCTTCGTGCGCCCGCCCGTCCTGGCCGGCGCCGACCATCTGCGGCTCTATGAGCGGGCGGTCGTCGTGCCCGGCCCGGTCACCGAGGCGGTCGCCGCCGCCGCCCGCGCCAACGGCGTGGTGGTGGTTCTGGGGGTGAACGAGCGTGACCACGGTTCGCTTTACAACACCCAGCTGGTCTTCGACGCCGACGGCCGGCTGGTTCTGAAGCGACGCAAGATCACCCCGACCTATCACGAGCGCATGATCTGGGGTCAGGGCGACGGCGCCGGGCTGACCGTCGTCGACACCGCCGTCGGTCGGGTCGGGGCGCTGGCCTGCTGGGAGCATTACAACCCGCTGGCCCGCTATGCCCTGATGGCCCAGCACGAGGAAATCCACGTCGCCCAGTTTCCCGGATCGCTGGTCGGCCAGATCTTCGCCGACCAGATCGAGGTCACCATCCGCCACCACGCGCTGGAATCCGGCTGCTTCGTGGTGAACGCCACCGGCTGGCTGACCGACGAGCAGATCCAGTCGATCACCCCAGACGCCGGTTTGCAGAAGGCCCTGCGCGGCGGCTGCATGACCGCCATCGTCTCGCCGGAGGGCAACCATGTGGTGCCGCCGCTCACCTCGGGCGAAGGCATCCTCGTCGCCGACCTCGACATGAGTCTGATCACCAAGCGCAAGCGGATGATGGATTCGGTCGGCCATTACGCCCGGCCGGAACTGCTGTCGCTGACCCTCGACAATCGGCCTGCCGTGCCGATGACGACGACCAACCCCGCCCCTGCAATCGTCCCCTCCCCCAAAGCCGAGGCCGACCATGACGACGCCCAGCTCCTCCAGCTTGCCCGCTAGCCGGCTGATCACCGAACTCCAGTCCTTCGGCGTCCGGCTGGCCGATCCGCGGGCCGGGGCGCCCAGCCGCCGCGGCGGCGCCGGTCCCAGCGACCACAAGGCGATGACGGTGGACGGCCGCACCGTGATGGTGCCGGTCCACACCGCCGGCGCCTTCGCCTCCCCCTATGTCGCCGAGCCGCCCGGTCCCGATGGGGCCAGCCTGGTGCGGCGCGACGGGGTGGCGATGGGACGGGTGACCTTCCCGCGTCAGCCGCGCTTCTACGCGCTGCAGACCATGGACGGCGTCCCCTATTCAAAGATCGCCGTCCTGCATGGGGCCGACGTGCTGGCGACGACGGTGCTGCAGACCTGCATCCGTTACCAGAGCCGGACCAAGACCTGCCAGTTCTGCTCCATCGGCCAGTCTTTGGCGGCCGGGCGGACCATCGCCCGCAAGACGCCGGAACAGCTGGCCGAGGTGGCGCGGGCCGCCGTGCTGCTCGATGGCGTCCGCCATATGGTGATGACCACCGGCACGCCGCCCACCCCCGACCGCGGTGCCGCCATCCTGTGCGAGAGCGCCGCCGCGGTGAAGGCGGCGGTCGATCTGCCGATCCAGGGCCAGTGCGAACCGCCCGACGACGACCGCTGGTTCGCCCGCCTGCGCGCCGCCGGCATCGACACGCTCGGCATGCATCTGGAGGCGGTGACGCCGGAGGTGCGCGCCCGCATCATGCCCGGCAAGGCCAGCGTCCCGCTCGACCGCTACTACAGCGCCTTCGAGGCGGCGGTGCCGGTCTTCGGTCGCGGGCAGGTCTCCACCTACATCCTGGCCGGGCTGGGCGACAGCCGCGAGGCGATCCTGGAGATGGCCGAGCGGCTGATCGGGATGGGCGTCTATCCCTTCGTCGTCCCCTTCGTCCCGGTCTCCGGCACGCCGCTGGAGGACCACCCCGCCCCGTCCCCCGCCTTCATGCACGATCTGCTGTCCGCTGTCGGCGGAATGCTGAAAGGCGCCGGCATGCGGGCATCCGACAGCAAGGCCGGCTGCGGCAAATGCGGCGCCTGTTCCGCCCTGTCGCTCTTCGAAGACTGACCCTTTTTCCCGGAGTTTCCCCCATGAGCAGCGTTCCCCATTTCCCGGTCGTCATCGTCGGCGGCGGACAGGCCGGCCTGTCGGTCAGCCACAATCTGAAGAAGCAGGGCATCGAGCATCTGGTTCTGGAGAAGAACCGGATCGGCCATTCCTGGCGCAGCGACCGCTGGGACAGCTTCTGCCTCGTCACGCCCAACTGGCAGTGCCGTCTGCCCGATTACCCCTACCAGGGGTCCGATCCCACCGGCTACATGGTGAAGGACGAGATCGTCGCCTATCTGGAAGGCTTCGCCGAGATGGTGAAGCCGCCGATCCGCGAAGGCGTCGCCGTCACCCGCCTGTCGCGCGGCGCGCATGGCGGGTTCGATCTGGAGACCAGCGACGGGCCGATGACCGCCGACCAGGTGGTGGTGGCGACCGGCGGCTACGACATCCCGATCGTTCCGCCCTACGCCCACGCCCTGTCGCGCGACATCGTCCAGATGCATTCGGTCGACTACCGCAACCCCGACCAGCTGCCGCCGGGCGCCGTGCTGGTCGTCGGCTCCGGCCAGTCGGGCGTGCAGATCATGGAGGATCTCTATATCGCCGGCCGGCAGGTCCATCTGTGCGTCGGCCCGGCCCCGCGTTCTCCCCGCAGCTATCGCGGCAAGGACGCGACGGAATGGCTGATGGAGATGGGCTACTACAAGCTGACGGTCGACAAGCACCCGCTGGGCGACCGCGCCAAGGAGAAGACCAACCACTATATGTCCGGCCGCGCCGGCGGGCACGAGATCGACCTGCGCCGCTTCGCCCTGCAGGGGGTCAAGCTCTATGGCAGCATGGCGGGGATGGACGGCTCCACCGTGCGCTTCGCCGACGATCTGGCGAAGAACCTCGACGACGCAGACGAGGTCTATGTCTCGATCCGGCGCGACATCGACGCCTACATCGCCAAGGCCGGCATCGACGCTCCGGAAGAGCCGCCCTTCGTCCCGGTCTGGGCGCCGCAGGACATCCCGGCGGCCATCGACTGCGCCGCCGAGGGTATTTCCGCCATCGTCTGGGCCATCGGCTTCCGCCCCAACTATGGCTGGATCGAGCTGCCGGCCTTCGACGGCCGCGGCAATCCGAAGTTCCGGCGCGGCGTGTCGCCGGTGGACGGGCTCTATTTCATCGGGCTGCCCTGGCTGAACACCTGGGGGTCGGGCCGCTTCCTGGGCGTGGCCGAGGATTCGGCCTATCTGGCCGAGGCGATGCGCGCCCGCATCGACGCCCGCCAGCCGGTCGCCGCCTGATCCCCATACCGTTCTCCCGTACCGCCCTCCCAGGGAGCCAGCCCCATGGCAGAGACCACGACGTCCGACAGCCCGTTGTTTTCCGTCATCGCGAACCCGCTCCCTGAACGGCCGTTCGTTCCCGGCCTGCACCGCATCAAGCATGCGACCGAAGGCTGGGAACTGCGGCAGGCGGCGGCCCTGCGCCGGCAGGTCTTCTGTGTCGAACAGGGCCTGTTCGACGGCGACGACCGCGACGCCATCGACGACCGGGCGCTGACCATCGTCGCCCTGTCGGAGCTGTGCGGCATGCCGGACCGGGTGGTGGGCACCGTTCGCATCCACGAACCGGAGCCGGGGGAATGGATCGGCTCGCGGCTGGCGGTGGCGGCGGACCATCGGCGGGCCGGCTCGCTGGGGGCGTCGCTGATCCGTATGGCGGTCTGCACGGCGACGGCGCGCGGCTGCAGCCGCTTCCACGCCCTGGTGCAGAGCCAGAATGCCCTGCTGTTCCGGCGGCTGCGCTGGCACACCGTGGCGGAGGTCATGCTGCACGGCCGGCCCCACCACCATATGGAGGCGGATCTCGCCCATTATCCGCCGATCCATGACGGTGCGGCCGGCTTCCTGACGCTGGCGCGGAGAGCGGCATGAGTGCCGCCCTCCCGTCGCTGTCGGAACTTGCCGACCGGCTGCGCGCCAGTCCCGGCTTCGCGCACAAGGCCGACATCGCCGCGGTGGTCGGCACGCTCGGTGTCGGCGGAGGCGGGGCGGTGCCGGTCGGCGATGACTGTGCCGCCATTCCCGATGGCGACGGCCATCTGCTGGTCGCCGCCGAAGGCTTCGTCAACGGCTTCGTCGCGGCGGAACCCTGGTTCGCCGGCTGGTGCGGCGTGATGGTGAATGTCAGCGACATCGCGGCGATGGGCGGCCGACCGCTCGCCGTCGTCGACGCGCTGTGGAGCTGCGGCGAGGAGCAGGCCCGGCCCATCCTCGACGGGCTGCGGGCCGCTTCGGCCGCCTACGGCGTGCCCATCGTCGGCGGCCACACCAACAGCCGCAGCGACCGCCCGCAGCTGGCGGTGTCCATCGTCGGCCGGGCCGGGCCGCTGCTCACCAGCTTCGACGCCCGGCCGGGCGACCGGCTGATGATGGCGGTGGATCTGCGCGGCCGCTATCACGAACCCAACCCCTTCTACGACGCCGCCACCGCCGCCCCGCCGGCGCGGCTGCGCGGCGATCTCGCCCTGCTGCCGGGACTGGCGGAGGACGGGCTGTGCCGCGCCGCCAAGGACATCAGCATGGCGGGGACCGTCGGCACGGCGCTGATGTTGCTGGAATGCTCCGGTGCCGGCGCCGTCATCGACGTCGCCGCAGTGCCACGGCCGGACGGCGTTCCGCTCGACCGCTGGCTGCTGTCCTTTCCCAGCTTCGGCTTCCTGCTGAGTGTGGCTCCGGAGCAGGAAGCAACGGTGGCTGCCCGTTTCCGCGCCCGCGACCTTGCCTGCACGACCATCGGCGAGGTGCGGCGGGGCAGCAAGGTTACGCTGACCGACGGCACGGACACGGTGCCGCTGTGGGATTTCGCCGACCGGCCCCTGATCGGCTGCGGCACGACCGGCCTTGCGGTGGAGACGCTGGCATGACGCTGTCGGTCGCCATCCTCGCCCATTCCACCAATCCACGCGGCGGCGTTGTCCATGCCCTGGAGCTTGGCGACACGCTGGCCGCGCTCGGCCATCGTGCCGTGGTGCATGCGCCGGATCCGGCCGGACACGGCTTCTTCCGGGAAACACGCTGCGAAACCGTCGGCGTGCCGGCCCGGCCGGTGCCGAAGGAAGTGGGGCTGCGGGCACTGGTCGAAACCCGGATCGCCGACTATGTCGCCCATTTCAACCAGCCCGCCGCGCCACGGTTCGACCTGTACCACGCCCAGGACGGCATCAGCGGCAACGCGCTCGCCGACCTGCGGGACCAGGGTCGGATCGCCGGCTATCTCTACACCGTCCACCATATCGATGGGTTCGGCGACCCGACGGTCGATACCCTGCAGATGCGGGCGATCCGCTCCGCCGACCGGGTTCTGTGCGTCAGCCGGCTGTGGCGGGACGTGCTGGCGCAGGAGTACGGCATCGACGCCGCCATCGTCAGCAACGGCGTTGACCGCAGCCGCTTCATCCCGGAGTCCAGGGCTGTGGATGCGGAGTGGCGCGACCGCCTGGGCTTGGCCGGCGGGCCGCTCTTCCTGTCGGTCGGCGGGGTCGAGGCGCGCAAGAACAGCGTCAGGATCCTCGACGCCTTCCGCCAGATCCGGCGCGACCGCCCGGACGCGCAGCTGATCGTCGCCGGCGGTGCCTCGCTGCTCGACCACAGCCCGGAACTGCGGGACTTCAACGCGCGCCTTGTCGACGGCAACCTTTCCACCGGTCCCGGCGGGGCGGTGATCCGCACCGGGCCGCTGCCCGACACGGCGATGCCGTCGCTCTACCGGCTGGCCGATGCGCTGGTCTTCCCATCGCTGCGCGAGGGGTTCGGGCTGGCCGTACTGGAGGCGATGGCCTGCGGCACGCCAACCATCGTCCCGTCCATCGCCCCCTTCACCGAACATCTGGCACCCGGCGACTCCGAATGGGTCGATCCGTTCGACAGCGTTTCCATCGCGCGGGCGATGCGCGCGGTGCTGGAACCGCGGCGGGCAGACGCGCTGCGCAGTGCCGGTCTGCAGCGGGCCGCCGGCTTCAGCTGGGAAACCTGCGCCGCCCGCCATGTCGCCGAATACACCCGTTTCCTGACCGGCCAAAGGAGCCTTGCCCATGCCTGAAATGAACTTCCGCGTGCGCTGGCCCGACGGCACGCTCTCGGACTGCTATTCGCCGTCCCTGGTGATCCGCGAACATCTGGAGGAGGGGAAAATCTATCGCCTCGCCGACTTCGTCCACATCAGCCGCACCGCCCTGACCATCGCCAGCGACCGCGTGGCGGCGAAGTTCGGTTTCCCCTGTTCGCGGGCAGCCCGCCAGATCGCCGTCATCGATGCCGAAGCCGCCCGCTTCGCCAACGACCCGGAAGCGACGGTCACGGTCGTCGCCCTCACCTGACCGAAGCGGGGAACACCCATGTCCGTTGCCCTGACGTCTGTTGCTCCCATAGCGTCCAGCCATTCCGCCGCCATTGGCGGGCCGATCACGGTGGGCATGCCGCAGCTTGGCCTGAATGGGCTGTCGGAACACTGGCTGCTGAAGGAGTGCGGGCACCGGCATTGGCTGATGCTGGCGGATCTGTTCGGACAGCCCTTGCCCGACTTCCGCGACAGCGAGGGCGCGACGCTCTACGCCACCTTCACCGGCCTCTCGCTGGACGGCGCCCGTCTGGACGAGGTGGCCGAGCATGACCGGCTCGCCATCGACGGCAGGATCGTCCGAACCTCGCGAACCCAGTATCTCAGCATCCAGACTGTCCATGCGAATGGCAGGCCGGTCGGAACCGTCACGTTGCAATCCATCTTCCTGAAACGGGCGGTGGCGGGCGACAATCTGAGCGTGCTGCGCGCGCTGCCCCATCCGGCGCCGAGACTGATCCCCGTCCTGTCCCCGGCGTCTCCCTTCGCCGCACGGTGCCAGCGCTTCCGGCGGGACGATTGGGACGAGCATTGGGGATTCCGCCGGACCGCGCGCCAGCCGGATGGCGAAATCCTGGTCGATCCCTGCCCGGCCGCCGACTTCAACGGCGCCGGCTTTCTCTATTTCGCCAGCTTCCCGACGATCATGGACCGGGCTGACTGGGCGCTGGAGCGCCCGGCCGGGGCCGGGTGGATCGTCACCGATCGCGACGTGTTCTATTACGGCAACATCAACCCCGGCGACCGTGTGATCGTCCGCCGCTGCGGTGTCCATGACGAGGGAAGCGCGCGCATCCGCTGGTTCGATATTCTGCGGGAAAGCGACGGCAAGCGGATCGCCGACGGGTTCTGGCGAAAAACAAGACCGGCGGCCTGACCTGAGACCTGCCGGTCAGCGCATCATCCTCCGGCAAGCCGGCGGCGGGCATAGGCGGCGGACAGGTAGCGGCTGACCAGCGCCTCGAATTCCGCCGCCTTCATCCCGCGGATGCCCATCGCCTCCAGCACCACGGTCCGATTGCGCCTGTTGACCTTGTTGTAAAGGGAAAAGCCGATCCGGTTGGGCAAGGGCGCCTCCTGATGCAGCGCCAGCACCAGCGCCAGCCGGCGCGATGCCGACACCTGCATTCCCGCCACGTCGGTCCAGGCAATGGCCTCCCGCAGCCGCGCCGAGACCAGGGCGTCGGGCGTCAGGGTCATCAACGGCACCTTCGTCTTGTGGCGGATCCAGGCCGCATAGCCCAAAGCAAAGCAGATCCCCGCGGCGGCCACCGCCCCGACGAATGCCCTCGTCCCCGGATCGCTGCCGAGGCCGAGTTCCCGCCCGAAGAAAACGGTGCAGATGGCGAAGACGGCGAACATCGCCGCGATGAAACCCATGGCCCAGATCATCGGCCTGCCGTTCTCGTAAAGCACGGTGTGCTCGACCGGAACTGCGGCGGCGGCGGCCTCCAGCTCTTCCCGGTTCAACCGATGCGCTTCCCGCGCCTCGTCGAGAAATGCCGCCGTCAAGGCCTGGCAAATCCCGGTCCAGTCGGAGAACAGCCGATGCGGCAGGCCGGTGTCGTCGGCCCGCGGTCCGCGGCCGGCACGCGCCAGCAGATGCTCGTCGAGCTGGACGCCAAGGCTGCCGATGCGCAGGACGGTGGTCGGGTGGCTGTCGGTCGGGTGGGGCTGGCACTCCTCCAGATGCGCGGCGGGATCGGGAAGACCCTTCTCGACGCGCCGCAGGATTTCGGCCATCAGATCCGGCCCGGCCGTTTCGGGGACGGAGAAGGCGTCATTCAGCGTCCCGACGATGACCGGCGCCAGTGTCGCCGTGCGCAGCAGGGCAAGGGGAACGCTCTCGGGACCGCTGACCAGACTGGCCCGGCGGTCGGCCTCCAACTCGCGTTGCCGCCGGTGCTGGGCGACGGCGACATCGAAGCTCTCCAGTGTGTGGAAGCCGAGATGCAGGGCCGGAGCGAGCAGGAAGCCGCCGGTGCCGGTGCGCTCGCCGAGCGCCGTCAGGGTCCGCCACAATCCGGCATGGATCGGGGCGAAGCGCCGGCTGTAGCTGGTATCCCCACCCGAGAAATGGGCAAGCTCATGGCCGATGACCGCCGCGAGTTCGGTCTCACCGATCAGCGGCAGGCAGGGCGCCGGCAGGTGAAGGGTACGACCCGACAGCACCCGCTCCCCCCCGAGCGGCCGGACCGGCGCTTCGGTGACGAAGAAGCCTTCGGTCAGGCCGATCAGGATGCTGTCCGGCATCAGCGCCTCGTGCTGGGCCGCGAGATCCTCGACGAACCGCCAGAGGCCGGGCGCCTCCTCCCGGTTCACCACCACGCCACGGATGTCGAGCGGTTCCATGCTGTAGAGATCGAAGACGCGGCGCATCGCGATCACCGCCATAACGGCACTGTAGGCGGCGAGCACGGCGAGCATCACGGCAGCGGCGAAGAGTTTGACGCTGCCAGCCGACAGATGGTCCCAGTACCACAGGCTCGCCGCTTCGAACAGTGAGGCCAAGACGCCGGCAATGCTGAGACCGACCAGCACCGCGGCAAGCACGAAGGGCAGCCCCCGCCTCAAGCGGTCGAAGCTGCGGATCAGGGCGTCGCGTGACCGCCGCGCCCGCAGGGCCGCGACCCGCGCCGCCAGCAACCCGGTCAGACCGGCAAGGAACGCCAGCAGGCCGCCGGCCATCGTGCCCCAGCTCAACGGATAGCGGATCTGCGAGACTTCGGCGCCCTCCTCCATCGTGTCGATGGCCTTGCGGACCCCGGCGATGGCCATGGAGACCGGCGTGCGGCGGCCATCCGGTCCGCCCAGGGTGACGATGGCCGATGGATTCTTCGCTTCGATCCGCTGGAGCTGGGCAAGGGCGTCCGGCAACTCCTGTCCGGCCTGCCGATACTCGTCGAGCGTCGCTGCGGCCCGCTGCTCCTGCCAGAACCCGAGAGCCACAAACATCAGTGGAACGATCAGCAGCCAGATGACGCGGATGAGCCACAGAGGAAGACGAATGCCACGCCGGACGGTGCCAGCCCTGCTGCCGGAAGCGATTGTGTCCGCCACGCCCGATCTCCCAT
>NZ_BADK01000260.1 GCF_000333595.1 Azospirillum sp. B506
CGGCCCGAGTTCGTCGTAGACCTTGCTGACGCTGCGCACGGCGCAGCCATCGACCGCACCGTCCATCCATTCCCAATAGCCAGGGCAGATATCAAAACCGTAATATAAGTTCTTCGCCTGAATAAACGTGTCCGAATCCAAAAGATACATGGTCACGGCTCCGGCTGTAATCTTTCATACATCTTGCGAACAACGGTCGGCTTCATGTGCAGCAGCGCGCCTGCATCGCTGAACAGGAGGTTCCCGCTCATCGCGCTGTTCACGACGGCGCGCGTGAAGCGCTTTCCGTTCCTGACGCGGGACACGCGGTAGAAGTCGCCGCCGCCCGATTCGCGTTCCGACCGCGCTTCGATTTGCCACGCCTGCCGTTCCCGGTCGAAGAACGCGCCATACTCGTCCCGGCCGATCTTTCCGAAATCGAGAGCGCGCCGGGCGATCACCACACGGCTGACCTTGAAGCGGTAGGCCAGCAGTTCGGCGTTGCGCTCCAGACCGAGCCGGTCGGTCCATGCGGCGAGGAACTGGGCGCGCGGCACCAGCACCTCGGCGGCAATGGCGTTGCAGCGGCGCTCGACATCCACCGATTCCTGATCGTCGCGGCCCTCACCGTCACGGATCGAGAACGGATCGGACACACCGCTGGCGCCAAGCCAGAGATGCGCCAGTTCGTGGGCAAGCGTGAAGAATTGGGCGGCTTTCGCATCGCGGCCGTTGATGAAGATCAGCGGAGCGATCCTGTCGGCGATGGCGAAGCCCCGGAACTCCGAGACGCTCAGGGTACGATGGGTGTTGGAGCCGACATAACCGCTGCGCATCACCCAGATGCCCGCCTCCTCGCACCGCTCGAACAGGGAGGTGAGATGCTGTTCCCAACCGCCGTTGACCGGCTGATCGGCAGCGAGGCCAACCACCGCCCGGATATCCGCCGCCACGGCTTCGACCGGTGTCCGCATGTCGAATCGGCCGACGAAGGAGCGTGGCTCGGCGCCATGGTCGCGCAGGAAATCGCGATACCAGTCGTGCTGGAACATCACGTCGCGCAACAGGTCCATCACGTCCGGGCTGAACCCATCGCGGGGTGCGCCGTCCTGCCTGCGCAGGTCTGGAATGGGAAGCTGCTCCTGCGGCGGCTCCGGCAGGAAGAGATAGCCGAACGGGATGTGGAAGAAGGCGGCGATCCTTTCGGCCTGCCGGAAGGTGGGACGCGCCGTCCCCTCCTCCCAAGCGATCACCTTGGCGATGTCGGTCTTCAGCGCCAAGGCGAGTGCGTCCGTGGAAGCGGACGCCCGCTTCCTCGCCCACCGCAGCACTTCGGGACTGATAAACGCCTCGGTCACAACCTTGCGTGCCTACACATCCTGTTCGAACTCAAAGGCAACCAGCAGCCATCAGGATAAGGCATTTTCCCTGCGCCTTGCACTCCTTCTGGTTTAGTCCTCACAGCTTTTCGCCGCCATGGAACCGGATATGGCCTTTCCTGTCCGTCACTTCACCAGTCCCACCCTGCCGCCCGCAGCACGGCGTCGATGCAGGGAGAGCGGATGGGCGCGGGGGTGAGACGCACCGGGTCGTCCTCATCCGTCAGATGTTCCCAGGCGGCATCCCAGGCGTCACGTTCGGCCGAGGCGAAGTTCCAATGCATGTAAGCGCGGGCGAACGCATCGCTCTCCCACAGCACCACCAGGGGGCAATAAAGGCCTGCAAGCAAGGCGATGCGGTCGATGCGGATGTCCAGCGTCATCGACCGGCCGTCCCACCCCTCCTCCACCACGAAGCGGATGCGGTCGCCCTCCGCAAAGCAGTGGAAGTCCACATACCAGCCTTCGACATCCATGGAGATGCGGCCAAAGTTGCCCCCGGCCAACCGCTCCAACCAGTTGAGAAGGGCGGGAATGGGATCGAAGACCTCGCTCATCGAGAATTCGGTGAGGCGCTCCCCGCCCCGGATCGTGGTGTCGATCCAGCCGACCTCGGGCAGCGCATAGGTCACGTCCAGCCGGTCCACATTGAGGGTCGGGCCGGGAAAGCGCCGGTCGAGTTCATGGGGGGCATGCCAGCAATCCGCCCCGGCGTCATACCCCCAGCCCGCGCGATAGGCGGTGCCATGAAAGCAATTCTTCGGCGTGAACGGTTCGTCCGCCGGGACACGGAGCGTCCAGCGTTCGATTTCGACCAGTTCGGCAACCGCCATGCCGCGTTGCGCCAGCGCGTCCCGGAAGCCATCCGCGTCCTGGGTGCTTTCCTCCAGATGCCAGCCGTCCCGGCCGACGATCCGTGCGGCGAGGAGCCGGACGGTTTCCTCCCGCTCGGGTGGGGGTGACATGCCCTTGCTGCGTGGCGTGGTCACTGCAAACCCCCGGATTTGATGTGAACCTTCAATATTTCACAAAGAAATCACGCTTTTCTGGAGCGGTCGGCGCGCGGTTTGACCAACATCCATGGATAAACAAGCTCACGAGGCATACGACCGGAAAAATGATACCCCTCATTCGTTATATGCCATGCACGACCGGGCAAACGCCCCATTCCCGGCAATGTGAACATCTTTCGTTCATTCCATAGGTTTTTCCAGAGCGCCCATATGAAGATATGCTCCAACTCTTCAATTTCTCTGCGGTTATGTGTAATGGCGGTTTTGTATCCGTGAAAATCGATGTTGCCAATGCTCAGGGATGTCTCCCCCCTCATGCTGGAAATCTCTTCCGCCTTGGGGTGGCAGTCGAATCGTCTTTTGAGGTTGTTTGTTATCCCGACATAAACAATCTCATCCTTCAGCTTGGCCCTGTGATGATTTCTTGTCAGAATGTACAAATAGCCAGGAGCTTCCTCTGGAAATCCTATCGGGGCTGCTTCGTTACGATGCCAAACCGCTGGCTGCGTCCACGTCACGGTAACAGGCTTGTAAAGCCTCTTGTCTTGGCTGTTGCAAATTTCATCGACCTCTCCACCAAAATCACTGATTTTGAAGCGTGTTGGTTGAACCATTGATTTGATTCCTTCTTATCCTCGTCGCAGGCATTCAATCAAATATTCTATAATTTCGCTCAATCTTCTTGCAGGCACGATAGCGATGGCAAGCAAGACCTTCCATCGTGCAGCACGGTGGAAGGTCTTGCTTGAAGCTCCAACGGCGACAGGGAGGAAATCAGGAGCCGATATTCGCCTCCATCACCTCACTCCACCGAGAACACCTTCATCACCTCGTCGCCGAGGTGGTTGATAACCTTTACCGCGATGCGGCCGGACGACGGTTTATCGAAGGGGCGGCTGGTGTCGCTGTTCAGGGACGCCCAGGCGTCGGCGTCGATCTCCGCCTTCAGGGTCGTGCGCAGTGCCTTGTAGGGGTCGGAGGCGCCCAGGAAATAGGCGTGGCGGACGAAGAAGCTCTCCTCGTTGTAATCGGTGTCGATGAACCAGACGGCGATGGTGTCGGGGCCGCCCGATTCGATCTCGCCGGTGGAGGGGTGGAAGACGTCGATGCCCTTGATCTTCACCCGCAGGCGGCCGTCGGCGTCCTTCAGGATGTCGAGGTCGGGTTCGCCGAACACCACGAACAGGTTGCCCGATCCGGTCGTCTTCAGGTCGCCGCCCATGTGCAGGTCGGGGTTCATGCGCGCCTTCAGCACCGGGATGCGGCCCAGCTTCTCGAAATCGGCGGATTGGGCGTCGTAGTTGAAGGCGCAGGCCACCACCACGTCGAACCCGGCGTCGCCCGCCTCGCGCGCCGCCGCCACCAGATCGGCGCGCGACACCGTGCCGAACTCCGGCCCGATCAGGATGCCCGCGCGGCGTTCGCGCTCGCCCTCCATGTAGCGCCCCTCGGCGGCGATGAAGTCACCCGGCCAGGGGGTCAGCGCGGTGAAGGCGATGCGGTCCTGCTTGTGCGCCTGCTGCACCCCGGCGGCCCGCAGATTGTCGAGGATCATCGCCGCGAAGTCGTCCCCGTCGCTTGGGGGAGCGAGGTCGGACGGCTTGCGCTTGCCCTCGGCCGCGTCGAGCAGGTCGATCAGTTCGTCGTCCTCGTCCACCGCCAGCACGCGGTGCGGCGACAGGCTTTCCACCGTGAAGGGACCGGCGACGCGGACCTTGTCCTTGTCGACATAGGGCTTGTCGTAGAGATACTCGAACTCCGCCTTGGCGGAGATCGAGGCGTCGATGTCGGTCTGGCGCTTGATGCGCAGCGCCCACCATTCGGCGTGCAGCGCCTTGGCCGCCTGCGGCCAGCCCTCCTCCGCCGCGCGGGGGATCTGCCATTCCTCCCAGCCGGTGCCGAGCGCCGCGTTCAGTTGGGCACGCAACGGCTCCAGGGCCTTCTGCGCCTCCTCCCAGATCACGTCGATCTCGGCGTTGTTGGCGATGGATTTCAGGGTGATGTGGGGCACCCGTTCATAGACGAAGCCCAGGCGGATGTCGCCGCGCGTGGGGGCATCCTTGGGCGGGGTGCGGGTGATCTCGCCTTCCCTGATCTGGCCCTCGCGGCTGTCGGCCAGCAGGTAATAGGGATAGCGCGCGCCCATGATGCGGGCGCGGGCCAGCGCCAGCGCCACCCGCGAGGTGTCGATGGTGATCCACCGCCGCCCCCATTGCTCGGCGACATAGGCCGTCGTCCCCGAGCCGCAGGTGGGATCGAGCACGAGGTCGCCGGGGTCGGTCGCCATCAGGATGCAGCGTTCGACGACACGCGATGCCGTTTGAACTACATAGACTTTAGGGTCACCAAATCCACTCTGACGAGTGTCATCCCATATATCGCCAGAGACCTGAAAGGCAAAATCATCAAAATACCGCAGAAATCCCAAAGTTTTACCACTCTTCATCAACCTATCTGCTTTTGTTAATCGCAGAAGACCTTCGTAGTTTGTCTTGAAAGTTCCTTTTCCTGGCGAGAGATCCATTCCCTGAAAATTAAAAATGGTTAGATCTCCAAGTCCGGGAGAGCGAGGGCTTGTGATTGGATTTTGCCGAAAGAGACGTGCTCCTGGCGGCAACGGCACCGTTCCATCTACTTCCGAAGATGTCAAAGATCGTCGCGCTCCATTAGGAAGCGCTAAGGATCTCAAGTTCTGGTCAGAAAACTGATCTCGCTGTTCGTAGATCTTGCGAAACTTCACATCGCTAATATTTTTCGCATAGAACAAAATAAAGTCTACAGTAGCATCTACCAGATCACCTCCCCTCCCGGTTGTTTTTCTGAATACAATCTGTGCAACAAAATTCTCATCCCCGAACACCTCATCCATCAACGCCCGAACGCGATGCACGTTCTCGTCGCCGATCTGGACGAAGATCGACCCGCTGTCGGTCAGCAGGTCACGGGCGACGGTCAGGCGGTCGCGCAGATAGGTCAGGTAGGAGTGGATGCCGTCGCGCCATGTGTCGCGGAAGGCGCGGACCTGCTCCGGTTCGCGGGTGATGTGGTCCCTGTTGCCGTCCTTCACGTCGCGGCTGGTGGTGGACCACTGGAAATTGCTGTTGAACCTGATGCCATAGGGCGGGTCGAAATAGATGCACTGGACCTTGCCGCGCAGCCCCTCGCGTTCCGCGAGGCTCGCCATCACGGCAAGGCTGTCGCCCAGCACCATCCGGTTGGTCCAGTTGGAGTCGTGGCGGTAGAACTCGGTCGCCACATCCTTGGCGGGCAGGCCGTTGAAATCGGCGAACAGGTCGAAATTGCTGCCCTTGGGCTTGTTCGCGTCCGCCCGCGCGCGGGTTTCACGCTTCAGTTCCTCGATCAGAACCTTCGGGTGGACCTTCTCCTGGATGTAGAGCGGCGGGGCCTGGACGATCAGGTCCGACCAGTCCTGGTCATCCTTGCCGCGCCACACCAGTTGCGGATCGAGATCGCGGTTGCGCCGTTCATAGGCGACGCGCACGGGCGCCTTGTCGGCCTCGTCCATCACCGACTGCAACTCCGCCGTCGGGATCAGCCGCCGCTTGGCGTCGGTGTGACGGATGGTCTCGATCTTCTTTTCGGCCATGCCCGATCTCACTCACTTGAACTGAAGATTGAAAAATGGGGAATTCAGCAAGACTACCGCCTCACATCATCCTTTCCCTTCCCCGTTCTTCTTTTTCTTCATGATCTTCAAAAACTCATCTTTTTGATCGTTCGGGGCGAGAACATCCTGGACATTGCCGATGAATATCCGCTTTCCCTGCAAAATTTTCTTGCAAATGGCTGCATTCTCGCCCCGCTCCGTGTAATTGAGTTGGCGAACGCTCTTATAGGCAGCAACCAAGCTATCGAGAATTTCGTGCCGATGACCACGGTACGCGGCTTCCTTGTGCTGTCCATACTCAACCTTGTAGTTCGGAAAGTACCACCGTCCACGGTCGATCAAGGATGACAGGGCAACAAGAATCCGTTGGCGCTGCACAAAGAAGCTCTCTCCGTCACACCTTGTCGGATCAAGATAGGACAGGTGGCAGGCTTCGGTAAGCACGTCGCAACAACTGTCCGCCCACGCCCTAAGACCATTAAAATATTCGACCTGAAGCGTAAGGCGCTCGACCGGCCGTGCCGTGATCCTGTCCCAGGCGACAAACCCAGCAGCAATGAGGGCAACAATAACCGAACCCAGCGCAAAAATGGCCTCGTAGGACATTATTTTAACCTTTACACCACGGTCTCGGAAATAAAGCCATCCACCAGCGCCGCGAACGCTGTTTCCATCTCGTAGACGGCGGTGAACTCGACGAAGGCCCAGCGGCCGAAGCTGCCCAGGTTGTTCACCCCCGGCACCCAGTAGGCGCGCATGGTCTCCGCCTTGTCCTTGGCATCCTCGCCGCGATAGCCCTTCACCTCGACGATCAGGTTCAGCGGATCTTGCGCACCGCGCCCGTCATCGATGCGGACGATGAAGTCCGGCAGGTAGCGGCGCGGGGTGGAGCCGTGGCGATACGGCACCTCGAAACCCAGGACGTGGTTCTTCACATAGGACAGGACGCGCGGATGGGCTTCCACCACCCGGCACAGTTCCGCCTCCCAATCACTGTCGCAGACCACCCAATTGATGTGGCATTTGCGCGGGTCGGTCTGCCAGCGCGTGGTCTTGGACGTGGTGAAGCTGACGAAGGCGGTGGAGCCTTTGGGGTTGTAGCTGTCGAGCACGGCCTTGACCGGCCGGTCGCCGACATGCGCCAGCGTGATGGCGGCGGTGATGCGCTCCGCCGCCATGTCGGCGATCTCCCGGTAGATCACCTGCGCCGGATAGGTGCCGCCGGTGCAGCGCAGATAGCCGCCGTCGAGCCATTGCTTGGTGATCCGCTTCAACTGCCCGAACAGGTGCAGCTTCGGCTCCGCGCCCGGATCGCGGAACTTCTGGAACAGCAGATGGCGGGCCAGATGGAACAGGATGGTGGACTGGCGCATGTCCTCCAGGTGAGCGACGGTCAGGTCCACGCCCTCGCCGATGATGCCCTGGTTCTGGGTGACGGACGGGCCGACCAGATCGGGGTTGAGGTCGAGCACCGAGTCCGGCCCGAAGACGGCGGTCAGCCGCTCCTCCGGCAGTTCGACGCGGTAGCCCTCGACACGGGGGAAGGTGATCTCCAGCGCGTCGCGGTCGGGGCGGACCGCCTGGACCGTCACCGTCTCGCGCGGCTTGGCGGGCGGGGCGATGACCGGCTTGGCGTTGAAGTTGAAGGGCACGCCCAGCACGTCGGCGTATTCGACGTTGAACAGCCCTTCGCCGTTCAGGTCGTAGGACTGGCGCCGCAGGGCGCGGCCGACCACCTGTTCGCAGAGCAACTGCGTGCCGAAGGCGCGCACGCCCAGCACATGGGTGACGGTGTTGGTGTCCCACCCCTCGGTCAGCATGGAGACGGAGACGACGCAGCGGATCGATTCGCCGAGTTTCCCCTTCTTGCCGACGGTGTTCATCACCTCGCGCAGGAGATCCTGGTCGGTGATCGCCTCGCCCTTGCGGATGTCGCCGGTGCGCTCGACGATCTCACGGCGGAACCGCTCGATCTCGTCGCCCGCCATGGCGCGGAAATCCTTGTCCAGCGCCTCCCCCGATTCCAACTGCTCGCTGTCGATCAGCAGGGTGCGCGGCCGGGCCAGCCGGTTGCCGAACTCGTCGAAATTGCGGAACAGGGGTAAACGCCCGTTCTCCAGCGTCGCCGAGCCGTCGGGGTTGGGCCGGTGAAAGCCGGAGATGTAGTCGTGTACCAGCTTCGACGTGGCGGTGTTGTTGCAGACGACGATGAAGACCGGCGGCACGCCGATCCCCGCTTGCTCCCACAGGTCGAAGGTCTTGGCGTAATGGCCGTAGAGCGCCTCCAGCGCGGTCTGTAGTTCCACCGGGATCGCCAGCGGATCGAGCGTCTTGCCAGCACCGCGCCCGGCCTTGGGCATGCGCTTGCCGATGTGGGTCCACAGGTCGCGGAACTTCGGCACGTCGGCGCCGGGGATGTTGTCGGCCACCGGCACGCGGGGCAGCTTGACGATGCCGCACTCGATGGCGTCCATCAGCGAGAAGTCGCTGACCGTCCAGGGGAACAGGGTTCCCTCGGCGTAACCGGAGCCGTTCAGGAAGAAGGGCGTGGCCGACAAGTCGTAGACGGCGCGCAGGCCCAGCTTGCGCTTGACCGTCTCCAGCCCGGAAATCCACAGGCGGGCGGCCTCGTTGTTGCGCTTGGCCTCGTCCTTCTCGTCGCCTTTCAGCGCAGCGACGCCATCGGTGCCGCCCTGTTCGGGGGGCTTCTCGCGGTAGCAGTGGTGGGCTTCGTCGTTCAGCACGACGATGGACTTCAGGCCCATCAGGTCCGGCATCACGCGCTGGATCATCTGGCCTTCGGTTTCCAGCGTGTCGAGGTCCGGGCCGCGCCCCTTGAGCAGCGCGCGCCCGACCTTCGAAACCTCCATACGCTCGCGCCGCTTGAAAGCGTGGTAGTTCGTGATGACGATCTTGGCCCGCTCGATGTCGGCCAGCATGTCGCCGGGCACGATCTCGCGGTTGCGGTAGTAGCTCTCGGGGTCGTTGGGGAGCAGCACGCGCAGCCGGTCACGAATGGTGATGCCGGGCGCCACGATCAGGAAGCCGCGCGAGAAGGACTTGGCGTTCGGGTGGCGGACGGCGTTGACCGTCTGCCACGCGATCAGCATCGACATGACGGTGGTCTTGCCCGCGCCGGTGGCGAGCTTCAGCGCCATGCGCAGCAGTTCCGGGTTGGCTTGCTGGTTGGCGCCCTTGATGTGCTGCCAGATTTCGCCGCGCTGCGGGGCGACCTCGGTCAACCAGATCGCGGTCTCGACCGCCTCGATCTGGCAGAAGAAGGGACGGACACCCTGAAACGGATGGTGGCGCCAATGCTGGAGCAGGCGGGCGGTTTCCGGCGTCACGCCCCAGTCATTGGGATTGGGGATCCGCCGCCAGGATTCGACCTCGCTGCGAATCTTGTTGATGTAGGGGGTCGGGTTGTACTCCTGCCCGTCGTGCGTCAGGTCGGCGGTGTGGTCGAGGTCGAGGTTCGCCTGGGTCGGGCTGCGGCGCTTCTTGGTCTTCGGGATCGGGCTGATGAGTTCGGACCGGCGGCGATGCTCGACGATCCGGTTTGTCGGCTGGCCGTCGGCATCCAGTTCCCAGTGGCGGGCGGGATAGGCATAGGGCGAGTTCAGGATCGGCCGCTCGAAAAACGCTTCGCTCATACCCCTGCCACCGGATTAGCCAAAAATTGCGGCTGGAGCATGCCACCGTCGGAACTGCAAGAGCAAGTGCAGCCGGCCGGTGCAGTTCGCGCCACGGTCGTCGCGATGCGCGTCGGCATGGCCGCTTGATCCGGGGGATGGGCCGTCTGCGCCAACCTATGGCGGCGGAGTGCAGGGCGCGCTTGGCTAAATACAGGAAACAGCTACCAGGACGCCGCCCATGACCCTTTCAGAAATCACCCGCCGCATCGCCACCCGACATGGCCTCCGTTGGGGGTTCGTCAGCGACCGGGAGCGGCAGGCAACGCCGCACACCGTCGATCGGATCGGCCTGTCCTTCGACGCGATGGGACACCGTTTCGCGCGAGCACATGGCACACGGGTGGACTGGTGCCGGACGCTCAACGATGCCGAATGGCACGTCGAAACACTCCGGCCTGGGCACGGAGAGGACATCGGCCGCGTCGAGATACGGTGGATGTAGGCCTCCCGGAGCGCCGTCAACCGCGCCTTCTCGGCCACACGCCATGGCTCCGGAAAGCTACCCACCGGACCGTTTTGCCGGCAAGCCACCGACGCAAAAAGGGCCGCCCCGATGGGCGGCCCCTCTCATGCCCGAAAGCCGGCCTTTCGAACGAACCCCGGCTTGCCTTCAGGCCACTTCGACCGCTTCGAGCGGCGCAGCGCGCCCCGTCACGTTCGCGCGGATTTGCT
>NZ_BADK01000259.1 GCF_000333595.1 Azospirillum sp. B506
CACAGGTCGTTGGCGAGGTCGACCTCGAACCCGACCAGCTTGCCGTCGGCCGTGGTGGCGTTCCACGGGGCGAAAGCACCCTCGGTGGCGATGCGCAGCACCGGGGCCGGCTCCGGCTGCTGGTTGGCGAGGGAAGCGGCGCCGGCGGCGATGGTGGCGGCAACAGCCGCGGCGGTGGCGAACAGGGCAAGGCGGCTCATGCAGGATCCTCCAGGCAAAACGGGAGCGTTCGCGCCGGACGGCGCGTTGCGAAGTGATGGGGGTGGATGGCGAGGGCTGGTCGCCCTGGATCAGGCGAGGTTAGGCAGGGCGCAGGGGAATGGGAACCGGTAGCCAGTGCACAATTCTGCGACTCAAGGCGCGGCTCTCCACCTGTGGCCGGTCAGTGGCAGGCCGTGTACTTCACCGAACCGTAGCCGCCGCCGTACATCTTGCAGCCGAAGCGGCGCTCGGCGCGGGCCGCTGCGGTGTTGAGCTGGCGGCTCAGCCCGTTGTTGGCCTTGGCGATGGCCGCGGCGTCCTGCGCGTCCCAATCGGGCTGGGCGCGGGCACGGGCCTCCAGCAGTGCCGCCCGGTCGGCGGCGACCTTCTCGGCCGTCTGGCGGGCGTACATCGCCTCCAGCGCGGCACGGTTGCGCATCTCCTTCCAGGCGAGCTTCAGGGCATAGGCGAATTCCCGGCGCGGGCTGGTCTTGTTGAATAGCGACACGCTGCGGGCGGTGGACCATGCAAGGCGGAACAGCTTGGCTCGGCAGATCATGGTCGGTTGCCTCATTGCGTTCAGATCAACCTCATGCCAAAATATTGGCCTAGCCGCCTCTCAACGTCAATTAAAAATATTGAGGTTATGACGGAAAGTGTGATCTTCCCGGATCAATGCCGGGCCGCCCGTGCGCTCCTGAACTGGTCTCAGGCCGATTTGGCCGAGCGCGCGAAGGTGGCAAAGCAAACCCTGGCTGATTTCGAGCGGGGAGCGAGGACGCCCTACGCCCGGACGCTGGCGGATATCCGCGCCGCATTGGAAGGTGCCGGCATTCAGTTCATCGCACCTAATGGCGGCGGTGCTGGCGTCCGGTGGCGGGAGAACCCCGCAAATACTGATCTGCCGCAGGCGCGAGCGACGAGCAAGGCTGACGCATGAGCCAGCCACCGGCGCACCCCAAGATCTACCACATCACACACGTGGACAACCTGCCGGCCATCATCACGGCGGGCGGGTTGATCTCCGACGCGGCGGTCATTGCGCAGGGCGGCCCGAAAATCTCAATCGGCATGGGCAAACTGAAGCTGCGTCGGCTGGCGTTGCCGGTGACGTGCCATCAGGGAGATCGTGTCGGTGAATATGTGCCATTCTACTTCTGCCCGCGGTCGGTCATGCTGTACATGATGCATCGCGGTAACCATACTGAGATGACCTACAAGGGCGGCCAAGAGCCCATCGTTCATCTTGAGGCCGACCTGCATGAGGTGGTTGCATGGGCCAGCCAGATGGGGTGTCGGTGGGCCTTTTCGCTGTCGAACGCGGCGGCAGCCTATTGCGAGTTCAGGGCGTCGCTCGACAATCTTGATGAGGTGAACTGGCAGGCAGTCCAAACGAAGTACTGGTCGTCCTGCCGCGATGAGAAGCAGGCGGAGTTCCTCGTCCGCGGGGCGTTCCCGTGGACCCTAGTCCGTAGGGTAGGCGTTGAATCGAACAAGATCGCTGCTCAAGTGGCCGCTGCGCTCCATGGTGTGCAGCACCGACCCACCGTTGAGCGTAGAAGCGACTGGTACTACTGATGAGGGAGCACGCGATGATCAGATATACGACTGGCGATATTCTCGCCGCCGACGCGGAAGCCCTCGTCAACACAGTGAACTGTGTCGGCATCATGGGGCGTGGAATCGCGCTTCAGTTCAAGAATACCTTTCCTCAGAACTTCAAAGCCTATGAGGCTGCCTGCGCCCGCGAGGAAGTGCAGCCTGGCCGGATGTTCGTCTATGAGACGGGCACGATGACAAACCCAAAGTTTATCATCAACTTTCCGACCAAGCGCCATTGGCGTGGCAAGAGCCGGATGGAAGACATTGACGCGGGGCTGGAGGCCCTGCTGATGGAGATCCGCAGGCGGGGCATCCGTTCCATCGCGATCCCGCCACTGGGAGCCGGTCTCGGTGGCCTCGACTGGTCTGAAGTGCGTCCCCGGATAGAGGCGGCCCTCAATGGTCTCAGCGAAGTTGACATCCTTGTGTTCCAGCCGAACGGCGCACCGGACCCTGCTACTGTGGCGCGCAGTGTCGAGGTTCCGAAAATGACTGCTGGCCGCGCCGCCCTAGTCGAACTGATGCACCGCTACCTCGGCGGTTTGATGGACCCGTTTGTCAGCCTAATCGAGGTCCACAAGCTAATGTATTTCATGCAGGAGGCCGGCGAGGGACTGAAGCTGCGGTACGTCAAGGCGCCGTACGGCCCTTATGCAGAGAATCTACGGCACGTCCTCAAGACCATAGAGGGGCACCTAGTATCCGGCTACGCCGATGGTGGGGATGCACCGGACAAGCTGCTGGAACTGGTGCCTGGTGCCGCTGAGGACGCTGCGTCGTTCCTGTCGGATCACCCCGAGACCCGGGCACGCTTTGATCGCGTGGCCGAACTGGTCGAGGGGTTCGAGACGCCGTTCGGCCTCGAACTGCTGGCCACCGTGCATTGGGTGGCGAAGCAGGAAGACGTTGCCTCAGCCGATGGGGCGGTCAAGGCGGTCCACGCCTGGAACGACCGCAAGAAGCGCTTTTCTCCTCGGCAAATCCATCTGGCCTGGAAGGTGCTCACGTCGAAGGGTTGGATCGAAAGCCCCGCGCAGTTCGCAAACTGATGCGGCCTCGACTTCCTATGGCTGAAGCGTAGCTTCCGACACTGCCACCGGTTGTTTTCACCGCACCAATGCGCGCCGCGCGTTCAGCGGAAATGCTGGTCGCCATAAAGCCCGTTGCCGAGGGCGTGGGACTGTCCAATACATCAGCCGGGAGATGATGCGCCAAGCGCTGGCGTCCGCTGCTACTTGGAAAGCCCCTGCGCTGGAAGCCCGGCTCGGCGATGGCGGATGCGTGGTGATCCGCCTGGATCAGCACCGGAACGGACAGGACCGGGCACGGTGATCGTCATTTCCTGAGGGCCGTCAAGGGTCGTGACAGTAGCACGTCCGTTTTCGTCGTCGTCCAGCCGGCCCTGCCATGCTCTGGGTTGCGCTGGCGATCTGGGAGGGTGGAGAGATGGATTGGAGACGGGGCGGCCTCCGACTTTGGCTGTTGATATCGGCGCTGTAGGTCGGATGGCGCATCTATCTGGCCGTGGTCGAGGCGCTGAACTGGACCGCGACGCGGGAGCGGCTGGAGATGGAGCCCGCGCCGCTGTTCGGTGACATGAACGCCGTGGACGTGCTGGCCGGCGCCATCCTGCCCCCTATCGCCGTTCTGGCGGTGGCCTGGATCGCTCAAGGATTCCGACGCCCCGACCGGTGACGGGTGGACTTTGATGACGGGGAAGGGGAGCAGAAGCGCTCCCCTTGCACGGACCGCTGGCAACGAGCGCAAAACTGAGCTGGTCGAAGAAGGGCGTCATCTTCGAAGCGCCCAGAGCCGCTCTAAATGGTTTTAACTGTGCATTATGAATCTTTTGCAGTAACAAGTAGCTTCCAGCCAGTTTCTCCCTCACATTTCGCGCATGGCGGAAGCTTTCCACACTCTCTATTTATAACATCCTCGTATCCGCAGTCCTGGCATTTATAAATTCCGGGGCTGCTAGGTTTGCTTCCGGGAGATCTGACGACATTATATTTGTCTGGCTTGTCGGTCTTCTTAACTTTTTTCTCGTCGTTGTAAAATGCCATGGTGCTGCCGTACCCTCTTTTACAGCAATTATTCAGCATGCAGATGCTCTCCCCGCTCCGGAGAATCGGTAGCCGAGGGAAAATTTGCGCCTTATGAGTTTAACGCAATGAACGATATATCTTCAATGGGATGTGGCGCGACGCTTATACGCAATCATGGCCGCTTTGGCTGCGCCGCCGGCACGCTGTCGTTGGCGCTGACAAGATCACTGTGGTGGCGGATGCCATCGACATCCTGGCGAAGGCTGGTGGCGAGGACACTATGATCGCTGCGCCATGACGCAAAGCCTCGACAGGCATCGATTACCGCGCCCATTCTTCCTCAGTTGTGCTGATTATGCGATATTCTCTCATCAGTAGGGAGGCGCCAATGCGTTGGATGGTGTTCGCCGTGAGTGCGTGCGTGGCACTGTTATCGGGGTGTGGAGATGAAGGCCACACCGCAACAGAGAGTGACATCTTCAACGCCTATTTTTACTTTCCTGGGGATGCGCCGCGTGAAGTGTATCTTGGCCGGGTAACTGGGATCAGCGCCTGCCAAAGTGCGGCCTCGAATTATGCGAGTCAGCACAACATGAGCCGATCGGATCGCTGGTCGTATATCTGCTGCCGCGAAGCGCATGGTTCGTCCTGCTACGACAAGCACCGGTGAGACGAAAATGCTTGGCGCAATTGCCTTCCTGGCGGCAATTCTAGTTGTCGCGTATCAAGCCGTCATGTGGCTCAAGACAGGCGCATGGCCTCACGTCACCTTTTTGACCTGGGCTGGCCCGGAGTTTCTGGCGCGAACCGAATGGATTGGTTTCAACAATTTGATCAACGGCGCTTTGGACACGAACGCGGCTGTCGTCTTGGTGATCCTCGCTATGATGCTATGGATGGCCGAGGGAAGATGATATCCGATAGGGCCCGTTCTGACCGCCTACCTCATGACCCGCCTAGTGCACTGACGCAGACATAGGATTCACAGCGGGCTGCTGGTGTGCGATTCTGTCGGCATGGCCCAGACCGTCAACGTCATCGTTGGAGCAGAGGATCGCGCGCGTTTGGCCGCGCTCCTCGGCGACCGCAACCTCCCGCACAAGCATGTCCAGCGGGTGAACATCATCGTGCTCTCGGCCGAGCGGCTGCCGGTGCAGGAGGTGGCGCGCCGGGCCGGTGTCAGCCGCCCGGCGGTCTGGCGTTGGCAGGTGCGCTACACCGAACAAGGCGTGGATGCGCTGCTGCGCGACAAGACGCGCAAACCCGGCCGGGCACCGCTGCCGACCGCCACCGTGGCCAAGGTGCTGGCGCTGACCTGTTCGGAACCACCGGGCGCCGTGACACACTGGACCGGCCGAGCGGTGGCCAAGGCCGTCGGCATCAGCCTGCGCGCCGTGCAGCGCATCTGGGAAGCCAACCGGCTCCAACCGCATCGGCTGCGCACCTTCAAGCGTTCCAACGATCCGGCTTTCGCCGCTAAGGTCGAGGACATCGTCGGCCTCTACATGGACCCGCCCTGCCACGCAGTGGTTCTGTCCATCGACGAGAAGAGCCAGATCCAGGCGCTCGACCGCACCCAGCCGGGTTTGCCGCTGAAGCCCGGCAGGTGCGGGACGATGACGCACGATTACAAGCGCAACGGCACCACCACGCTGTTCGCCGCGCTGAACACCCTGGACGGCACCGTGGTCGGCCGCTGCCTGCCCAAGCACACCCACAAGGAATTCATCAAGTTCCTGAACGCCGTTGAGCGCTTGGTGCCGGTCGGCAAGGTGATCCACGCGATCGTCGACAATTACGCCACCCACAAGCATCCCAAGGTGCTGGAATGGTTGGCCGATCACCCGCGCTGGGTCTTCCATTTCACGCCCACCTCAGCCTCCTGGATCAACGCCGTCGAGGGCTTCTTCTCCATCATCACCCGACGGAGCATCCGGCGCGGCGTGTTCAAGTCCGTGGCCGACCTCCAGGACGCCATCGCCCGCTACATCCGCAAGCACAACAGGGCATCCAGGCCCTTCGTCTGGACCAAGCCCGCCGACACCATCCTCGATAAACTCAGCCGTTTGCCTGCACCTTCTGAATGAGTCAGTGCACTAGCTGGCCAGGGGTGCTGATCGAACAGCTGTAGCCGTCCAGCACCATGCCATACGGGGTGGCCAAGGATGAATTGGCCCCAGTTCGGCGCTGGTGTCCAAGCACTGTGGCTGGAGCCGGTGGGCGATGCCGTCGATCCAGTGGCACGGCGGCGGACGGGACTGGAATCCTTGGCAACAGGGCACCCCGTCCGCCACCATCAGCCACCCCGGTAGATCACGGGATATCCCTGGCCGCTGCGGTCGTAGATGGCGCTCCCCACCGCCGGGGCGGCGCCCTGCCCGCTGGCGGGCTGCTGGGCAGCCTCCGGCACGCTGGACGCTGGGCTCGGTGCGGCGACGGTCCGGGCGGCTGTAGCGCCCTTCTGCGGGTCCATGGTGCGGCTGGTGGTGTCGTCGTTGGCAGATCGCCTCTCGACGCCCGGAAGGGTCGATGTCTCGCTCCCGGTGAACCACTCCGTCCGAAGGGGGGCGGCCCTGGCGCAGAAGCCACCATTCAGCGTGGGACGGGCCAAGCCGGGACGGCGGGAAGCACCATGCCGGCAAGGCGGGTCGTTCCGGGACTTTGCTTCTCTCCCAAAAGTTTTGGGAGGGAAAGCTTCTCGGCTGGCGGGGGCAGAAACGCAATCGGCCCGACGATGCAGGAAGCGGCGGAAGCGAGAAGTGGGAAACAGCGGAAACCGAATGTGGTCGATCCCACAGCGTGCGTTTCCTGGTCCGAAGATGCGACGGGAGCCGGCCGATTCCTCCCTTCGCGGCCATTTGCCCTCCCGCCAGTGCTGCCGCTCGGTCGGCTAGTTTCAACTGAGGTTTCAGCCCCTATCGCGCGCGAAGCCTCGGGCCGCCGCTTTTGTGCGCACCGATGTGCGCACCCCCAACGCGCGAGAGGGGGCAGTTAACAGACCAAGTTAACAGGCCAGTTACCACCCCCTACGCGCGCGCGAGATCTCCAGCGCTGAGGCTATCCCGGCTGCGCCTCCTCCAGCGGCAACACGGCCCGAACGATCCCGTCGACCTCCAGCAGCTCGGCGACCGCGGCGTTCCGGACATGGACAAGACGGGGAAGGAGGGCGCGGAAGAGGTCCGGCGTGTTCTCCTTCATCCAGGCCAGCCGCTCGGCCCCGCCGTAGGGCAGATGCGCGGTGCAGGACCAGCAGTCCAGGCTGTCGATCCGGCCGCCGATGGCATAGTGAGCCGGAAGCTCGACCCCCTCGCTCCGCAGGTAGGCGAACACGTCATCATGGGTCCAGTCCCACAACGGGTGCTGGACTTCGACGCCTGTCATGTACTGCCCGTTCCCCACCCCGACGCGGTCGTCGGACTTCTTCGCCCCACGAAGGATTAGGGTGGCTCCAACCGTCAGGATGTGCTGGGTGAACGGGATGAAGATCCGTTGTGCGCAGCAGTGCAGAGGCCCCTGAAGCTTGGGCCGTTCGCGATCCTGAATCACCCAAGCCGCGTCTGGTCTGGCCCAATACGGGACGACGTCGGCCGGGAAGCCGGCGCGGGCGTGATAGTCGTCCAGCGGCTCGTGCTCCCGATGATCGTCAGCTTCGCCCCCAACTGAGCGCAGGTCGAGGTGATGAACTGCAGGACGTGCGGGTATGGGGCCCCGGCGTTGGCGAACACCACGTCGATCCGGTCGAGGAAGGGCCGGGCCAAATAGAGCATGGCCGTGCTGTCCTTGCCGCCGCTGTACTGCAGAATGATGCGCTGGTGCCCTTCGATCATCCGCCCGATTGCGGCCGTGGCCTCGGTGACCAGGTTGTGCATGCTGGCGTCCGTCATTGCCGCTTCCCCTTCCAAACGTCGATTCCGCCTGTCCGTGCGAGTTCTTCCTCCAGCTGGTGCGCCCACTCGGCATAGAAGCCGGCGGCCTGGGCGGATCGGCGCAGGGCGGCTATGGCCTCGTCCAGCAGCGTGTCGGCGTCGCGCACTGCCTGCTCGGCCAGTTCGAGGGCGAAACGCAGGTGCCCGGACTCCGCCTCAGCGAGGCAGTGAGCCGCGAACAGCGAGGAGGGGCGGCGGCGGACCGCCGGATCCTCCAGCTTCTTGTCCAGCACAGTCCGGTATTCGTCGGCGTGTCGGATCAGGCGGGCGATCTGCTCGTCAATGCCGGCGAACAACGCCGCCGTGGGCGCATGAGTGGTGTTCGTCATGCTGCACCTCCGTTGGAGCTGGTCCCGATATCTTCGAAATACGGGCCAGGGAACCGCATCCGCAGCACCGGGTCATTCGGCCCACCGATGTCGACCGGTGGCATGTGCCGGCTGCGCTTGAGCGATAGCCAGGCGGTTTCGGCGCCATCCTCCCGGTGGAGGATCAGCAGGTGGTCGACCGCACGGTTCAGCCCGCGCTTGCAGTAGGCCGGCGCGGTGCCTTCGTCGTTCAGCTGGGCCAGCAGGATCACCCACAGCCCCAGGCGCTTCGCCAGTGTCGAGATCCAGTTCGCCACCCGGGACAGGTGGGCTTCCTGCGTCTCCCGGTCGCTACCCCCGGTTATCAGCTGCCAATAATCGATGACGATGCCCGTCACCTTCCGCTGCGCTTTCGCCGCGACGATCTCCGCGCGCAGCTCCTCCACCGTGGCGCCGGGCAGGTCCAAGTACAGGACATGGGATTTCCGCTCCACTCGGTATCGGCCGACCGCCGCGACGACGTCGGACCCGATGCGGCCGCGCAGTCGCGTCGTGGCAATCCCCAGGTCGCGGGCGATATGGCGCCGCTCGATCTGGGCCCCGCCCATCTCCAGCGCGGCATAGGCGTGCCAGATGCCGGCGGCGTTGAGCGCGTGACTGATCGAAGCGGCCAGCATCGTCTTGCCGGCCTTGTCGTGCGCCAGCAGCCCCAGCACCTCGCCGGGGATCAGCCCGCCACCAAGCGCCGCGTCAAGGGTCGGGAAGCCCGTCGAGTAGATCACCGGCTCGCCGCGCCATGCCTCCAGCAGGTCGGCCAGCACTGCGTCGCCAGTCCGAGCCTTCCGGCTTTCCGCCAAGCGCTCCAGGTCCGCCAGTGTCGCGCCGACGGTCTCGATCACCGGCCGGGTCTGGTCGGTTGCCGCAGCGATGGCGTCATAGCCGGCCAGCACCACCCGGCGGCGGCGCGATAGGTCAGCGATGGTTCTGGCATAGTCCGGAGCATTGACCACCGTCACGATGTTGCCGGCCAACTCGGCCAAATACGCCGCCCCTCCGTCGCGCACCAACTCGGGATCGTCCCGGAACTCGGCCGCCAGGGTGACGGGGTCCGCCTGCTCCCCTTGGCCGATCTTCCGGGCGATGGCGTCGAAGATGCGCTGATGCGCAGGGTCGTAGAAGTCATCCGCAGCCAGCAGCCCGCACACCCGGTCGAAGGCGCGATTGTTGACCAGCAGCGCGCCCAGCAACGCCTGTTCGGCCTCCTCGTTGCTCAGGTCGCGATAGGCCTGCCGCTCTTCCGCCTCCAGCGTGTCGATCGACATCAGTACACCCCCCGCTTAAGCGCGTCCGAGAGCTGCGGCAGCGGCTTGGCGCCGGCTGGGCGTTTGGTCAGCACTTCCTGGTGTTTGCGGTTCAGCATGCCCGCCACTGCGTTGAACCAGTTCCGCTGCCTCCCGGCTGGCTGGTCGAAAAGCCATCCGTCGATGCTGGTCAGCTCGGCGGGCAAGTCAGGGATGGCATGGAAGGCGATGCGCCATCCGTCGAAGTCCTTCTCACTCAGCCGGATCACTCGGCCTTCGAAGGCGTAGCGCCCCTGTTGCTCCGAAGGATCCTGCACTTCTTCTGGTTGGTGGTTGGTAGTTGCTGGTTGGTAGTTAAAGGCGCGGTTTTCCGTCACCTCTTCCTCAGAAAAACCGTTTGGTTTCCCTAAGCCATTGTTTCCCTTGGAGGGACGCCCTCCGTTCGCACCGTTTTCACGCCAAGTTCGGGTGCGGTTCAGAGTCCGTTCAAGCTCGGTCTGGCACCGGTTCACCACCAGTTCGCCATCAACTCGGACCAACTTCGCGCTCTTTTCGAGGCGATTCAGCACCGCACGGACGGTTCGGGCGCTGGTCTTGCGGAAGATCCGGGCGATCCATTCCGGATCATCCTTGATTCTGCCGCCCCGGCTGTAGATCAAGGTGCACACCATCCAATAGACCCCGAACTCCTCTGGGTCCAGCTGACCAGCGACGCCGTCAATCACCTCGTCCGGCCAATAATCGACGCGACGGGCTTTCTCCATGTCACGTCTCCCGGTGCGGGCCCGGCCGGCTATCGCACTCCAGCCGGTCGGCCAGCACCATAAACCGCCGTCCGATAGAGCGAAGATCGTCAGGGTCGATGAATCGAGCGCCCATCAACTCCTCGGTGTCGCTCACAATCCCGCCGAGGGTTTCGTGGAGCGTCCGTGGCCGGGCAATGTGCAGCCGGCGGCGAACGGGAAGACGAATGACTTCGCCGTTCATGCTGCCCCCTCGCGCCCCTAGGCAAGCTCTGCGACCGCGGCGGCCGTGGTCGGGTGGAAGCCGAACCGGCGGGCCACTGCGTAGGCTGCGGCGGGGGTTGCATCGAAGGCCGTGAAGGAGGTAAAAATCGGAGCAGTCAGCAGTCCGAATTTACCCGCCGCCCCGGTCGCGCTCGCCACAAGCGCGGTTTCGGGGCGGTGTTGTTTCGGGGGCATCGTTACGCGGCTTCCAAGCTGGCCACGTATTCCTGAATGCTGGAGATCGGGACGAGCGTCTTGGTGCCGATCTTGACACGCTTCAGCTTTCCCTGCTTCAGCAATTCGAAGAACTGGGTCTTGCCCATGCCGCCGAGCATTTCGCGGCCTTTACTCGTATCAACAAGAAGCGGCTGAACCATTACAGTCTCCGTTCTCACAAGAACTGAGCGGTCCTTATCGGTCCGCTTGAGAGACTGTGCCGCCTAAAAAACTGGCAAGCAAAATTGGATAAACTGGCAATTGTTCCTGCCAATTTATTTCATGCCAGATTTTTCCTCGGCCTTCCTCGTGCCTGCCAATGAGATGGTGCCAGATCGGTTCGGAGTTTTCGGACCCGTCCCGAACTGATGCCGAGTTTGGCCCCTGCCACCTCATCGTCAAATCGCGAGGGTGGCCTGAGGCTAGGATCTTGCTCAAAGGATGCAACTCGCTCCCTGTACCAGCGCTGAGCATCAGCTTCTGAGCAACGGCTGCTCTGCCGCGTGGGTAAAGAGGATGGGAATCGTTCCTCTTCATTGCCTTTCGGGTTCGTGACATCAGCGTTGCCGCCGGACTCCACGCCGATGGTGGCGCGATCCTGCGGAAACATCGGTACGGGTCCAGATGATGTGGGCGCATCCACCTTCGGCACGGCCTGCGTTCCGGCAGCGGAAGTTGCGGGACCGGTACTCATCGGGAGAGCGGTGGGGACGGCCGGGACCGAATTGCCAGGGCCTTCAACCTTCTCAGCAGCAGGCTGGAGGGGCCAGAGACTGGTAACAACGGCCCGAGGGCACAGTAACGCCGTCCAGCGTTCCCCCGTCGCATCTATGGCACTGTCCATCTTATCTCGGTCGATCCGGGCGCCTTGCCAGAAGACTTCGGGCACGTAGCCCCGCGTCGGCTCGATCTGCCGACGATCCCCGATCATGTCCATGGTGATTGTGCTGCATTGGCCACTGGCAGATAGCCGCCCCTCTTCCAGCGCCGCCTACAACTCGTCCAGGGCTTCGTTCGGCCCCATGGTAGCCGGAGCCAAACCGGCGCCGTACCGAAGGCACAGGCGGATATGGGTGATCTGCTCGCCGTCCTCCGGGAGAGTCCGAAAGACGATCCAATGCAGGCATTGGCCCACGGTCCAGAACCGGGAACCGGACATGGCACCTCCGCGTGGTGCAGCCGCAAGGAAGGTCGGCGCGGCAGAGTGATGCGGTATCACCTGTTCCCCCCGTCGGGGTAGCCGCGCCGATGTCGTGCGCCCCGTCGTCACAGGGCAGTGATCAAGTCGCCTGCCGGCGTTCCGCCAACTCTACCACGTTGGCGCGCTTGCCGGTCACCACACCCTCGACATGCCGCGCCCAGGCCTCCAGAGCCGTGCGCTTCTCCTCACGGTAGGCATGCACGTTGTATGTCTTGTGCAGCGCCGGCCGGGAATGGTTGAGGATATGCTCGATCACCTCCTGGGCGACACCAAGGCGTCCAAGTCCCGTGGCCACCGTGCGGCGGATGTCGTGGATCGTCCATCCCGTCACCTTGCTTTCCCGGTCCAGGATCTCCTTCAGCCGCTTCATGCCGGCATAGGGCTTCTTCCCCTCGGCGTCGCAGGAGAAGACGAATGGACCGAGTCGGGTCGCCCCGCACAACACCTCCAGAGCCGCCGTGGTCAATGGGACCTCATGCTGCCGCTTGCCCTTGTTCCGCTCGGCCGGAAGCGTCCAAAGGTCGTCGCCGATCTCCGACCATGGAAGGCACCGCACCTCATCGCGGCGCTGGCCGGTGAGGATCAGCAGGCGCACGAGTTGATTGCTGGGATAGGACAAGCTGGCAGCGGCCTTCCAGATGGCGGCAAGCTCCTTGTCCTCAAGTACCCGCTCCCGCGGCGCCTCGATGTTCTTCCGGCGCTTCACCGTCGCGGCCGGGTTGACGTCCAGGAACTCCCGCTCCACTGCCCAGTTAAAGGTGGCGATCAGCTGGGAACGGATGCGGTTCACCTGGGCGTTCAGCCCCTTCTTGTTCTGCAGGTCGTCCAGCAGTTCCACGATGTCGGCACGCCGCACCTCGTCCAGCGCCTTCGCCCCGATGGCCGGCTCGACATGGGCATTGAACATGCGCTCGACCGTCTGCCACCGGCGCTGGTTCGTCTTGCAGTATTCCTCGACATATCGGCTCAGCAGCTTTGCCACAGTCGCCGGCCGCTTGGCGCTGCGCTCGTCGTCCTCGGCCGCGCGCTTCTCCTGTTCGGGAAGGTCGATGCCCTTCTTCGCTGCTGCATAGATGTCCCGCGCGCGTTCCCGGGCATCTGCAAGCCCGATGGTCGGATATGGGCCGATGGCAGCGTGCTTCTGCTTGTCCCCGCCGGTCACGCGATACCGGACACGCCAGGACTTCAAGCCGGTGGCCGTAACGCGAAACTCCAGCCCAGGCGTATTCGCGTCGGTCAGCAACAGGCGCCCTGCTTCCGGCGGCTGAACCGACTGGAGGAGGCGATCCGTCAATTTCGTCGCCATCTGCGATCAGCTCTTTCCATGGGGTCTCACCGGGGTCTCAACCTACCACGGCACCATGGGAACTGCAACGAACCACGAAGAACCTTTTATCAGTTTTATATCAATCACTTATTGCGATGGAGCAGGAAACCACCGAACCGCTGAGAACCAACGGGATCGCATGACATCACGTCTCCCAGACGTGAAGCCTCCCTGTTCAACTCGCCGCTAATCCAACGGGTTAGCGGCGGTTTTTTTGTCTGCCTCCCGCGCCATGGCACATGTCGTGGCACATCAGGGCCGAACGTGCCACCGCCCGCATGCCGATGGGCACCCTATCTACCGGCCGCCGTCACCCACCATGTCCATCAGGAACTCCGACGCAGGATCGACTCCGGTGACCAGCAGTTCGTCGCGGGCGCGCGTGCAGGCGACGTACAACAGGTGCCGTTCGGTGTCGTAGACGTCCTCCAGGTCGGCAGCGTCGGCAACGGCGGCGATGCGCTCCTGCGAGGGGATCACCTCGTCATCGCAGGCCATGACCACCACCGTGCGGAACTCCAACCCCTTCGCCTCATGCATGGTGCCCACCAGCACATCCGCCCCCGCCTCCGCCACGGCCGCACGGGCGCGCTCCAACTCCGCCTCCGAGCGCACGAAGACCGCGATCTCATCCGGCGCGACACCATCCTCCAGACGTTCGGCGATCCACAGCGCGACGGTGTCCCGCTCCTCCTCTTCGCTGGCAAAGGTGACGATCTGCGGCGCCGGGCCATCGAACAGCGAGATCGTGCCCTTCCGGCTTTCGGCATTGCCATCGACATCCGCCACGGCGGCGGGCAGCAGCCGGTCGGCCTGGGTACGGATCTGGTGCGAGGTCCGATAGCAGATCTTCAGCGTGTGCGAGCGGCCCCGAACATCCACGCCCAGGCTCTTCCAGGAGAAGGGCTGTTGGAAGATGCGCTGGCCGAGGTCTCCGGCGAAGAACAGCCGCTCGCTCCTTCCCCCCGCCAGCGCCACCAGGAAACGCATTTCGGCGACTCCGATGTCCTGGGCCTCGTCAACCACCACCCAGTCGAACGGCGCCTCCGCAGTGTCCGAAGCCACCCGCGCGAAGACATCCGCCCAGGTCGAGAGGCCCCGCTCGCCAAGGGCCGCGCGTACGCTGTCGAACACGCCCCACAGAAGTTGGCGTTGCTGCCCACCCATCCGCGTCTTGCGGCCGAGTCGGGCCACGTCGCGGTAATCCTCCCAGGACATCAGTCCCCAGGCATCCACCACCTCCGTCCATTCGGCGACCAGGAAGGCCGGAGATGCCTTCACCCCCGCAGCCTTCCCGGCCTCCAACAGCAGCGAGCGGACCAGCCCATCCTCGGCGATCTGCGGCGGAGCGGACTGAAGGGCATGGAGATCGCGGGCGAGGTCCATCACCGACGCCACCCTGATCCGGGCGGTAAGCTCCGGTTCGTTCCCAGCCAGCCGGTCCAACTTCACCGCCAGGGCAGCGGCTAGGGTTGCCGAGAAGGTGGTCAGCGCCACGCGGGCCATCGGCTCCCGCCGGGCCAGGATGACCGCACGATGGAGCGCCACAATGGTCTTGCCGGTCCCGGCCGAACCGGAAACGCGCACAGGGCCGTTGTAGCTGCGCTCCACCAGCCGACGCTGGGCCGGGTGCAGGAACACGGTCCAGCGGTCCCAGGGCGCATTCAGCGCCCGCTCCAACTCCTCCACATTGTCCAGGACGCGGAAGCGGCGCTGGGCGTCCGGGTGGTCGAAGGGATCGCTCCCCTGGTCGCCCTCCCGACTCGCTGCGGACGGGCGCGGCAGGACGCCGGTGGTGCAGTATTCCAGCAGCGCCTCCATCGCCTCTTCCGGCAGATCGTCGGCAAGGTCGAGGACCGAGTCCATCGACGCCTTGTAGACCTCCGGGATCCAGTCCGGCGGTACACCGACCGACAGCAGGTCATCCTGCGACAGGTCGAGAAACAGGGGCGGCAGGAACGACGCCTGGGGTTCCCCGCCGGTACAGACCGCCGGGCTGTCGCGCAGCGGCGGCGCATCCCAGGGTTCGACGCCGGGGAGGGGATGATGGATCGGCGATCCGTGTTCCGCCTCCACACGTTCGACCAAACTGACGATCTGCGCCGCCCCGGTGACAGGATGACGTTCGATCCGCCGCCGCGCCGCCCAGGCATAGGCGTCGTCATGGTGATCGACGTAGCAGAGCAGCAGGCTCGGCTCGGTGCGATGGACGATCAGCCGGATATCGGCGTTCACCCGCACCGACCAGAAATTCCGGTCCTTCGTCCGTTCCAGCCGATGAAAGCTCAACCCTGGCGCGGATGGGTCGAGTTGCAGGTCGAACGCGGTGGTCTTCACCGCCTTTTGCTCCGTCCCCGTCAGCCGCGCCAGCGAGTCGGTGAAGGTGTTGGCGATGCGGAAGTCCATTCTGCGGCGCGCCTACGCCGCAAGGCGGAAAGCGGCGGCGTGTTGGCGGAGCAACGCGAACGTATCCATCCACGGCACCCCGAACGCGATGCACATGTTCGGCAGCGGAACCCGCCGCTTCGCGGTCGGTTCCGGGCGTTCCATGGTAACGACGGTGGCGCCCAGCACCCGCGCCTTGGCGACGAGCCACGGATCGGCACCGGCCAGGAACTGCGCTTTCGCCGACGGCTGATAATCACCCCCCCTGAACCGCTGCGGCAATCTCGCGAAAGGCGTTCTGGGTGGCCGGATCGGTGATCGGCAGGAACCGGCCGTCGCCCTTCCGCCCCTTGATCCATTGCGCAAGCTCGTCGTGTCCGGCCACGATTCGTC
>NZ_BADK01000258.1 GCF_000333595.1 Azospirillum sp. B506
GTCAGCATATTCATGATCGATATGAAAAACAAGGAATGGATGTGACGAAATAGTCAATGATCTCTTTAAGGCTATTTGGGCTTTTGCCATTCAGCACGGGAAACGAAGAATGGAGCCTGAATAGCAACTGATACATTTGGCGAATTCCACGGTGTGCCATCACGGTCTGGGAGCGGCGGCTGTTGAAGTGGCATCCTCAAGGCAGAAGCCCGATCATGTCGCTCAAGCCGCAGACCATTCCGCCGGTGCCCGAGACGACCGCGACCGTCGCCCGGGCCGCCTGGTACGGACGTATCTGTGCCACCGCGTCGTCGGCGCTGGTTTCCTCTTCACCGAACCAGCAGTCCAGGCTGGAAACGGCAAGATCACCGGTATGCAGTTGCGGGCTTCGCGGGTGACTGTCTCATTGAGGTCTCGGCGACTCGCATCGCTACCCGGCAGCGACTCCACGTCGGCTGGAACCCCGGTGCACCCCTGGCGATCTCGTCCAGCAGTGCCAGCACTTCGACAAGCGGCGCCCCTGGCTCGGTGATCGATCCGTCCGGGCCCCACATGGCGGCGATGACGTCGAGCCTCGCCAGGACGTCGGCGGTACCGGCGACGGGCCGGGTCTGGATCTCAGCAGCGAGGCGCCGCGCTTCCTGCTCCAGCCGGCGGATGCGCCATGCCGCGGCGCTTGGCGTCCCTGGTGCTGACCGAGCGCCGTTCAGGCGGGCAACCTTGGCGACGATCATCGTCCGGAACCGCTGGGCGGCTTCATCGCTGATGGCGGTCCATCCTGGTGTTGGGATCGTCTCCAGCTGGGCGACCTCGGTGTAGCGCCGTCGCCCAACCCGCACCGCCGGGACAGGCGAACGGCGGCGCTGCCGTTCCTGCTCGGCCAGAAGTTCCGCCAACTCGATCCGGATCGTACTCCACCGGCGCCATGTTGCGCTGACGGTCATGGGAACGGCCTCCCATCGTGGGACCGTGGGACGGAGCGCCGCCCGGTGTGGTGGAAGTCCTTCGCATCCAAATGCTGCGAGAGCGAGGGACAGGCATGGCCGAACGGTGGTTGGTGGAGACGATGCCCCTGCAAGGGAGCCCGCACGGGCCGGTGCTGCGCGCGGCGCGTGATGCCCTGTGCGCGGCCGGCTTGGCGGTTGGTGTGACGCTGGTGCTGGTCGAGGAATGGGAAGCGCTGGCGCAGCTGAACGCCTGGCACCGCGGCGACTGGTTCCCGCTCCTGCCCCGGCCGGCGGCGGCACCGTCCTTCTGGGTGGCCGCGGTCGATGCCGACGGCGAGTTCGTCGCCACCCACGGCGTGGTGCTGCTCGATTGCTCGACTGCCAGCTTCGGCGCGCGGGTCGGCGACCTGACCGCATTCCATGATCCTGGTGCTGCTCCGTCGGAAGAGTTCGGGTTCTGCGCCTCGCCGGCGGCGCACGAGACGCGCGGGGCGGTGGCCTGGATCGTCGCCGGCTGGAACCGGCCAGACTGGCGCGGACGGGGGCTGTTCCACCTGCTGGGGGCCGTGGCGCGTCTGGTGGCGCTGGACCGCTGGTCGCCACGCTGGGTGGTCGGGCTGGTCGATCCGGAGACGGTGCCGGTGTGGGTGCGCCGCTGTGCCGGGCGGGCGCTGTTGGAGCTCCTGCCCGCGGTGCTCTACCAGCAGGCGGGCGTCGGGCGGCTGCAGCTCCACTTCATGCGGTGGAGCCGGCCGGCGATGCTGCTCGACCTGCAGGACGCGGCCAGGAAGGATACACTGGAAACGGGGACCCTTCGCCCGGTCTGGTCAATGCAGAGTCTGGACGTCAACGGCGGACAGGACGGCGCGGCGGCCCCGATCCTCCCACCCATAGAGGGCGTGGGTGTAGACGAAGGGCCGGCCGACACCCGAGACGGTCACCCGGTTGAAGACCGCCTCGCCGGCGCCGATGCTCTCGGCATACTGCGCCCCGATGCTGTGCGCGAACTCGACATGAGGATCCGCTTCGTCGGGCTGGTTGATGACGGCCCGGCCCCAGGCGCGCCCCAGAACCGACAAGGTCGGCACCCCCAGATGCCGGAAGCACAGCGGATCGGCCGGCCCGGTGCTCGACAGGAAAGTGCAGCGGTCCATCAGGCCGGCGCGTTTCAGGAAGATGGGCAAGGACGGGG
Organism: Azospirillum sp. B506; assembly: GCF_000333595.1. Lineage (GTDB taxonomy): Bacteria > Pseudomonadota > Alphaproteobacteria > Azospirillales > Azospirillaceae > Azospirillum. The sequence continues at coordinate 2,140 of NZ_BADK01000258.1, forward strand.
TCAGCACGCGCTGGCGCCGGCACTCGGCCACGATGGTGCGCTGCCAGTCCGTCGCCTCGGCCAGCGTCAGCCGAACGATGGTGGTCTCCGGCCGGACGGCGGGGCGCAGGGCGCCCCGGTCCTTGGTGGGGAAGATCAGGATGGTCACGCTGCCCGCTCCAGCTTCAGGGCCTCCACCGCGGCGGCGTAGGCCGCCTGGAACTGCGCCGGGGTGATGCCGGCGGCGCTCGCGCCGGCGTCGACCATGCGGCCGGTCGGCTCCAGCGGCAGGGCCAGCGTGGCGGGCGCCTCGGTCTCGAAAGCGGCGACCGTGTCGGCGAAGGCATCGGCGTTTTGGTGCTGATCGTTGGCCGCGGCTGGCGACGCCTCCAACATCTTGACCACCCACCACAGGATCCGGGCCCGGAAATCGACGAGGTCCGCCTCGCTCGGCTCGGCTCCGCGGAGAAACGCCTGTTCCGATTCGAGCGTGTCGCAGCAGACCCGCAGGATCAGGTACCGCAGCAGAATCGCGGCGTCGCAAAAAGTTTTGGGGGCGAGGTCCGCAAGATGATCGGCTGCGGCCATCATCTTGTTTTCGTAGGGCTCGCGATCCCCGTCCGACATGTCTTCAGGAAGCGCGCTTTCAGCCTTCATGGCGTCCAACAGCGCATCGAAAGCGTTCGAGATCTCGGATCCGTCCTTGCGATCAGGCGCCGGCTGGGAGGTGCCCCCGATCCGCTCGGCGTTCTTCATGGCGGTCCACAGCCACACCCGATCAAGGGGGCTGTCCGCCTTCGGGCAGTGCTCTCCACCCGGCTCCGGTTCGAGTTGGTACCAAACCGTTGCCAACTGGACAGCAAGGCCGGCCCCGGTCTTCGGCTGCAACTCCATAATCAGATGGTCGACCTCCTTCCATTCGATGCGGAGGGGCATGATTTCATCATCAGATCGGCCTGGCTGGTCGATCTGGTCGATCAGTTCGCTGCGTCGCCGACCGAGTGCGAGAATATCGGCGTCGGGGTGACCATCGCCCACCGTGGATGGTCCGACCTCGCCCCACAGCGGTTGCGGCTGTTTCACATCCTCGTGCGGCAAGAGGGCTTCGACATCGCGCAGATCGTCCAGAAGCTGGTCCCGATACTGGCTCAGCAGGCCGTGCCCTTGCTCTTTGGTGAACTCCAAGGTGGCCGCGTGGAGGTGGCTGCCGGTGGCGAAAAACTCCAGCCACTCGATAAAGAACTCCTGCTGGTCCTGGGACATGCGGCCGAACGTGGCGGTGACCCGAGCCTTCTGCTCCGGTCCACCCGGGTCGGCAGCGCTGCGAGCGCGGTTCCGGTCGCACTCCACAGCCATGCGCTTGGCCACGCTCGCCGGCAAGTCGTAGATGACGCTGACATGCTCGGGCGCCGGCTCCCACAGAGAGGACGGCAAGGCGATGGAGCGGCCCGAAGGGTCGATGCCCTCCTTCGACATGGCCGCACGGTGAAGCGGGCCGAAGAACCGCCCCTCACCGAAAGCGCGAACCTCCGCCGGCAGGGGAAGAACGCCGAGTCGGGAAATGTCGCTGACCGCCGACTGCCAAAGCTTGATGTCGCCCTCGTACATGCAGCCGGAGGTCCAATAGGTGAAGTAGGCGAACCGAGCCAACGCCCCAAGCGGCGTGGCAGCAGCAGCCTCCACCACCGCCTCTTCAGCCTCTTCGCGCGCGACTCTCGCCTGTTCGTATTCCTCGAACTTGGCCTTCACGTCCGGATACTCACGGTCGAGCCGTTTTGTGAGATCGCCGATCTCATCGCTGGCGCGCGTCTCGGCCGCGAGGGCGGAGACCCAGGCGACGTATGCGGCGACCGCCGGATCATCAGAGCGTTCGGCTCCATCGCTCTCGGTGTCATGCAGCGTGACGAGCTTGGCGACGGTCTGGAGCATTGCGGCGAAGACTGCTTCCCCATTGACGTTTGGCGACTGGAAATCGCCATCGTGCAGCGGAGATGCGCGGTGCGCGAAAACCTTCAGGGCGGCCAAGCAGTCGCCGACAGTGTGTTTCTCGGCCGCGGCGATTGCGTTCTCGATGGCCACCCACCGGCCAGCGAGTTCCTGCCGTCGGTTGTCGTCGCCGTCATCATGGATAGCGTCATGCTCCGCAATCATGCCAGCGTACTGTTCGGCAGCCTCCTGAAAGGTGATGCCGATGGAGGGAATGGTGGTGGTGCCCAGCAGCACGGCGCGCAGGGCATGTGGGCGATGGAGATCCTCCCCACCGTGGGGGCAGTGATTCGCGAGGGTCTCGGTGATGGTGAAGCGTTCCGGCTGCATTGCGTGATCTCCGGACGCGAGGAGCCGCGCGAACGCAGCTGCTGCCGCAGCCGTGCCGTCCGGAGGTGCATCGCTCGCCGTCATGGTTTGGGGCGCCTCTGCCTCCAGCAACTCGGCATAGGGAGCCGACAGGGTGCAGGGCATGACGAGATGGGTGTCGGGCATAGCTGCCTCCATGATTGAGCGATGCAGGAAAGCGTCTGGCCGGAGTGTGGATGCCGGTGCGCTTGCCGAATAAAACTGCTGAACACAGAGGCGTGTTGAGATCCTAAATAGTACGTTTGCTGAAAGTATTTCTCCCCAATGCCGGTTGAGAACTTGCCCACCGCCTGATGGATTGTCGCTCGCGCTCGGGCATTCCATCGAAGAGTGGGGGATTGGCGGACGGCACCTATTTTGCCGACAGGTCTGCGCCGAACCAGCGGCCGGACAGGCGCGCGGTGGTGCCATCCTCGGCGGCGCTGGCGATGGCCTGGGTGAAGCGGGCGGACAGCTGATCGCCCTTCCGGACGGCGACAGCCACGCCACCACCCAGCACGCCGCCGCTGAAGGCGGGACCGGCCGGGATCAGGTTCCCGCCGGTGGCGCGCAGAGCCTCGACCGACGTCCGGGCCGTCAGCATCGCGTCGACGCGGCCGGCGGAGAGGTCCAGGGCTGCGGCGGCCACCGTCTCGTAGAAGCGTAGCCGGACGCGGGGAAACAGCGTCTCCAGCATGTGGGCGTGGATGGTCGAGGCCTGCACGGCGATCATCTTTTCCGTCAGGGCGTGCGCGGTGCTGCTG
>NZ_BADK01000257.1 GCF_000333595.1 Azospirillum sp. B506
TTGACGCTGACTCCCTCGTCAGCGGCGTGATCCTGGCAAGCTACGGCGCCTTCCGCCCCGACACGCCGCATCTGGTGATCCTGGGCGCGCTGCTGCTGGGCGGCTTCTTCCGCTCGCTGCAATTCACCGGCATGAACACGCTGAGCTATGCCGAGGTGCCGCAGCCGATGACCAGCCGCGCCAACACGCTGGCCAGCGTGATGCAGCAGCTGTCGATGAGCCTGGGCGTCGCCGTCGGCGCCACCGCGCTGCACCTGACCGTGCAGTGGAGCGGCACGCTGACGCCAGCCTCCTTCGTTCCCGCCTTCCTGACGGTGGGGCTGATGGCCTGCGCCTCCAGCCTGCCCTTCTGGCACCTGCCCGCCGACGCCGGCGACGAGATCAGCGGCCATATCGGCGTCCGTTCCCCCTCCAAGCAGGAGGGCAACGCCCACAGCGCAACGGTCAAGGCCGCCGCCCTGAGCGACGCGGCGGATTAGAAAAACAAGGTTGAAGGGCCGGTCCGCCGTTTCCGGGAATCGGAAAAAGCCCCATCCATTCTGCGGATATATCGCAATCGCTGGGACTTCGGATGAGAATAACTCCGGCGGTCATGATTAATTTTCGTGCGAGTCAGGGTTGGTAGCGCGTGCGTTCCGGGCGCGTTCCCGCTATAAACATGCATGGCGGCCATGCGCCGACCTCAAGATAACGGGAGGCTCCGGGCGGCTGCGCACCGGGGCGGGACAGCATGATGGATTGGGACAAGCTTCGGGTCTTCCACGCGGTGGCCGAAGCCGGCAGCTTCACGCATGCCGGTGAGACATTGAACCTCAGCCAGTCGGCGGTCAGCCGCCAGATCAGCGCGCTTGAGGAAAGCCTGGGCGTTCCCCTGTTTCACCGCCACGCCCGCGGTCTGATCCTCACCGAACAGGGCGAGTTGCTTCACCGCACCGCCCGCGACGTGTTCGCCAAACTGTCGATGACCGAGGCGATGCTGACCGAAAGCCGGGAGCATCCCAAGGGTCCGTTGCGGGTGACGACGACGGTCGCCTTCGGATCGACCTGGCTGACGCCGCGCATCAACGAATTCATGTCGATCTACCCCGACATCCAGCTGACGCTGCTGATCGACGATGACGAGCTGGATCTGGCGATGCGCGAGGCGGACATCGCCATCCGCATGAACACGCCGCGCCAGCCGGACCTGATCCAGCGGCACCTGATGTCGATCCGCTTCCACCTCTATGCCAGCCAGAACTACCTGAAGAAGAAGGGGACGCCGAAGACGCTGGCGGAGTTGGACAACCACGACCTGATCACCTACCCGCCCGACGTTCGGGCGCCGATCCCCAACGTCAACTGGATCATGGAGATGGGCGACCCCTCGCCCAACCGGAAGCCGATCCTGCAGGTCAACAGCGTCTACGCCATTTACCGGGCGGTGGAGAGCGGCCTTGGCATCGGCGCGTTGCCCGATTTCCTGGTCGACAGCTTCTCGAAGGATGTGACGCGGATCCTGCCGGATGTCGACGGACCGAAGGTCGACGCCTACTTTGTTTATGCCGAAGAATTGCGCCATTCCAAGCGCATCGCGGTTTTTCGCGACTTCCTGGTCAAAAAAGTGGCAGAAACTCCGTTCTAACCACGAACATTTTCAGTGATCCTGTAAGAGAATTGCCAAAAACGACAGCGCCGCTCCGACTTACCGGAGCGGCGCTGTCGTTTTTGGCATTTTTATTAGCTTCCTAAGGGACTTCCGAAGCCATGCGTGCCTTGCATGGTAGATTTATACATTTATGCCTGGAAAGTTGGCAGCAGAATGGTCAAATTTTGATCGTTGGATGTTGCGACGCAGCATCCGATGTTTCGTCCCGGGGGTCTCCCCTCCGGGGTTGGGTCCTCGGACCCAGCGTCTCCCAGACGTGAAGCCTCCCTGTTCAACTCGCCGCTAATCCAACGGGTTAGCGGCGGTTTTTTTATGTGCGCAGGGGCTGGGGTCTCACCGGGGTCTCAGGATTGCTTCGCTTGATAGGCTGGCTCTCCCCAGCGCAGTCGGCAGCCCCAGCACGAGCGGGCGCTCGTCCACCTGCTGATCATGGCGCCACTCGCCAATGGACCGGACCCTTTCCGGCGTTCTCGAACATCCCAACGCCGCGCAACAGTCCCAGGTTGCCTGCTGCCGAACCCTCCCTGCGCCCGGCTAGCGCGAGTCGGGGCTCTCCCTGCGCCAGGAGGTTTGCCCCCCAGCAGCTGGCAGCGACGGAACCACAGCGCTCCCGCCGCGCCTTGGCCGCCTCTCAGCAGCGGCGCAGCCGCGCCGCCACCGCGAAACCGCAGCGATGACGCAGCAGATCGACCGCACTTTGGCCACGCATCGGCAGCGCGCACCACAGCGCCGCACAGCGGCGGTACAGGGCCGCATTCAGGGTGCGCTGGCGATGGCTTTCGGCGTGATCGGGGATGTAGGCGCAATAACGCAAACTGTTAGCAGACCCCGCCTAAAGGCACCGTCAACTCGTTGCCCGTCACGGTTCGCGAGGGCTCTAGACCAGCACATTGAGCACGAAACCATCGCGGTCGACGGCCCGCCAGAGATACTGCTCCTTGCCAGCGATGGTCAGGACCACTTCATCGAGGTGCCATTTGTCGCCGCGCTGGGGAGCGCGCCGGCGCAGCTGGTCGGCGATATCGCGACCGAACTTCAGGCCCCACTGCCGCACCGTCTCATGGCTGACGAGAATGCCGCGCGCGGCCGGCATCTCCTCGACCATCCGCAGGCTCAAGGGGAAGCGGAAGTACAGCCAGACCGCCGTCGCGATGACCTCAGCGGGGTAGCGGTAGCTGGCATGACGGGGATCACGGGACGTCGCCATGGCGACCCTATACCCGGCACCAAGCCGGCGCCCCAGCGCCAACTTGACGGTGCCCGGTGACGTGGCAGCTTATGAAAGTGGCCAGGGCTTGACTGTGTCCCTTGGGCTGGCTGCTCCCTTCCGTGGGAATGTTCCGCAACTCCAGTTATCGCCGGTCAACGAACTCGGAGATCACGGTTTTGAGCACCGACGGCTGTATCGGCTTGTGCAACAGCCGCAGTCCATGAGCCTCGGCTTCCTTCAGACGTTCCGGGGCGGTGTCGCCGGTGATGATGAGGCTTGGAACCGGCCGCTTGTAGAGGGTGCGGATATGCCGGATCGCGTCGGCGCCGGTGCAGTTCGCCCGTAGCCGGTAGTCGGCGATGATGAAGTCGGGCGCATGCAACTGCCCTTCGAGCAGGCTCAGCGCCTCCTCCTCTGAGGTGGCGGTCAGCACCTCATAGTCCCAGCCCTCGATGATCAGTCGCAACGCCTTGAGGATGGCCGCCTCGTCGTCGATCACGAGGATAGTCGCCTTCCCTCTCCCCATCGACCAGACAGGCTCATTGAGATAATGCACGTTTTGCGGCTTGTCGAAACCGACAAGCGGCACCGTGACGGCGAAGACCGATCCCTTGCCCTCCCATGAGCGCACCGTTACCGGGTGGTCCAACAGACGTGATAGCCGCTGCACGATGGCCAGCCCAAGACCGAGCCCCTGGCTGCGATCCCGCTCCGGATTGCCGATCTGAACGAACTCCTGAAAGATGTCGGTGAGCCGGTCGTCTGGGATGCCTATTCCGGTATCCCAGACCTCCACCCGGATCGCCCCCTCCTGTCGGCGGCAGCCCAGGGGGATGCGGCCGCGCGGCGCGTAGCGGACCGCGTTCGCCGCAAGATTCCGAACGATCTGACCGAGCAACGTCAGATCGGTCCTCACGATGGCCGAGGTCGGCACGGCCTTGAGCGCGAGCCCCTTGGCAATGGCCAGCAGTGTGAATTCGTTGGCGATCCGTTCGAGCAGCGGCCAGAGCGGGACGTTGGCCGGCGTGGGGACGACGATCCCGGCGTCGAGACGGGAAACGTCAAGCAGCGAGTCGAGCAACATGTTCAGTGCTTCCAGCGACGACTTCAGGCCGCCCATGGCCGCCACCGTGGGCGGATCGCCGCTTTTCTCCTCCAGCGCCGATGCGAAGAAGACCAGCGCTTGCACCGGCTGGCGGATGTCGTGGCTGGCCGCCGCCAGAAACTGTGACTTGGCAAGATTGGCTCGCTCCGCCTCATCCTTCGCTCGCTCCGCCTCCTCCTTAGCCAGCTCGGCCTGCTCCCTAACCCGCTCGGCCTCCTCCTTGGCCACGCGCAACGCTTCCTCGGCCTGCTTGCGGTCGGTGATGTCGCGAGCGACACGTACGAAGCCGCGCATGCGGCCCTGACGGTCCCACAACGGGGTGATGACGATCTGCGCCCAGAAGCGTGAGCCATCCTTGCGGACCCGCCAGCCCTCAATCTCGGCACGGCCGCGCTCGCGGACGTCATCGAGAATGTGGCGGGTGCCGATCTGGGCCTCCAGTGGATCCAGCACCTCCATCGGTCGGCCGATGACCGCGTCGGCAGCCCAGCCGGTGAGGCGCTCGGCGCCTGCATTCCAACTGACGATCCGACCGTCCACGTCGAGCCAGGTGATGGCGTAGTCCTGCACGCTGTCGATCAGCAGGCGCAGGTTCTCCTCGCTCTGGCGGAGGTTCTCCTCGGTCCTCTTACGCTCCGTGATGTCTCGCACGACACCCGTAAAGATCCGTTGGCCTGAGACCTGCGCTTCGCCGACCGCGAGATCCATTGGGAAAGTGCTGCCGTCCTTGCGGCGCCCCTCGACCTCCCGGCCGATGCCGATGATCCTCCGCTCCCCCGTCGCCAGAAAGCGTGCCAGATACCCGTCGTGGGCGCTGTGGTAGGGTTCGGGCATCAGCCTGTTGACGTTGTGGCCCACCATCTCCGCGGCGCGGTAGCCGAAGATGCGTTCGGCCGCCGTGTTCGCCGAGAGCACGGTACCGCATCCATCGATGGTGATGATGCCGTCGACCGTCGTCTCCAGGATGGCCCGGGTGCCGGTCTCACTGTCGCGCAGCCGCTGCTCGGTCGCCTTGCGCTCGGTGATGTCGCGAACAATGCCGGCGAACAGGCGGCTGCCGCGCAGACGGCTCTCGCCAACGGCGAGATCCATGGGAAAGATGCTGCCATCCTTGCGCCGTCCGAGCACCTCTCGCCCGATGCCGATGATCTTGGGCTTGTTGGTCGCCTTGTAGGCCGCAAGATAGCCGTCATGCTCCGACTGGTACGGTTCAGGCATGAGCATCTTGATGTTCCGGCCGACAACCTCGGCGCGGGCATAACCGAAGATGCGTTCGGCGGCTGGGTTGAAACTCTCGATGCACCCGTTCTCGTTGATGATGATGATGCCGTCGACCGTGGCCGTGAAGATCGCGGCCATCCTTCTTTCCAGGCGAATGAGCGCACGGCGAAGCACCCACCTGGAAAGAAGGAGAGCGCCACCAATAACCGCAAGGATGGATATCGTGGCCACCAGAGGGAGGGTCATCTCGGAGAACATATTTTTGTATGCTCCTCATCACCTCTTCACAGTATACGGACAGAATCCATCCGGAAATTGGTCGAAATCACATGTTGTTCACACTTGATAAAGCGAGTTACAACACGGAAAATAACCTACCTCCTTCGCGCAAATTCTTCCGTATCCATGCTAAACATGGTCAGCATAATCATGATCGATATGAAAAACAAGGAATGGATGTGACGAAATAGTCAATGATCTCTTTAAGGCTATTTGGGCTTTTGCCATTCAGCACGGGAAACGAAGAATGGAGCCTGAATAGCAACTGATACATTTGGCGAATTCCACGGTGTGCCATCACGGTCTGGGAGCGGCGGCTGTTGAAGTGGCATCCTCAAGGCAGAAGCCCGATCATGTCGCTCAAGCCGCAGACCATTCCGCCGGTGCCCGAGACGACCGCGACCGTCGCCCGGGCCGCCTGGTACGGACGTATCTGTGCCACCGCGTCGTCGGCGCTGGTTTCCTCTTCACCGAACCAGCAGTCCAGGCTGGAAACGGCAAGATCACCGGTATGCAGTTGCGGGCTTCGCGGGTGACTGTCTCATTGAGGTCTCGGCGACTCGCATCGCTACCCGGCAGCGACTCCACGTCGGCTGGAACCCCGGTGCAAGGCGCGCGGCGCGCAGCTTGGCGATCTCCATGAAGAAATTCATGCCGATGGAGAAGAAGAAGGACAGGCGCGGCGCGAACTTGTCGACCGGCAACCCCTTGGACATCGCGGCGCGGACATATTCCAGCCCGTCGGCGATGGTGAAGGCCAGCTCCTGCACCGCCGTCGCCCCCGCCTCCTGCATGTGGTAGCCGGAGATCGAGATCGAGTTGAATTTCGGCATGTGCTGGGAGGTGTACTCGATGATGTCGGCGATGATCCGCATCGAGGGTTCGGGTGGGTAGATGTAGGTGTTGCGGAACCATGACTCCTTGAGGATGTCGTTCTGGATGGTCCCGCTCAGCTTGTC
>NZ_BADK01000256.1 GCF_000333595.1 Azospirillum sp. B506
TCGGCGCGCTGGACGCCATCTTGGGCTGTGTCGGCGCCGGCATGGGGGTGACAGTCATGCCGCGCTCGGTCGTGGAGCGCGATCCCTGGCGCGAGCTGCTGGTCGCCCGCCCGCTGCCCGATGCGCTGGCCCGTATGCCGACACAGTTCGTCCGCCGGGCCGACGCCATCGAGACCGCCGGCCAGCGCGCCTTCCTGGAGGCGTTTTCCCAGGACGCCCGTTCGGGCGCCGCCCTGAAAGCAGCCGCCGCGGGTGCGACAGGGTCGCCCACATCACGCGCAGGGTTGAACGGCTCGTCGGCGGCGTGCTAGGCAGGCGCGGGTTGGCCATCCGGCCCAGTGCCATGCGCGTGCCCGAATCCTGGGAAACGGCTCCAGTCAACGGCTCCATCGGCCCGATGGGCGCTGGCGGGACCACGGACGCACAGGCGGCAGCGGCGGCCGGAACAGCGGAGAAGAGATCATGCCTTACGTCGTCACCGACGGCTGCATCAAGTGCAAGTACACCGACTGCGTCGAAGTCTGCCCCGTGGATTGCTTCTACGAGGGTGAGAACATGCTGGTGATCCACCCGGACGAGTGCATCGACTGCGGCGTGTGCGAGCCGGAATGCCCGGCCGAGGCGATCGTCCCCGACACCGACGACCGCGCGACCAAGTGGCTGGAGCTGAACCGCGACTATTCCGGCCAGTGGCCGAACATCACCCGCAAGAAGGACGCGCCGGCCGATGCCGACGAGTTCAAGGGTGTCGACGGCAAGTTCGAGAAGTTCTTCTCGCCCAAGGCGGGCGGCTGAGAGCGGACAGGCCGGGACCGGACCGGAGGGTGTGGCCCGATTTTTTTCGAGTCGGGCCGCATCAACCGATTGCGTCCGCCCATGTTGCTATGCAAAATCGACGGGGCGGCCATGGCCGGGCGATGGACGAATTCCGCCCGGTCGATTGCGCGTTCCCTTTGTAACTCGGGCGTAACATCGCTATACTGCGCGCCCGGAGCCGGCCTTCGCGCCATTGCCGGTTTTCCCGTCGTTCCAGGACTCGTGGCTTTTGTGATCGTCGTGGATGGGTCCCATCCCCACGGCGCCATAACTGTCCGGGGTCCTTTTTCGTCCCTTCCACCGGGGCGGCAAAATGGCGTGATCGCGAGAAGTGAGAGCCAATCCAAATGTCGAACAAGCTTGACTTCGAAGCCGGTGACTTCGTCGTTTATCCGGCTCATGGCGTCGGTCGGGTCGAGGGTATCGAGACCCACAGCATTGCCGGACTCGAGGTTCAACTCTACGCGATCACGTTCGAGAAAGAGCGCATGACGCTCAAGGTTCCGGTCACCAAGGCCCGCAACGCCGGCCTGCGCCGCCTGTCCTCCAAGGACCGCATCAAGGTCGCGCTGGAGACCCTGCAGGGCCGTTCGCGCGTCCGCCGCACCATGTGGAGCCGCCGCGCCCAGGAGTATGAGGCCAAGATCAACTCCGGCGATCCGGTGTCCATCGCCGAAGTGGTGCGCGACCTGTACCGCGGTGCCGACCAGTCCGACCAGTCCTACAGCGAGCGCCAGATCTATCAGGCCGCCCTGGAGCGTCTGGCCCGCGAACTGGCCGCTGTCGAGAAGATCGACGAGACCAAGGCGACGGAGCGTCTGGAATCGGTGCTGTCCAAGGCCGCCTGATCCCAGGCTCCTCATAGACGTCCGTGACACGACCGGGCGCGCGGCTGCTACGTCACGCCGCGCGCCCGTCTCGTTTTTCACCTTTGTTTCCAGGGCATGACACGCCTAAACTCCGGCCGCCTTCCGGCGGACAGCGTCGGAACGGGTTCGCGAACGACGCCGAAGGGGATCGAGTTTGGGTCTGCCGCCGCGCCTTGGTCTTCCCAACCGCCAGACCAACCGACTGGCTGGAGCGATTGTCGGCGCGGTCGAGGACGGCAGCCGTTTTGCCTCGCTCGGGCGGCCACGCCGCGTCTGGGCCATCGGCGCCATCCATGCGCAGCCCGACCGGCTGGACCTGATCCATCGTGCCATCGGCCAGCGTTTCCGCCCCGGCGACCGTCTCGTCTATCTCGGCAACATGATCGGCTTCGGCGAGCAGGTGGTGGAGACCATCGACCGGCTGCTGGCCTTCCGCATCGCCCTGCTGGCGTTGCCGGGCATGATCGCCTCCGACATCGTCTATCTGCGCGGTCAGCAGGAGGAGATGTGGCAGAAGTTGCTGCAACTCCACTTCGCCCCCGATCCCCGTACCGTGCTGGACTGGATGCTGCGCCAAGGCGTTGCGCCGACGCTGGCTGCCTATGGCGGCAACCTGGATTCCGGGATGGCGGCGGCACGCGGCGGCGCCGTTATGCTGGGCCGCTGGACACGCGAGTTGCGGCAGGCGGTGGCCGCGCAGCCGGGGCATGAGCAACTGTTCAATGCGCTGCGCCGCGCCGCCTATACCGGCGGTCCGGCTGGGGGCGGTCCGGCTGGGGGCGGCCCGACCGGGACGGACGGGACCGCGAATGACGCCGCGCAGCACGGCACCCCGCTTGGAGAGGGCTGGACCGGCAGCAGCCGCGGCGGCGGAAGCCTGCTGCTGGTCAATTCCGGCATCGATCCCCGCCGTCCGCTGACCGGCCAGGGCGATGCCTACTGGTGGGGCAGCACCGGCTTCGCCCGGCTGGAGCAGCCCTATGGCGGCTTCAACCGTCTGGTGCGCGGCTACGACCCGGCCTGGACGCCGGAAAGCCCCGGTGTGGACGTCGGACCGGTGACGGTGACACTCGATGGCGGCTGTGGCCGCGGCGGCCATCTCGTCTGTGCCTGCTTCGATTCTTTCGGCGAGATGCTGGACCTTTTCCAGGCGTGACCCATCCTTACGTCCAGCTTGCCTCATCCCTTCCCCCGGAAACGCTGGCAGTTCCCCGTCCGACACCCGCCCGGCAGGCCACAAACAGCCTGCTGAAAAAATTCCTCCGCCCCTTGTGATCCGGTCCCCCTACACCTGCGTATGATTCCGCAACAGGGCGCGCTCATGCTTGTTGTTTAACCCGACGGCATCGACCGGGGGCAGGCGGCAAAGCGGCGAAGACCCGATAGTGCGGGGATATGCGAAGGAACACGATGCCGCCCAGACGGGAAGGAAGGGACGGATGGCATACATCGACGATCCGGAGACTCAGCGTGCGAATCTGAGCTTCATCAAGGCATCCATGCGCGAACCGCTTCTGTCGCGCGACCATGAATTCGACCTCGCCCGCAAATGGCGTGAGGGCAACGACGAACGCGCCCTGCATCAACTGGTCCGGGCCTACACCCGTCTCGTGGTGGCCACCGCGTCGCGCTTCCGCAATTACGGCCTGCCGATGGGCGATCTCGTCCAGGAGGGCAATGTCGGCCTGATGCAGGCGGCCAGCCGCTTCGAGCCCGACCGCGAGGTGCGCTTCTCCACCTACGCCGCGTGGTGGATCCGCTCGGCCATGCAGGACTACATCCTGCGCAACTGGTCTATCGTGCGAACCGGCACCACCGCGGCGCAGAAATCCCTGTTCTTCAACCTGCGCCGCCTGCGTGCCAAGATCGACAGCGCCACGCAGAACGGCAGCGGCGCCCCCCTGACCAAGGAAGGCCGCGAGTGGATCGCCGGCGAGCTTCAGGTCGAGGTATCGGAAGTCGAGGCGATGGAGATGCGGCTGTCCGGCTCCGACCAGTCGCTGAACACGCCGGTGGCCGATGGCTCCGACGATGACTGGCAGGATTTCCTGGCCGACCAGCGTCCCTCGCCCGAGGACGTGGTGATCGGCATGCGCGACGCCAACACGCGGTCGCAGTGGCTGGCAGAGGCACTGGGCGAACTGAGCCCACGCGAACGCACCATCATCCGCGAACGCCGCCTGCGCGAAGAAGGTGCCACGCTGGAGGAACTCGGCCGTGAGTTGGGCGTCAGCAAGGAGCGCGTGCGCCAGTTGGAGCATCGGGCATTGCTGAAACTGCGGCAGTCGATGCTGAAGCGGGTCGAAGATTCCGACGACCTGCTGGCGGAGGCGTGAGAGAGCGCCCTCTTCCCTGAAGGAAGAGGGCGCTTTTTACAGCATCAATGCCGGAAGTGCCGCATTCCGGTCAGCACCATCGCCAGACCCTTCTCGTCCGCCGCCGCGATCACGTCGTTGTCGCGGATCGAGCCGCCGGGCTGGATCACCGCGGTCACACCCGCTTCCGCCGCGGCCAGCAGGCCGTCCGCAAAGGGGAAGAAGGCGTCGGACGCAACCACCGAACCCTTGGTCAGCGCCTCCAGCAGGCCGGCGGCCTTGGCGGCTTCGGCCGACTTGATGGCGGCGATGCGGGCGCTGTCGACGCGGCTCATCTGGCCGGCGCCGACGCCCACGGTGGCGCCGTTCTTGGCGTATACGATGGCGTTCGACTTGACGTGCTTGGCGACACGGAAGGCGAACAGCAGGTCGGCCAGTTCCTGTTCGGTCGGCGCGCGCTTGGTGACGACCTTCAGCTCGGCCGGGTTGATGCGGCCGCTGTCGCGGTTCTGCAGCAGGAAGCCGCCCGACAGCTGCTTGATCATCATGCCCGGCTCGGCCGGGTTCGGCACGTCCTTGGTCAGCAGCACCCGCAGGTTCTTCTTGGTCGCCAGCAGCGCGCGGGCGGCCTCGTCGGCGTCGGGGGCGATGACAACCTCGGCGAACAGCTTGGAGATTTCCTCCGCCGTCTCGGCGTCCAGGCTGCGGTTGACGGCGATGATGCCGCCGAAGGCGCTGACCGGATCGCACAGCAGGGCCGACTTGTAGGCCTCCAGCAGGTTGGCGCCTTGCGCCACGCCGCAGGGGTTGGCGTGCTTGATGATGGCGACGGCCGGCTGCTCGAACTCCGCCACCAGCTCGAAGGCGGCGTCGGTGTCGTTCAGGTTGTTGTAGGACAGCTCCTTGCCCTGCAACTGCACGGCGGTAGCGACGCCCGGACGCTTCTCGCCGGTGACGTAGAAGGCCGCCTGCTGGTGCGGGTTCTCGCCATAGCGCAGGGTCTGGGCCAGCGAACCCGACAGGGTGGTGCGCGGCGGGAAGGTCTCGCCCAGCTGGCCGGCCAGCCAGGTGGAGATGGCCGCGTCGTAGGCGGCGGTGCGGGCATAGGCGCGCTGGGCCAGCTTGCGGCGCAGGGCCAGCGTGACGCAGCCGTCATGGGTCGCCAGTTCGTCCAGCACCGCCTCATAGTCGGACGGCTCGGTGACGATGGCGACGAAATCGTGGTTCTTGGCGGCGGCGCGGATCATCGCCGGCCCGCCGATGTCGATGTTCTCGACGCAGTCGTCATAGGCCCCGCCCTTGGCGACCGTCGCCTCGAACGGATAGAGGTTGACCACCACCAGATCGATGCCGGGGATGTCGTGCTGCGCCATCGCGTCGGCATGGATGTCGCGGCGGGCCAGGATGCCGCCATGGACGCGCGGGTGCAGCGTCTTGACGCGGCCGTCCATGATCTCCGGGAAGCCGGTGTGGTCGGAGACCTCCTTGACCGGCACGCCGGCCTCGGCCAGACGCTGGGCCGATCCGCCGGTCGACAGGATCTCGACGCCGCGGGCGGCGAGCGCCTTGCCCAGCTCGACCAGACCGGCCTTGTCGGACACGGAAATCAGGGCGCGGGCGATGCGGACCTTGTCGGGGGCGGGAGCGTGGTTGGCTTTGGGCGGGCTCATGGCGTCATCCTGATCGCTGCGGGTGTTGGGTCGAGGCCGCAGGCAACCGGGGAGACCCGGACAAGCACGGAAGAAGAAAAGCACGGACGGCCACGGAAATGCCGCTCAGCTGTGCTTATCCACGTCCGCCCGCCCGTCTGCGCAGTGCCCTGCACACTGCCGACCCGGACGGAGATGGATAAGCACGGCGAGACGAGTCCCGTGGTCGTCCGTGCCCCAAATCCCGTGTTCATCCGTGTTTCCACGCCCGCTCCCGAAGGAAATAGGCCCGGCCACCGCGGATGGGCGCGATTTACGCCGCCTTGCGCTCGCGGCGCAAGGCCCATTTCACCGTCAGACCCTCGGGTCCGCATTGTCCCTGCATCATGATCTGCCGGGTGCGGCGTGGTTCCTCTCCGCTGCCGAGATAGACGCTCTCCGCCACCTCCAGCACGGCGCCGGTCACCCGCATGCGCCAGGCATTGCCACTGGGCAGGCGCAGAAGCACCTGGTCGTTGCTGCCGTTTCCCTGCGCCTGGACCGGCACCACCTCGACATTGGGATGCAGGTGGAAGCGGATGGCGTAGGGCTGCGGCTGGGGCGTGGCGCCGATCACCGGCTCCAGCGTGTCCTCGCCACGCAGATCCTCGCCATTGTCAGCCAGATAGACCCGGCGGCGGTGCAGCAGGCCGAAGCCCTTGCTGTAGCCGTTGTGGGTGGCGACCACCAGCATGGCGCCGTCGGACTCCTGCCGTTCGCAGCTGACATGCGTCGGCCGGCGCCCCAGCCCGCCCTTCTCCAGCACTTCCGACGAGTTGGTATCGGCAACCACCATGGTCGAATGGGCGGCTGTTCCGGCCAGCGCCGCACGCCAGCGACCGCGTTGGGACGGGTGGCTGCCGCAATTGACGATCAGCCGTTCCTTGTTGACGGAGACCTCCATCGACAGGGTTCCGGCATGGGCGCTGCGGTCCAGCCCAACCGGCGGCGGTGCGCCGGTGTCGAGCAGCACCAAGGTGCGCCCGGCGAGCAGACGCTCGAATCCGGTGTGCGGCGCGCTCTTCAGCGGACGGCCGCGCGCGTCTGCCTGGGCGAGCACCGTGTCGATCAGCGCCGGCTCCTCCTCCCGCCCGCCGTTGAACAGGGCGAGCCCGCCATCGACATGGCGGAAGAAGCGGAGCGCCGGCGTCATGCGGTCGATGGCATGCTGGAGGTTTTCCGGCACCTCCTCCTTGGCGACGCGCAGAACGGCGCGCATGTCGATCAGGTCGCGCAGCACCCGCATCTGGATCGACGGGTTGCGCTCCACATGGCCGCCATCGGGCAGGATCTGGCGCGGCAGCTCCTTGTCGAGCAGGCGCAACGCCTCGCGCGCCGCCTTGTCCTGGTCGGGCAGACAATAGCCGCCATAGAGCAGCCCCTTGATCGCACCGATCAGCCGCTCGCCGTCCAGCTTGGCCGGTGCCACCCGCAGCAGGTGGCGCAGCTGGCGGGCCAGGCTCTCGAACACGCGGGCGCGGAACTCATCGTCGGCCGACGCGCAGTAGAAGTCATGCAGACCGATCCAGCTGGCCAGCCGCACGCCCAGAACGTCGGGCGCCCAGCTTTGCCCATGCCAGCCGCCATTCTGGTCCAGCCACGACCAAACCAGCACCCGCGCCCGGCGCCGGGCGGTATCGCCGCCCACCGCGCGCAGGTCGCGCAGCCACTCGAAGCCATGGGCGGCGCGCAGCCATCCGGTGCTGGCGCCCTGGGGACGCCAGTTGGGCACGCCGTTGGGATCGACCATGATCGGCTGACCGGCGAACGCCATCCGCCCGGCCAGCATGGCGTTGCCGGTGTCGGCATCGCCCGGCCAGGGATCGGGCGGGATCACCGCCAGCGCCCCCGGCGCCTTGCCGCCCAGCATCAGGGCATAGAGGGGGTTCCCATAGGCGAGGCGTGCCATGCCGCTGCGAAACCGTCCGTTCCCGTCGCCCATCTGCGCCGACTCCTTCAGGACCGCGAGCGGCGTCGACAGCCGGCGGAGGGTGATGATGCGGTGCGGGAGAACGCGGACGGAAGCATGGGTCGTGTCGTATCAATTCGCTGCCCGCACCGCAAGACGGGGCTGGGATTTATCCCGCGGTGCGGACCGGCAATCCAAATTCCACTGGACCTCAGCCTGGGCGCCGGCGCAGGCGCGCCACGAAGAAGCCGTCGATCCCACCGAGATCGGCCAGCATGCCCGGAAGGCTGCGCACCTCCCCCGCCTCGTTGATCGGCTCCGAGAGTCCGCCGAGTTCGTCGGCGGTCACAGGCCAACGCTCCACCCGCTTGTCCTGTTCCAACAGGCGGGCGACCTGCGCCTCCCCTTCCTCCGGTTGGATCGAGCAGGTGCAGTAGATCAGCGTGCCGCCCGGCTTCACCAGCTCGACCGAGCGGGCGAGCAGCCGCGACTGGGCGCGGGCCAGCTTGGCGATGTCGTCCGGCGTCTTGACCCGCAGGATGTCGGGATGGCGCCGGATCGCCCCGGTCGCCGAACAGGGGGCGTCGAGCAGCACGGCATCGGCCGGCGCCTCCGGCTCCCAGGTCGCGGCGTCGGCGGCCAGCACATCGGCCTCCAGCTTGAGACGCTTCAGGTTCTCCGTCACCCGTTCCAGCCGGCGGGCCGAGCGGTCGATGGCGGTGACCTGCGCCCCCTGCACCACCAGCTGAGCCGTCTTGCCGCCGGGGGCGGCACACAGGTCGAACACCCGCTTGCCCCTCAGATCGCCGAACAGCTTGGCCGGCAGCGAGGCGGCGAGATCCTGCACCCACCACTCCCCGTCCTCGAAGCCCGGAAGCTCGACCACCGACCCGCCGGGCGGACGGCGCAGCGACCCGGTCGGCAGCAGGGTGGCGCCCAGCCGCTCGGCCCAGGCTTCCGGATCGGACTTCACCGTGATGTCCAGCGGCGCCTCGTGCAGGTGCGCCTCGACGATGCCGCGGGTGCGGGCGGTGCCGTAGGCGGAGCGCCAGGACAGCCACAGCCAGTCCGGCGTGTTCAGCCGGCCGGCATCCTGCCGCGCCGCCATCTCCGCCCCTTCGCGCCCGATCCGGCGCAGCACGGCGTTGATCAGACCCTTGTAGGGGGCGGCGTTGCGGGCCGCCGCCAGCTCCACCGCGGTGTCGACCGCGGCATGGGCGGCGGTGTTCAGGAACACCAGCTGCGCCGCTCCCAGCCGCAGCATGTCGTGGATCGCCGCCTTGGGCAGGCCCGGCTTGGCGAGGCTGGCCTGGATCATCTCGTCGATCTGGCCCAGGCGGCGCAGGACGGTGGCGACCAGCAGGCGGACGAAGCCGCGGTCGCGCGGCTGCAGCGACGCCAGTTCGGGATGCGCGTCGAAGGCATCGTCGAAGGGAACGGACTTGCGCAGCACGTCACGCAGCAAGTCGAGCGCAACGCCGCGGGCGGCGAGGGAAGTGTCGGTCATGACCATGGATCTAGCGCGCCGGACGGCCAGTGTCGATACGGGATGGCCAGCGATCTCAAAAGCCCGTTTCCAGGCTGTGGAAGCGGAAAAATGAGGGCTGGAAAAGCGAAGGGCCGGTGCGTTGCCGCCCGGCCCTTGGATCTTCGCTTCTCTGCCGGAGAACTGGAGCGGGCGAAGGGATTCGAACCCTCGACCCCAACCTTGGCAAGGTTGTGCTCTACCCCTGAGCTACGCCCGCGCTCCCGTCGTCCGGGAGCCGCTTTTTACGGAAACGCGGCCTCGGCCGCAAGAGGAAAATTCACCCTCCCCTCACTTTTTTCGCGACGCCCTCGCTGCCCTCATTGCGCTGCGACACCGGATGCCGTGCGTCCCGTCTTGTGTCCAGGCGGCGGGGCGTTATGGTACGCGGCCATACGGCAACGGATGGAGACTGCGGCATGGCCGGCACCATCACCCTGACCCGCGATGGCGTCGTCGCGACCCTGACCCTGTCCAACCAGGACAAGCTGAACGCCTTCGACAAGCCGATGTGGCACGCGCTGATCGGCCATCTGAAGGCGCTGGAAGCCGATGAGAAAACCCGCGTCGTCGTGATGCGCGGCGGCCCCGGCGCCAACGGCTCCCGCAGCTTCTCCCCAGGCGCCGACATCTCGGAGTTCGAGAGCGAGCGCAACAGCCCGGAACAGGGCGCCAGCTACGGCGACCTGATGGACGAGGGGCTGGACGGCCTGCGCGCCTTGCGCCACCCGGTGCTTGCCGCCATCGACGGCCCCTGCTGCGGCATCGGTCTTGCGGTGGCTCTGGCCTGCGACCTGCGGGTCTGTTCGGGCAGCAGCCGCTTCGGCGTGCCGGTCAGCCGGCTCGGCATCTCCATGGGCCCGACGGAGCTGAAACTGGTGGCCGACGTCGCCGGCGGCCCGGCGGCGCTGGAGATCCTGCTGGAGGGCCGCGTCTTCGGCGCCGCGGAAGCCAAGGACAAGAGGCTCGTCCACCGCGTCGTCGCCGACGAGGGCTTCGAGGCGGAGATCGCCGCCACGGTTCAACGCATCGCCGCCGGAGCGCCGCTGGCCGCGACCCTGCACAAGCGCTATGTCCGCCGCCTGTCCGATCCGGCGCCGCTGACCGAAGATGAGATCGCCGAATGCTACCGCTGCTTCGGCACCGAGGACTTCCGCGAGGGCTACCGCGCCTTCCTGGAAAAGCGGAAGCCGGTGTTCACCGGGCACTGACATGGTAAGGCTCGTACAACCAACCCGAACGAGCCCATAAGGAACCCGGCCGCGATGACGATCCGTCCCACCATCCGCCCTTTGCCGCAGAAGACCATCGGCGTGCTCGGCGGCATGAGCAACCAGGCCACCGGCGAATATTACCGCCTTCTCAATGAGGGGTTGAATGCCCGGCTGGGCGGCTGGGACAACGGCGAGATCGTCATCGTCAGCGTGAATTTCGGCAACATCGAGCATTTCGTCCGCACCGGCGACTGGAACGGTGCCGAGCGCTATCTGGCGGACAAGGTCGACGCGCTGGAGCGGGCGGGTGCCGATCTGGTCATCTGCGTCTCCAACACCATGCACCGGGTGGTCGAGCCGATCATGGCCGGCCGCAGAACCCCCTTCATCCACATCGCCGATCCGACCGGCGAGGCGATCGTCAAGGCGGGGCTGAACCGGGTCGGTCTGCTCGGCACCGCGGCGACCATGCGCTCCGAGCTGCTGGCGGACCGGTTCCGCGACCGTTTCGGCATCGAGCTGCTGGTGCCCGGCGAGGCCGACCAGACCATCGTCGACCGCATCATTTTCGACGAGCTGGTCCGCCGAGACCTGCGCCCCGACTCGAAGGCCGCCTACCTGCGCATCGTCGAGGATCTGCGCCGCCGCGGTGCCGGCGGCGTGATCCTGGGCTGCACCGAGATCTTCCTGCTGATCGACCAGCCCGACCTGCCGGATTTCCCGGTGTTCGACACCACGCGGCTGCACACGCAGGCGGCGGTGGACTTCGTCTCCGCGGGCGGGTGACGGTCTCCGATCGCGCTTACGCATGGCAGGGCTTTCGCCTGTGCGATGGTCAATGCGAGGGAAAGCCTCACATTCGTAGGGTTCCGCTCCCTGCCTGACGGTCCGTCATGTCGCGCGTCACCCCGCTGATCATCGCCTGCGCCCTGTTCATGGAGAACCTCGACTCGACGGTGATCGCCACCGCCCTGCCGGGGATCGCGCAGTCGATGGGCGAGGATCCGCTGCGGCTCAGTCTGGCGATGACCTCCTACATGCTGGCGCTGGCGGTGTTCCTGCCGGTCAGCGGCTGGGCGGCGGACCGTTATGGCGCCCGCACCGTCTTCGCCAGCGCCATCGGCGTCTTCATGGCCGGGTCCATCGCCTGCGGCCTGTCGAACGGGCTGGCGGAGCTGGTCGCCGCCCGTATCCTCCAGGGCATGGGCGGGGCGATGATGGTGCCGGTCGGCCGGCTGATCCTGCTGCGCACCGTGCCCAAGGACCAGCTGGTGACGGCGATGGCGCGGATGACCCTGCCGGCGCTGATCGGCCCGGCGCTGGGCCCGCTGGTCGGCGGCGCCATCACCACCTATGCCTCCTGGCGCTGGATCTTCTTCGTCAATGTGCCGATCGCCCTGGTAGGCATCGCCCTGGTGCTGGCGCTGATCCCCAACCTGAAGGAGGAGCAGCGCGACCCCTTCGATGTCCGCGGCTTTCTGTGGAGTTCCATCGCGCTGGCCGCCTTCATGTTCGGCTTCGAGAATGTCGGGCGCGACCTGCTGCCCGCCACCGCGGTGGCGATCCTGCTGGCGGTGGCGCTGCTGGCGACCGTCGCTTACCTGCGCCATGCCCGGCGGGTGCCGCGGCCGGTGCTGGATCCCTCCCTGTTTCAATTGCAGACCTACCGGGCGTCGGTCCTGGGCGGCACCCTGTTCCGCATCGGCATCGGCGCGGTGCCTTTCCTGATGCCGGTGATGCTGCCA
>NZ_BADK01000255.1 GCF_000333595.1 Azospirillum sp. B506
CAGCCTCGGCGGCCGGAAGGATGGACGATGGGAGAGGCATGACTCGACTCCGCTCGACAGGTATAAGTTCCTGATAAATCCTATCATGAACTGCTGTCGAGGGGGAGCCTGAGACTCCTGTCTTGCTCCGCGACCGACTGTCCTTTAACCGACTGTCCCGGGATCAGTTGGCGATGGGAGTCGCGCCGATCTTGCCGCGCGGGGCTGCCTTGATGGTCGGGCCGGCATTGTCGACGGGTTTTGCCAGGGTGGTGGCGGTGCCGCGGCTGCCGCGCGGCGTGTTGCTCTTCAGGCTCAGCAGATGCAGCCGGACATAGGCGGTCGCCCCGCCGGCCTTCACCGCCACCCAGTCACTGTTGCGCACCCGGCCCACCGTGGTCACCGCCTGCCCCGTCCCCAGCGTGGCGATCACGCCTGACGCGGCGGAAGGCTGGGCATAGACCGGGGTCGGCTTGTCCACCTGCCATTCCCCATAAATCGGCTCCAGACCGGTTCCGGTGTCGGGCGCGGTGCGCACGGTCGGCGGATTCGGAACCCGCTGGTACGGCATGCAGCCGGGGACCATCAGCGTGGCCAGGGCCACCATCAAGGGAAGGGTACGCAGACGCCGGATCATCGCTCACCTTGGAGATGGAACGGTGCTTTGCAGGAGCAGGACAAACAGAGGTGGCAGTCAAGGGGGCAGAACCCTTGGCGCGACCATACAGGAGGCGCCCCCCTCTTCGCCACCGCAGCGCACCAAAAGTCGCTATGCGCTTTTTGAGGCCCGTCACACCATTCCGAAAAATTGTCGAAAATGCGGCCATTTTCCTCGCCAGCCCGCGCAGGAGCCCGGGCAATCCCCGCGTATCTGAAGCATCACGACGGCACCTTACGGGGGCATCCGGCCATGATCTCCTCCCTCGGCAGTTCCAGCAGCGCGGCGACGCTGCAGAAATTCTTTTCCAAGGCGGACGCCAACAGCGATTCGTCGCTGTCCAAGGACGAGCTGCTGAGCGCGCTGGAAGGCACCTCGGCCTCGTCAGACAGCGACAAGCTCTCCTCGGCGGTCGACAGCCTGGTCGGCAGCCTGGACAGCGACAAGAACGGCTCGCTCAGCGCGACCGAGTTCAGTTCCTTCTCCAGTCAGTTCGATTATGCCAGCGGCAGCACCCTGCTGGCGGCGCAGGAACAGGCGAGCAGCATGCAGCAGCAGCTCGCCCAGAACCTCTACTCCAGCCTGGACAGCGACAGCAGCGGCGGCATCAGTTCGGACGAACTGACCTCGGCGCTGACCTCCGCCGGCCAGTCCAGCAGCGACGCCGCGTCGCTGTTCAGCAGCCTGGACAGCGACGAGGACGGGTCGATTTCCGAGGACGAGCTGAGCAACGCCTTGAAGGAGGCAGACG
This sequence comes from Azospirillum sp. B506, assembly GCF_000333595.1. Taxonomy (GTDB): domain Bacteria; phylum Pseudomonadota; class Alphaproteobacteria; order Azospirillales; family Azospirillaceae; genus Azospirillum. Next base: position 1,389 of record NZ_BADK01000255.1, read on the forward strand.
CCAACCGCCCGCCGCCGCCGCCGCCCGCCAATGACAGCGGCACCGCCAGCGCATCGGACAGCAGCAGCACGGACTCGACTTCGTCGACCTCCTCCAGCTCGTCGTCCTCGTCCTCGTCTTCGTCGTCCAGCACCGCGTCGGCGGGCGGCACGACCAGCTACGATCCGCTGGACACCAACAAGGACGGCTATGTGTCGGAACAGGAACGGATGGCCGCCTATGGCGGCTCGCAGCAGCAGACGGGCGGCGTCACATCCAACCGCCTCAGCGGCGATATGCTGCGGACATTGATGCAGGGCATCAACGAGGTTGCTGCGTAGCCTTGTGGGTTCGGATGCGTGGCACGGGAAAAGGCGGTCGGCGGGTGGCGCCGGCCGCCTTTTCTTTTGAAAATCATTGAACCGTCCGGTCCTCAGACCGCCCGGCTGTGCCGTCCGGCGCCCTTGGACAGGTGGGTATCGAAGCGGGCGGCGACGATGCGCATCAGCGGACGGGCACTCTCCGGCACATGGACGCGCCGGCCGTCCACCACGGCGACGCCGTCGGCGACCAGATCGGCCATGCCCTCCAGTTCCGCGTCGAAGGCGGACTCCGGCAGGTCATGGGCACGGGCGATAGCGGCGGTGTCGACCGACAGGTCGCACATCAGCCTCATGATCAGGTCGCGCCGCACCTTGTCGTCCCGGGTCAGCGCGATGCCCTTGCCGGTGGCCAGGCGGCCTTCCTCGATGGCGGTGGCGTACTGGTCGAAGGGAACGGCGTTCTGCACATAGCCCTGCGGCAGCGCGCCGATGGAGGAGGACCCGAAGCCCAGCAGCACCTCGGCATCGTCGGTGGTGTAGCCCTGGAAGTTGCGGCCCAGCCGCCCTTCCTCCTGCTGCACCGCCAGCTCGTCGCCGGGGCGGGCGAAATGGTCGAGACCGATGGCGCTGTAGCCGGCGGCGGCCAACACGTCGCCGATGGCGGCGAACTGCTCCCAGCGGCCGAGCGAACCGGCCAGCACCGACTCGTCGATCTTCTTCTGGTGGGTCTTCATCCACGGCACATGGGCATAGCCGAAGACCGACAGCCGGTCCGGCACCATCTCCAGCGCAATCTCGGCGGAGCGGGTGACGCTCTCCACCGACTGGTGCGGCAGGCCGTACATCAGGTCGAGGTTGACGCTGGCGATGCCCGCCTCCTTCAGCCAGGCCAGCGCCTGTTCGGTGACGGCGCGCGGCTGGATGCGGTTGATCGCCTGCTGCACCGTCCCGTCGAAATCCTGCACGCCGAGCGAGGCGCGGTTGACGCCGGCGCGGCCCAGAGCCGCCGCCATCTCCGCCGTCAGGGTGCGGGGGTCGATCTCCACCGCCAGTTCGGCATCGGCGGCAACGTCGAAGCGCGTGCGCAGCAGCGCGATCATCGCCTCGAAATCGCCGGGCGCCATCATGGTCGGGGTGCCGCCGCCGAAATGGATGTGGCGCACCGCCAGACGGCCGGGGATGCGGTCGGCCACCATGGCGATCTCGCGCCGCATATGGCCGAGATACTCGGCGATCGGCTCATAGCGCGCGACGATCTTGGTGTGGCAGCCGCAGTACCAGCACATCTTCTGGCAGAAGGGCACATGCAAGTAGAGCGATCCCGACCGCGACGGATCGATCGCCTCCAGCCAGCCGCCATAGACGTCGCCGTTCACCTCGGGCGTGAAGTGCGGTGCGGTCGGGTAGCTGGTGTAACGCGGCACCCGCAGCCCGTCATACTTGGCGAGCAGCGCGGCATCGACACCGTGGGCGACACCATGGGACTGGGACGGGTTGGCGGAGGCCGGCTTTACGGCCAGGGCGGTGATGGCGTTCATGAGCGACAGAGTGCCGCAGCACCCCCGCCGCCGCCTTGATCCACGTCAAGATCGCAAAAAGCGGCCTGTTCAGCGCCTCGCGGCGGCGGCCAGGCGTTTTTCCAGATGCTCGTGCAGCAGGTTCAGGTTCATCCGGTTGGCCTTGAAGGCGATGTCGAACACGGTGCCCAGCACCGGGACCGACCCGCCCGCCCAGTCCAGCAGCACGTTGAAGACCATCCGGGCCACCAAGACCTTGGGCAGGTCGAAACGGGCGGCCTCCATGATGATGTAGGCGGAGACGATCGCCGTCGCCGTGTCGCCGGCCACCGGCACCAGACTGGCAATGCCGTCCAGCCCGACCGGGATGCGGGTGAAGGGAATGCGCCAGCGGGTGTCCATCAGGCGGGCCAGTCGGCGCAGCCGCTCCAGCCGCTGGAAATCGATGGGGACGGTGCTTCCGCCGCCGCCCGGCGAGGGGCCTTCGGCAACACTGCGTCGGCGTGTGCGGATGGCGTCGATCATCGCATGTCCCCCGATCCGTCGGTCCCGCGCCCGCAGCGCGACTCCCCGCAAGGGGAGAACCCGCCGGCCCCCCCGCTGGTTCCGCCCTCCCGCCGCAAAGTTCAGGAACCCAGCAGACATCGCGACCGAGCGTCTTCTGCAACGCTCCCAAAACCGGCCGGCTTCAGCTCACCCTGGCCGCCATGCGCGCTCTTGCGGTGCCGGCGGCATGAAGCAGCCCATAGCCGACCAGCGCCGAGGCCAGCGAGCCGGTCAGCACGCCCAGCCGCACCGCCACAGCATGCTGCGGGTCGGCGAAAGCCAGCGTTCCGATGAACAGGCTCATGGTGAAGCCGATGCCGGTCAGCACGGCGACGCCGTAGATCTGGCCCCAGCTGGCGCGGGCCGGCCGATCCACCACGCCGATATGCACGGCAATCCACACCGCCAGGAAGACACCCATCTGCTTGCCCAGGAACAGGCCGAGCGCGATGCCCAGCGGCACCGGCTCCAACAGGCTGGCGGGGGTGATGCCGTCGAGCGGAACGCCGGCATTGGACAGAGCGAAGACCGGCATGATCAGGAAAGCGACCCATGGATGCAGCGCATGCTCCAGGCTATGGAGCGGCGCATCCTTTGTCCGCTTGCCGTCGCGGTCCTTGACACGCAGGGGGATGGCGAAGGCCAGCACCACGCCGGCCAGCGTCGCGTGGATGCCCGATTTCAGCACACACACCCACAGGACCAGCCCCAGCAGCAGATAGGGCGCCAGCGAGCGCACCCCCGCCCGGTTCAGCAGCCACAGCCCGACCGCCGATGCCGCCGCCAGCCCCAGCGCCAGCGGCACCAGACCGTGGCTGTAGAAGACGGCGATGATCACGATGGCGCCCAGATCGTCCATGATCGCCAGCGCCAGCAGGAAGACGCGCAGGCTGCCCGGCACGCGGTTGCCCAGCAGGGCCAGCACGCCGAGCGCGAAGGCGATGTCGGTGGCCGCCGGGATCGCCCAACCCTGCAGGGCGCCCGGTTCGGCCCGGGCGAACAGGCAATAGACCAGCGCCGGCACCGCCATGCCGCCCAGCGCCGCGATGCCCGGCAGCATCGCCTTGGCAGGGGACGACAGCTCGCCCTCCAGCACCTCGCGCTTGATCTCCAGACCGACCAGCAGGAAGAAGATCGCCATCAGCCCGTCGTTGATCCACAGGATCAGCGGCTTGTCCAGCCCGGCGCCACCGGCCGTCACCGCCACCTTCGTCGCCAGGATCGCGTCGTACAGCGGGGCCGCCGGCGAATTTGCCCAGATCAGGGCAAGCACCGCCGCGATCATCAGGACCACGCCGCTGGCGCTTTCGGTTTTCAGGAAGGTGGCGAGGCGTCTCAATGTCATCGCGTCTCGTCTTTCCGGCTGTTGGTCAAAAACAACAGATGGTCCCGTCACGCCCACGTTGGAAGATGCGGATATCGAAAAATGCGTATACCAACCATTGTCAGAGCATCGCGGCGAATTGACGCGCCTGCGCATCTAAGCTGCTGCTGACGCTCCCAATTTCTGACCTGAATACTTAGGCACGGTCCTGCTTAGGTCTTTTGCCTGCTGGCGATGCCTGCAGTCGTCCGACACAATTCCCTCAATAGCATCAGCTGAGCCTGCGACCAACAGTCCAAGGCTTGGGGCAAGGCCGGCAAACGGCCGCCCATTCCGGAGGAAACGCCCATGACCACGCTTTACTGCGCCTGCTGCGGCAGGCCGTTCGTCCGCACCTCCACCCGCGGTCCGGCGCCGCTCTACTGCTCCCAGGACTGCCGGATTCAGATGGCGGTGCGTCGACGTGCCTGGAGCGACCGGGCCGACAACAGAACGACCACGCGCAAGACCGTCGAACGGCACGAGCTGGGTCACAGCGACCCTGCGTCCTACGGCCGCCTTCCCGTCCTGGCGGCCGGACAGCGGCCCCCAATCCCCTGGCGATGAAACGCGCCGCCCCCGGCCCACCGGAAGACAGCGGGGAAATGGCGGTAAGACGCCGAAAAACCTGGGGTGGATCGGCGGAAAAATGGAACTGGCCCCACTTGCAGCGGACCGCTGCCGACCTCATGTGGTCGCGGTCACGCTGGCGCCCCGCGGTGCCGGCGTGCGGCCAGCCGACTGCCCCCATTTGACCGCCCCCATTTGACCGCCGGAGCCCCGCCCCTTCATGCTCGACCTGCTTGCCGACCCGAATGTCTGGGCCAGCCTTCTGACGTTGACCGCGTTGGAGATCGTGCTGGGCATCGACAACATCATCTTCATCTCGATCATGGCGTCCAAGCTGCCGCCCGAACGGCAGCACAGCGCGCGGCGCGTCGGCCTGGCGCTGGCGCTGCTGACCCGCCTGGCCCTGCTGGCCTCGATCGCCTGGGTGGCCCAGCTGACCCAGCCGCTGTTCACTGTCGCCGGATGGGAGGTGTCGGGGCGCGACCTGATCCTGATCCTGGGCGGCCTGTTCCTGCTGGCCAAGGGCACGCTGGAGATCCACCACACCGTCGAGGGCCATGAGGAGGGCGGATCGGCCCCCAAGCACGCCACCTTCACCTCGGTGGTCGTCCAGATCATGTTCCTGGACATCGTCTTCTCGCTGGACAGCGTCATCACCGCCGTCGGCATGTCGGACCATCTGCCGGTGATGGTCGCCGCCGTCATCATCGCCATGGCGGTGATGCTGTTCGCCTCCGACCCGGTCGGCGATTTCGTCAACCGTCACGTCACGGTGAAGATGCTGGCCTTGTCCTTCCTGCTGCTGGTCGGCGTGGCGCTGGTGGCGGACGGCGTGGGCTTCCACATCCCCAAGGGCTACCTGTACTTCGCCATCGCCTTCTCCACCCTGGTGGAGGCGCTGAACCTGCTGGCCCGGCGCAAGCACAACGCGGCTCACTGACGATGGTCAAAGGGGGCGCCCACACCGGCCCGCCCCTTTTCCACCCTCACGCCCCGGTGGATTCGGCCATCAGATGCTTGTAGGCGACCTCGAACAGGTTTGTCCTATGACGTTTCAGGGGAGGCGAAGGCCTGCCCGGCCGAAGACCGCCGCCCGGCGATCACCATGCCCAGCGCCAGCAGCAGCGCGCCCAGCACCACCGCGGCGGCCGCCCCCAGCAGGGCGGCGTTGAAGCTGCCGGTGCGCGTCACCACCAACCCCGCCGGCAGCGGCCCGATGATCTGCCCCAGCCCATAGGCGGCGGTCAGCGCCCCGACCACCCGCGCCGAGGCGCCGGCCGACAGCTGCCGCCCCAGCGCGAAGGCCTGGGAGACGATCCCGACGAAGGTGCCGCCGAACAGCAGCGCCGAGAAGACCGCCACCGCCGGCGACCCGGTCATCGGCAGCAGGATGGTGACGGCCTGGGTCAGGTGCGCCAGGATCAGCGACCACCAGCTGTTCGACCGCCGGGCGACCGCCGCCCAGAACACACCGGCACCCATCGCCCCCAGCCCGGCGACCATCCACGCCGCCTCGCCGACCGCGGCAGTGCCGGGATCGGTCTTCAGGATCGACACCAGGAAGGTGGCCGAGACGATATAGCCGCCGCCCTCCAGGAAATAGGCCAGCGTCAGCAGAAGCAGCGGCATCGACAGCCCTGCCCGCCTTGCGGTGCCGGCATCCTCCACCGTCCCGGCCGCGGCGGACTGCCGTCGCGGCGGCGGATCGCGCACCCAGAGGCCCGGCAGCAGTCCCAGCACGGCGCAGATCGCCCCCAGTGCCAGCCAGTCGCCGTCCCAGCCCAGATGCCGGCCGAACAGCGCCACGAACAGCCCCGACGAGGCGATGCCCAGCCCGACACCCATGTAGAGCCAACCGGCCAGCCGCTCCCCGCCGCCGCGCGACAGCGTGTCCAGCACCATGGCGATGCCAAGGATGAAGATGCCGGCACTCGACACCCCCGACAGAAAGCGCAGGACCAGCCAGACCGGCATCGCCTGCCCGGCATCGCCGAGATCGAGCCCCATCGCCGCGGTGGTGACGACACTGACCAGCAGCGACAAGCGGTACATGACGGTTCGCACGCTCCCGTGCGGCACCAGCCCGGCGCCGAGCGCGCCGACGAAATAGCCAAGATAGTTCAGCGAGGCGAGCAGCCCGGCCCCGTCGGCGCGCAGCCCGGTGGCCTCCTGCATCGCCGGCAGGATCGGGGTGAAGGCGAAGCGCGCAACCCCCATCGCGATGGCAAGCCCGATCAGCCCGCCAACCAGCACCCGCACCATGCTCCGCGCCCTCCCGGTTGTCGGCCGGCTCGTTGAAACGGGAATTGTTCGTCTGGCCGATTGATCCGGCATCCATCATGGCCGTGGCACTGCCCTCATTTCCAATGAATTGTTCTGATGATAAACTCCACTCCAGGTGATGGGTGCCATGCGTCGGCGGTTGAGGAGATGGGGCGATGGATCTGGCCGGTTTGCGGGTGGTGAAGGCGGTGGCCGACACCGGCAGCGTCAGCCGGGCGGCGGAAGCGCTGAACTGCGTGCAGTCCAACGTCACCGCCCGGATCAAGCGGCGGAGGAGGATCTGGG
>NZ_BADK01000254.1 GCF_000333595.1 Azospirillum sp. B506
TTCATCCCCGGAAGCAATACTTGGCATGGGTTCGAGAAACGTTCGATCAATGGCGTTCGGAAATCGATCATCGTCAATTATGTCGGCCCCGAATGGCGGGCCCGGCAAGAATTGTGTTTCCCTGACAAACCTGTTGCATAAAACTTCCGTCGTGATTAAGTGACGCCGGTTTTGGGGGGCAAAGCCATCGTCGGCACGCTCTTTGGGAGTTCCGTACCCATGTCCATGCTTGATCTGGACAAGTTCCGTGCCACCCCTCTGCAGCACGATCCCTATGATTTCCTGTGCGTTCCGGGTTTTGTGAAGCGGGAGTATCTCGAAGAGCTGCACCGCGACTATCCCAAGGTGGACAAGCCCGGCTCGATCCCGCTGGGCGTTTTCCCCCAAGGGCCGAGCTTCGACCGGATGATCGCCGAACTGAAGGGGCCGGAGGTCTGCAAGGCCTTCTCCGACAAGTTCGGGATCGACCTGTCGAAATACCCGACCATGTTCACGGCACGCGGCATGTGCCGGCCGACCGACGGCAAGATCCATCCGGATTCGGCCAGCAAGGTCATCACCGTGCTGATCTACATGAACCCGCCCTGGGAGGCGACCGGCGGCCGCCTGCGCATCCTGCGCTCCCAGAACCTGGAGGATTACGCCGCCGAGGTCCCGCCGGAGGAAGGCACCCTGATGTGCTTCCGCCGCAGCGACACGTCCTGGCACGGCCACTATCCCTTCGAAGGCCAGCGCCGTGCGATCCAGATGAACTGGGTCAAGGGTAGCGTCTATATCTGGCATGAACAGTTGCGTCACCGCATCGGCGCCTGGGCCAAGGGCGTCTTCGGCGGCCAGTCGGCCGGCTATTGAGGCAGGGGCCGAAGGGCAACGGCGCCCTTCGGTCGGCAGCCCCTCAGTCGATCAGATCCTCGACCTCGCGGATGCGGCCGCTGTCGATCATGAACTGGACCAGCTCCGGACGTTGCCTGCCCAGCGTCCGGTGACGCTGGCGTACGGCGGCGATCAGGTCGCCGTTGCGGCCGAGAATGTCATCGGCAAACTCGATCATGCGCAGGTTGGGCCAGGTCTGGGCCCGGATGGCGACCACCGCCCCCACCGCGTCGGCCGCCGGACGTTCGGGACGCGCCTGGGCCAGGATCATGGTCAGCGCGGCGGTGGAGCGTGACACGCCGGCATGGCAGTGGACCAGCAGATGGCGGCAACCCACCGGCTCTGCCAGCAGGTCGCGGCCGAAGGCCAGGATGCGCTCCACATCCGACCGTTCCGGCGCGATCTGGCCTCGGGTCGGCTCGATGACGTCGTGGAAGCGCAGTTCCAGCCGTTCATGCTCGCCATACTCGCCGAATTCGCTCGGCTCCGTCATCTCGGGGTCGAGGATGGACAGCACATGGCTGACCTTGCCGCCGCCGAAATTGCAAAGCTCGCTGAGACCGCAGACAGTCAGGCCGAAAGGCACGAAATCGCTGGCCATCATTCTCTCGTTCGATTGCGGAGGAGGAAGACAGGGGGCTGGGAAGCCGCATTTGGCACCCGCCGCCCCGCCGCCGTCAACCCGGCAACCGTTCGTACACGAGATCATCACATGCGGTGCCGGACAATCGGCGCCAACGCTCCTCCCCGCCCGTCACTCCTCCCCGGCGGACTCCTCCTCCGGACCGGCGGCTTCGCCAGCCGGCGTCGGGCGCGGACGGGGGGCGCGCAGCTTCTTCAGCAACAGCGAGAAGGGCTTCAGCGCGGTGTCCATGATGCTCTGGTTGCCCTCCAGCCGCGATAGCAGGAAAGCGGCAGCCTCCAGGGTGGAGACGCTGTCGCGCCGCGGCTCCTTGCGCGCCTGCCCGTAAAGGGAGCGGAACTGTGGATTCAGCACGATACGATGGCATTTCAGCAGCCAGGCATTGCGCCACCACAGGGTCTTGGCCTGGCTCCAGGTGCCGTCCAGGACGATCACCCCCTCCAGGTCGCCAAGAATCCCGGCGCTGTCGCGCAGCGGCTGGCCGTTCTTGTCGACCACCCCCACCTCCGGCCGGGGAGCACCGCCATCCTTCACCGGACCGAGATACAGCACGCCCCAGCGCCTGGGATCGACCTCGCGCCCCAGGATACGCTTCAGACCCGGCCAGCTCAGCCCGACCTTCACCATCGAATTGGTGAACTGCAGATGGGCGATCTGGGCAGTGCCCAGATTCTCCCTCTTCTCCTGCGGATGCTGCAGGATCAGCAGGAACACGCGGTTGTCGATCGGCTGCACTGCCTCGCAAATGCACAGATGGTTGGGTTTTAGGCAGTTCGGGCAAAGGTCGGGAGCGGGGGCGCTGTGCATGGGAGGTACGCATTCCTTGAAGGGGATTGGCCGCGAATATGGGTTGGAACGGCGCGGAAGGGAACACATCTCACACAAGACGGCGGCAATGCCCGATCGATGGGCGATGTCCGCCACGGCGTGTACGACAGATCCCCGCAGAGTCCCCCCGGATTCCTTCGTGTCATACCGGTTCATGTGGGTTCAAGTGGCTTCGTATAAACCGTTTGTAGAGACTTAGTCGTGTGTGATGGAACTCGTGTGACGCGCTTAACAGCTGGCCTGGAACTTGCGTAGTTAATATCCAGGCAAACAGGACGACGGGTGGGCCAGGACCGGCCTTGTCAGGCTGATCCACGGTGCCATCCGGCGCTCAGAAGGAGACCTGCCATGCTGCCCGCCCACCTTGCCGACCGCCTGCTGAAGCAGCGCCGTGATGCCGACAGCGCGGAATTCGCCCGCCAGCTGCCGCTTTACGCACCGATGGGTGCGCCAATGGATGCGGATGACCCGCGCTGGATGACCGAGCCGGACGGGTCGGAACAGCCCGGCCGCCGTGAGCCGGATTGGGCGACCAACTACTGACCGGCATTCAGCGCGCCCCAGCCGGCGCGATGGCCGGTTTGCGGTGATCCGACAAACGACCCTGTCGATTGTCGGACATCGGCCGCAGGGTCATCGATTGGTGCGCCATCGTTGGTACGCCATCGGCTGCCGGGCCGGCTGCCGGGCCGGCTGCCGGGCCATCCATAGTCCCGAGTCGCCTTCCGCGGCCTGACCAGGGCCGCTTCGATCCTCATTCCCCACGTCGCGCCACCTCTCCCCGTCCCAGGCGAGGGTCCAGTGGCCCGGGCGGCCACCCCGGCATCGTTCCAGCGTGACCGACCAGCGTGGCATTCCCAGCCCCGGCAGCCCTCCGGCCGAATGTGGAGCCTCGTCATCCTCCTCATCCAGGCTGGAGACGGCGTCCAGGCGCCAGCGGGTCACCGCGGCGCTGACCCCTTCCCCTCGTTTGGCGCGTCCGCCCGATGCACCGGCGCTCAGATCCAGCAGGAAGCCGGTCACCCCAGTCGATTCGGCCGCGAGCTGGAGCCGCCGGCTGGCAGTAAGGTCCACCCCCTCCAGTTCGCCCAACACCGCCGACAGGGCGGAGCAGCGCAGTGCCTCCTCCATCGCCCA
>NZ_BADK01000253.1 GCF_000333595.1 Azospirillum sp. B506
TGCCGCCGGCTCCGATGGGATCGAAGGTCAGCACCGGCGTGCCTAGGTTGCCGCCCACCGCGGCCTTGCGCCCGGTGGCGGCCAGGATGTGGCCGATCAGCGTGGTGGTGGTTGATTTGCCGTTGGTGCCGGTGATGCCGATGAAGGCGCAGTCGCGCTCCGCCCGACCCAGCAGCTCGATGTCGCAGATCAGCTCGATCCCCAGCGCGCGGGCACGCTCGGCCACCGGGTGCGGTTTGGGAAAGGTATGCGGTATGCCGGGCGACCAGACGATGGTCGTCAGGTCCGACAGGTCGGCGGTGGCGAGATCGACCACGGCGAAGCCCTCGGCCTCCGCCGCTGCGCGGGAGGCGGGATTGTCGTCCCACACCCGCACCTCGGCCCCGCTATCGCGCAGTGCGCGGGCGGTGGCGAGGCCGGACTTGCCCAGCCCCATCACCGCGACGGGCAGCTCCTGCATATAGAACAGGTCGATCATCGCCGGCTCCCCTCACCGCAGCTTCAGCGTGGACAGGCCGACCAGCGCCAGGATCGAGGCGATGATCCAGAAGCGGATCACCACCGTCGGTTCCGCCCAGCCCTTCTTCTCGAAGTGATGGTGCAGCGGCGCCATGCGGAAGACCCGCTTGCCGGTCAGCTTGAAGGACGCGACCTGCACGATCACCGACACCGTCTCCAGGACGAACAGGCCGCCGATGATGGCGAGCACGATCTCGTGCTTGGTCACCACGCTGACCGCGCCCAGTGCACCGCCCAGCGACAGCGACCCGGTGTCGCCCATGAAGACCATGGCGGGCGGGGCGTTGTACCAGAGGAAGCCCAGTCCGGCGCCGACCAGTGCGCCGCAGAACACCGCCAGTTCGCCGGAGCCCGGCACATGGTGGATTTGCAGGTAGTTGGCGAAGATGGCGTTGCCCGACAGGTAGGAGATCAGGCCGAAGCAGCCGGCGGCTATCATCGTCGGCACGATGGCCAGCCCGTCCAGCCCGTCGGTCAGGTTCACCGAGTTCGAGGCGCCGACCATGATGAAGGCGCCGAAGGGCACGAAGAACCAGGACAGCTGGATCAGGAAATCCTTGACGAAGGGGACCGCGACGCCGCCCGACAGCGGCGGGGCCGACACCCACATGATCAGCGCCGAGGCGACCAGCCCGATGGCGATCTCCCAGCCCAGGCGGAAGCGGCCGGACAGCCCCTTGGTGTTGCGCTTGGTCAGCTTCAGGTAATCGTCGCCGAAGCCGATCAGGCCGTAGCCGATGGTCACCAGCAGGACGATCCAGATGTAGGCGTTGGTCAGGTCGGCCCACAGCAGGGTGCTGACCGTCATGGCGATCAGGATCATCAGGCCGCCCATGGTGGGCGTGCCCTTCTTCTTGAAGTGGCTTTCGGGGCCGTCGGCGCGGATGGGCTGGCCTTCGCCCTGCTTGCGCTTCAGCCAGGCGATCAGACGCGGGAAGAAGACGAAGCTGATGACCAGCGACGTGATCACGGCGCCGCCGGTCCGGAAGGTCAGGTACCGGAACAGGTTGAACGGCGAGAAGACGTCGGCCAGACCGAAGAGGAGGTTGTAGAGCATTTGGGTCCGTCAGCCTCGCGGGCCTTGCGCGGACTGCGCGGCCTGCGGCTGGTTGGTGGTTCGGGAGGCGGCTTTGTCCTCGCTTTCAGGCCCGCTGTCGAGTGCCGCGAGTGCATCGACGATCAGACCTGTACGACTGCCCAAAGACCCCTTGACCATGATAACGTCGCCGCCTTTTACGGTCCCGGTCACGATGGGGGCCAGCTCCATGCTGGTCTCGGTCCAGGCGCCGCGCATCGCCGCCGGCAGGCGGTCGAACAGCGCCCTCATGTGCGGGCCGCAGGCATAGACGGCGTCGACCTGCGCGGCGCGCAGCGGCTCGGCCAGGCCGATATGCAGTGCGTCGGCACGTTCGCCCAACTCCCGCATGTCGCCCAGCACGGCGATGCGCCGGCCGCCGGCACCGGGATCGACCTTGCCCAGCACCTCCAGCGTCGCCGCCATGGCGGCCGGGCTGGCGTTGTAGCTCTCGTCGATCAGGGTGAAGGCGCCCTGCGGCAACTGGATGCGCTTGCGGGTGCCGCGGCCCTTGACCGGCGGCAGGCTGGACAGGGAGCGGGCGGCGGCGGCGGCATCGCCGCCCAGCGCCTTCACCGCCAGCAGCACCGACAGGCTGTTCATCACCCAGTGCCTGCCGGGCTGCGACAGGCAATAGTGCAGCCGCTCGCCGCGGATGACCGCGGTCACCGAACTGCAGGTGGCATGCAGTGAGCAGTCGATCAGCCGCGCGTCGGCGTCCTCATTGGCGCCGAAGCTCCAGATGCGGGTCAGTCCATGGCGGCGCGCGGCCGCGGCCAGCCGGGCATATTGCCCGTTGTCGCGGTTCAGCACGGCGATGCCGTCGGCATCCAGTCCCTCGAAGATCTCGGCCTTGGCGTCGGCGATGGCCTCGACGCCGGAGAAGAATTCCAGATGCACCGCCTCGATGGTGGTGATGATGGCGACATGCGGCTTGACCTGCCGCGACAGCGGGCCGAGTTCGCCGGCGTGGTTCATCCCCAGCTCGAAGACGCCGTAGGTGCTGTCGGCCGGCAGGCGGGCGAGCGACAGCGGCACGCCCCAATGGTTGTTCAGGCTGCCTTCATTGGCATAGGTCGACCCTTGCGCTGACAGGACGTGGCGCAGCGTCTCCTTGGTTCCGGTCTTGCCGACGGAACCGGTGACGCCGACGATGCGCGCGCCGCAGCGCGCCCGCGCCACCGCGCCCAGCGCCGCCATCGACTGCAGCGTGTCGGCCGGGGCGATCAGCAGCGGCGCGTCCGCAGGCAGCCCGTCCGGCAGATGGTCGACCAGCGCCGCGGCGGCCCCGGCGGCCAGTGCTGCGCCGACGAAGGCATGCCCGTCGAAATTCGGCCCGCGGATGGCGACGAACAGGTCGCCCGGCGCCACCTTGCGGCTGTCGATGGTGACAGCGGTCGCGGCCCAGGCGGACGGGCCGGCCAGACGCCCGCCGGTGGCGGCAGCCGCATCATCCGCCGTCCAAAGGACCGTCTTGTCCGCGTTCATGCTCCAACCTCCGCTACGGCTTTCCGGGCCTCGTCCGCATCGTCGAACGGACGCACCTCGGTGCCGATGGTTTGTCCCTGTTCATGGCCCTTCCCGGCGATGACCAGCAGGTCGCCGGGCTGAAGCTGCCGCACCGCGGTGCGGATCGCCTCGGCCCGGTCGCCGATCTCCTCCAGACGGCCGGCCAGCTCGCCGGTGGCGCCGGCCAGCACCTCGCTCCGCACGAAGGCGGGGTCCTCGGTCCGCGGGTTGTCGTCCGTGACGATGGCGCGGTCGGCCAGTCTGGCCGCCAGCGCCCCCATCAGCGGCCGCTTGCTGCGGTCACGGTTGCCGCCGCAGCCGAACACCGTCACCAGATGGCGCGAGGCGTGCGACCGCAGCGCCAGCAGCACCGTTTCCAGCGCGTCCGGCGTGTGGGCGAAATCGACATAGACCGTCGCACCGTTGGGATGGGTCGCGACATGCTGAAGCCGGCCCGGCACGCCTTCCAGCAGGGGAAGGGCGGCCAGCGCCTGCTCGACGTCGCCGCCGGAACCGATGACCAGCCCCAGCGCGCAAAGCACGTTCCAAGCCTGGAAGCGTCCGACCAGCGGCAGGTCCACCGTCACGTCACGACCGAACACGGACAGGGCGAGGCGCTGGCCATGGGCCGTTGCCTCCACCCCCGTCACCCGCAGCTCGGTGCCGGCGAGACCGTAGGACAGGACGCGGTGGCCACGTTCGTTACAAATTGCGGCAAAAAAATGGAAGTCGTTGCTGTCCGCATTCAGGACAGCGGCGCATCCTGGTGGCAAAATACGCTGGAAGAGCTGTGCCTTCGCCTCCCGATAGGCCTCCATCGTGCCATGATAGTCCAGATGGTCCAGCGTCAGGTTGGTGAAGCCGGCAGCCTTGATCGCCACGGCGTCGAGCCGGAATTGCTGCAGCCCGTGGCTCGACGCCTCCATCGCGAGATGATCGATGCCGGCATCCTTCGCCGTCGCGAGGTCGCGATGCAGCGAGACCGGGTCGGGTGTGGTCATGCCGCCATAGATGTTCAGGCCGGGGCCGATCAACCCCAATGTGCCCATGCTGCCGGCGCTCAACCCCATGCGCGTCCAGATCTGGGCGGCGAACTGGACGGTGGAGGTCTTGCCGTTGGTTCCTGTCACCGCCACCACCGTCTCCGGCTGGCGCCAGCCATGGAAGGCGGCGGCCATCCGCGCGAAGGCGAGGCGGGGTTGCGGATCGGTGAGCAGGACGGTGGATGACGAATCGGCGGGCAGACTCGTGTCTTCGGCGGCCAGCACCGCGGCGGCGCCCCTGGCAACCGCGTGCGGGATGAAGATGCGCCCATCGGTCTTCACGCCCTGCAGGGCGGCAAAGACAAAACCGGGCCTGACCGCGCGGATGTCGGCGGTCAGCCCGGTGATCTCCGGATCGTCCCCGGCCGGAGGCTGGGGAGAGGCGCTGTCGGCCGGATTGCCGTCAGCGCGGCTTTGTCTGAGTTGGGAAAGACGCAACTGTGCTTCCCTTCGACGGGGGTGGGGCGGTGACGGGCGGCAGCGATTGCTGCCAGTTGGTGGAACCGGCGGCGTTGAGGTAGGTGGTGTTCAGGATTTCCGGCGCATTCTCGTCCAGCGTCGGCACGTTCAGCAGCGGGCCGATCTGCTTGATGATGCGGCCCACGGTCGGGGCGCCGACGGTGCCGCCGGTCGCGAAGCCGCCGGTCCGGGCGATGCCCTTGGGTTCATCGACCAGCACATAGACGATGTAGCGCGGATCGTTCATCGGGAACGCGCCGAGGAACGAGGACATGCGCGAGTTCTTCTCGTAATGCTTGCCCTTCTGCTTGTCCGCCGTGCCGGTCTTGCCGCCGACGAGATAGCCCTTGACGGCAGCGGTCCTGCCGGTTCCTTCGGTGACCACGAAGCGGAACATGCGCCGCATCATGTCGGAGGTCTGGCGCGACACCACCTGTTCGGTCGGGATTTCCTCTCCCGGCTTGCGCTTCAGCAGGGTCGGCTTGTGGAAGAAGCCGCCGTTGATGACGGATGCGGCGGCAGCCACCGTGTGCATCGGACTGACCGAGATGCCGTGGCCGAAGGAGATGGTGTAGCTGTTGATTTCGCGCCACGGGTTGGGCACCAGCGGCCAGCCGTTTTCCGGCAACTCCAGCCCGGTGGGTCTGGTGAAGCCCATCTTGGTCATGAAGGCCTTCTGCGCCGCCACGCCGATCAGCTGGATCATGCGCACGGAACCGAGGTTGGAGGAGTGCTGGAACACTTCCGCCACCGTCAGGGCGCGGTGCAGGCTGTGATAGTCGTTGATGGTGAAGCGGCCGACCTTCACCGGATGCGCGGCATCGAACATGTCCGAAACACGGATCTTGCCGCTTTCGAATGCCAACGCAGAGTTGAAAATCTTGAAGGTCGATCCCATCTCGTAGACGCCGAGCGTCGCCCGGTTGAACAGCGTCTCGGGGTTCAGGCCGGTCGGGTCCTGCGGGTCGAAGTCGGGCAGCGAGACCATCGACAGCACTTCGCCATTGCGCACGTCGAAGACGATGCCGGCGGCGCCGATGGCGCTGAACTCCTGCACCGTGGCAGTCAGCTCCTTCTTCAGGACGTGTTGCAGCCGCAGGTCGATCGAGAGCTGGAGCGGCGTTCCCGGCTCCTCAATCAGCCGCTTGTTGAAGCCCTGCTCCATGCCGGCAAGGCCGTTGTTGTCGATGCCGGTGAAGCCGACGATATGGGCGGTCAGCGGACCGGCCGGGTAGAAGCGGCGCTCCTCCTGCTCGAACGCGACACCAGGAATGCCGAGACGGTGGACGGCGGCCTGTTGCTTCGGCGTCAGGTTGCGCTTCAGCCAGACGAAGCGGCGGTCACCGCTCAGCTTGGCGAGGACGTCCTTGTAATCCAGGTCCGGCAGGGCGCTGACCAGCTTCTGCGCGGCCTCTTCCGGGCGTGAGACCAGCTTGGGGTCGGCGTACAGCGACTGGGTGACCAGCGAGGTCGCCAGCAGGTTGCCGTTCCGGTCAATGATGTCGGCGCGGTTGTTGGTGGTTTCACCGATCTCCAGCGCCACATGCTGGCGCGGATCGCCACCGCCGGCGAGCAGCGTGGCCATCGCCAGCTTGACGCTGATGGCGGTGAAGACGGTCGTGACCACGGCGGCCGTCACCATCAGGCGGTAACGGCTCTGTTCCAGCGCAACGGCCAGCGAGGTCCGCGGTTTGACGGACGGCTGCGGGGCGGGCGGCGGAAAGGGCGACGGCGCCGGCGAGGGCACATAGGTGCTGCCTGTGCTGGCGCCGGGCTGGCCGTAGCCTGCCGGGCCACCGAGGTCTTGACCGCTCATCGATTGGCACCCAGGCGCGCGACCAGCATCCCGAGGCTGTCGGTCGGCTTGGGTTGATAGGGCTGCTGCTGCGCCGCAGGAGCGGCGGCGACCTTCGGCGCCGGTGCCGGCGTCGGACGGGACGCCAGTTCGGTCGGCCGCGAGGTCGGAGCGGTCGGGGCCAATTTCCCGGCGGCCGGAGCTGCACGGTCGGTGGACTTCTCGGCTGGCGCGCGGGCGGAGCCGGGGACCAGGGCGGCCGGCTTGATCCGGTTGGCGCGGGACGGGTCGGCGAGGGCGCCGGAGGCGGGCAGGGATGCCGGCACGACGACCGGCGCGCGTTCCAGCGCC
Organism: Azospirillum sp. B506; assembly: GCF_000333595.1. Taxonomy (GTDB): domain Bacteria; phylum Pseudomonadota; class Alphaproteobacteria; order Azospirillales; family Azospirillaceae; genus Azospirillum. The sequence continues at coordinate 6,752 of NZ_BADK01000253.1, forward strand.
TTGTCCATCGGCAGCGGTTTCACCAGGGCGGCGCCGGCCGGCAGCCCGACGGGAACGATTCCCGTGGTGCCGCTGTTGTTGGCGGCATTGGGGACGGCGGGCGCGCGGGCGGCGGCCAGCTGCGAATTGCCGGTGCCGGGCGCGCGGACCATCGGCGGCAGCGGAGCGAGGCCGGGCGGTGTCTGGACTGCGGGCGGGACCGCATCGGCCGGGCGCATCGGGATCATGTCCGTCGCCATGTACTGGCGCGGCTCGGTCGGCTGCAACGCCAGATAGGCCTGCGCCATCTGCTCTAGCTTGGTGGGATCGTTCAGGTAGCTCCACTCGGCCTTCAGGACCTGGATGGATTCCTGCTCCTGAATGATCTTGCGGTTCAGCCCGGCGAGCTTCTCCTCAAGATCCTGGACGTCGTAGCTGGTCTGGAACAGCACGCCACCGGCGGCCGCGATCAGGCCGCCCCAGAACAGCCAGGTCTTGCCTTTCATGCTGCCTCCTTGCCGGACGCCGGGAACGCAGGCGCCTCGGTACGTTCAGCCGCGCGCAGCCGGGCGGACCGGGCGCGGGGGTTATTGCGGGCTTCGGCCTCGCTCGGGTCCACGGGCTTCCGGGAGAGCAGGCGGAAGGATGGATGATGCGCCGCGACCGCGGTCACGGGCGTGTGGCGGGACGGGGAGGGCGGCGGCGAGGAGCGTTCCCGCAGGAACGCCTTGACCTCGCGGTCCTCCAGCGAATGGAAGGAGACGACGGCCAGACGCCCGCCGGGCGCCAGCAGCGACTCGGCGGCGGACAGGCCGCGCCGCAATTCGCCCAGCTCGTCGTTCACATGGATGCGCAGGGCCTGGAAGCTGCGGGTGGCCGGATCGATCGCGTCGCCCTTCCCCTTCGGCACCACCGAGCGGATGACGTCGGCCAGCCGTGCCGTGCGCTCGATCGGCGCCTCGCGGCGGGCGGCGACGATGGCGCGGGCGACGCGGCGCGCCATCCGTTCCTCGCCCAGATGATAGAGGATGTCGGCGAGGTCCGCCTCGTCGGCGGTGTTGACGATGTCGGCGGCGGTCGGTCCATCCCGTCCCATCCGCATGTCGAGCGGGCCGTCGAAACGGAAGGAGAAACCCCGTTCCGGCTCGTCGATCTGGGGGGAGGAGACGCCGACGTCGAGCGCAACGCCATCGACCTTGTCGACGCCATGCCCGGCCAGCAGCTGGTCCATGTCGCCGAACCGGCCCTCGATCACGTCGAGCCGGCCGGGGAACTCAAGGGCGAGTGCCCGGCCGCGCTCGATGGCGGCGGGATCGCGGTCGATGCCGATCACGCGGCAGGAGGCCGATTGCAGGAGGGCCCGGCTGTAGCCGCCGGCGCCGAAGGTGCCGTCGACATAGAGGCCGCCATCACGCGGGGACAGCGCTGCGATCACCTCGTCCAGCAGGACGGGGATATGGATGCGGGTCTCGGTCATCAGGCGCCCTCCCCGCTCCGGCTGGCGGCGCCGCGGGAGGCCTTGGCGACGATCTGGCTGAGGGAGATGTCCTTGCGCACGACCTGCTCGCGCAGAGCGGCCTCGTGGGCCTTCAGCGCGTCGGGTTCCCAGATCTGGAAGGTCTTGCGGCGGCCGATGAAGGCGGCCTCCTCGGTGATGCCGGCGAACTCCGCCAGCTCCTTGGGCAGGACGATGCGGCCTTCGGCATCGGAGGAGACGGGGATCAGCTTTCCGAAGATGAAGGTCTCGATCATGTCGCGCTCGTCGGCATCGAGGTCAGGGGATTCGAGGCTTTCGGAGAGGACGTCGAGATAGTCCTGGTCGGCGCCTTCCAGCGCCTGGTGGTTCAGCGAGGGCCAGAGATAGACGGTGCTGGGAGCCGACGTCTTGGCAAGCGACTGCCTGAACTGTGCCGGGATCGACACACGCCCTTTCCTGTCAACCTTATTGACGTATGTGGACAGGAAAACGGCCATAGGCCCGGCGATCCCCCTTGCTATCCCCCGTGCGCGGTCGGGTGCTCCGCGCTAGCCCCGCTTGACCCATTCAGCCCCCCGCCCCGGTGTTAACCAGAATGGGTAAGAGCCCCCCTTAAATGGGCAGTCTTGGGATAGCATGGGACGGCATGGGCGTCAACGGCCCCCCGAGTATTCAGACGGGGGTGTCAAGACTTTTGGGTCAGGCTGTGGCATCGGGGCAAGTTGGTGTACGAAATTTCAGAATCATTGCAGTATTTCTCGTGACTCGGGCAATGTGGATAATGTTATCCACATCCGTTCGTGAAACGTTCCAAAATTTTAAGAAAATCCTATGCACCCATGGTTCGTCCTGCTGCCGAATCGACCCCTTCGGATGGCATAGGGCCTTGGTTGGGAACCCCCGGTCCGGCATGGGACGGCATGGGAAATCGCCCCACAGTTATCCACCGGCTGTGGATTAGTCTGGGGAAAATGTGGATGTGAGCGTGCGCATTCTGGGGATGGCCGCAGAAAAGCCCGGCAGACTGCGGGATCCCGGGATTGGGGGGCGCGTCTGCCCTGTGGACGACATTGGAAGCTGCCCATGCCATCCCAAGCCCATCCGTCGAAAGGGGCAGGGCAGGGCAAATGGATGCCCATCATGGGGGATCATGGGAAAGTTCGCCCCGATGGGGACCCCATCATGGGACAGAATGGGCAAAAGAGGGGGGAAAGTGCCAGATGGCCTGTAAGCCGGGTTCTGTATCCCGCCCCGAAGGGCAGGCGATGGCCATTCGTCTGGGACGCCGGTTGCCCGGACGCCTCGCGCGACCAACCCGAGCGGCGGCGCGGAAACGCGCTTGACCCACGCCCATCCCCTTGCGGGGACGGTGGTCGGGCCGCTCCTATTCGGTCTTGCTCCCGGTGGGGTTTACCGTGCCGTCCCCGTTGCCGGGTCCGCGGTGCGCTCTTACCGCACCCTTTCACCCTTACCTGCGTCGAAACGCCGGCGGTTTGCTTTCTGTGGCACTGTCCCTAGGGTCGCCCCCGCCGGCCGTTAGCCGGCACCGTGTTTCCGTGGAGCCCGGACTTTCCTCCCCCGGTCGAAACCGAAGGCGACCATCCGGCCATCTGGCGCGGTCGTTCATATAGGGAAGCGGCCGTGGGGGCAAATCCCAAATCGCGGAGGGCTGACCATCATCGCCCTGTCAGCCGCAGCAATGCGCGCAGGCGCCGCACCGTCTCGGCATCGGGAGTGCCGGTCAGGCCGTTGGGATGGAAATGACGTTGGAAGGCGAGCAGAGACCGCGGTTCGGCCGTGTCGTACCCATAGCGTCCCAGCAGCGTGGAGATCTCGGCATCGTCGAAGGCTCCATCGTCGGCCTGGGACGGTGTGGGCCAAAGTCCCACCCCCTGGGCGGCGAGGCCCGGCCAGTCGAACAGCTCGCCCGGATCCTCCTTGCGGGCGGGCGCCACGTCGCTGTGGCCCAGCACGTCGGCGGGGGCGATGCCGTGGCGCTTGACGATGTCCAGGCAAAGCTCTGCCACCGCCGCCATCTGCGCTGGCGGAAAGGGGCGGTAGCCGAACTCGTGGCCGGGGTTGACGATCTCGATGCCGATGGAGCGGCTGTTGACATCCTCCGCCCCGCGCCAGTTCGACCGGCCGGCATGCCAGGCACGGCGATCCTCCGGCACATGGGCGTAGATGGTGCCGTCCTCGTCCACCGTGTAATGGGCGCTGACCTGGGCTGCCGGGTCGCACAGCCGCTCCAGCGCATGGGCGGCACTGGGCATGCCGGTGTAGTGCAGAATCAGCAGATCCACCCGCGTGCCCTCTGTCCGGGGGCCGTGGTTGGGGGATGGGCGGTCGATCCGGCGGAAGCTGCTCATGTCGGCATCTTATCAGGTCGGCC
>NZ_BADK01000252.1 GCF_000333595.1 Azospirillum sp. B506
CCCCTTGGCGCTGGCACCGCGGGATGAGCGCCGGGCGTGTTCGGATCNGTCGGCGTGACCCTGGGCAAGAGCAGCGGGCGGGCTGCCGTCCAGCATCGCCAACACGGCGTCGGCCAGTGCGGCGGCGGCATCGGCGGTGCNCCAGCCATGGGCGGCCCGGGCGGCGGCGGCGAGCGCCTGCGGATCGGCCAGCAGGGTGGACAGCCGTTCCGCCAGCGCGCTTGCGGTGAAGGAAGGCTGCGGCACCAGCCAGGCGGCTCCGGCCTCCGCCAGATGGCGGGCGTTGGCGGTCTGGTGGTCGTCGGTGGCGTGCGGGTACGGCACCAGGATCGCCGGACGGCCGACGCAGGTCAGTTCGGCGATGGTGGAGGCACCCGCGCGCGTGACGGCGAGATGGCAGGCGGCCAGCCGCTCCGGCACATCACGGAAGAAGGTCTGCAGTTCCAGCCGGGCGAGACCCAGCGGCTCCAGCGCGTCGCGGGCAGCCTCCAGATCCTCCGGCCGGCACTGCTGTGCCAGATGGATGCGGGCGCGCAGGTCCTCGGGCAGCAGGGCCAGCGCCGCGGGGATCACCTCGGAGAAGATTCGGGCGCCCTGGCTGCCGCCGATCACCAGCAGGCGGGCCGGGCCGTTCGCCAACGGCGTTTCGTAGGGAGACAGGCGATGGGCGGTGACCGCCGGACGGACCGGATTGCCGGTGCGGATGATCTTGGTGCGTTGCGCGTCGCCCAGCTTCTCGATGTTGGGGAAGGCGACGGCGATGCGGCTGGCGCCTGCGACCAGCATCCGGTTGGCGCGGCCCAGCACGGCATTCTGCTCGTGCAGCAGGGCCGGCAACTTCGACTGGATGGCGGCATAGACGGTGGGGACCGACGGGTAGCCGCCGAAGCCGACCACCGCAGCGGGATCGAGCCGGCGCATCAGCGCCCGCGCCTCCAAAAGGCCGAGGCCCATCTGGATGGCGGCCTTCAGCTTGCCGGCGATGCCGGCGCCAGGGGAGGCGGCGCGGATGCGGTGGACCGGCACTTCCGGCAGGGTCTCGCCGAAGGCATGGCCGCGCTTGTCGGTGACCAGCGTGACCGCACGGCCACGGGCCAGCAGCTCGCGCGCCAGTGCTTCGGCCGGGAACATGTGCCCGCCGGTACCGCCGGCGGCCAGCACGATCACCCTGTCGGCGTTGGCGTCGAAGCCCGCATCATGTCTCGTTGCGCTCAAGTCGGTCGGCCTCCTCATTCCGCCGGGCCGAAACGTTTGCGTGTCAGTGCCAGAACCATACCCATGCCGAACCCGAGAGCGAGCAGCGAGGAGCCGCCGTAGGAAATGAACGGCAGGGTCATGCCCTTGGTCGGCATAAGATGCAAGGACGAACCCATGTTGATCGCAGCCTGAAGCCCGAACTGGATCAGAAGACCGGCGGCGGCCAGCAAAACGAAATAATTATTGTCGTTGAAGACACGAGCGAACCCGCGCAACACAACAAATGCAAACAGAACCACCAGCCCAAGGCAGAAGATCAGCCCCAGCTCCTCGCCCGCCACCGCGAAGATGAAGTCGGCATGGCTATCGGGCAGGTAGAATTTCACCGTGCCCTGGCCGGGGCCGGTGCCCATCAGCCCGCCGTTGGCGAAGGCTTCCAGCGAGCGGTTGACCTGATAGTTGTCGCCGGCATGCGGGTCGAGGAATCGGTTGATGCGGCTGGTGACGTGCGGCAGCGTGTAATAGGCGCCGACCAGCCCGACCACGCCCAGCCCGCCCAGCCCCATCACCAGCACGAGGTTCAGCCCGGCCAGGAAGAACTGGGTGAACCACACGGCGGAAACGACGAAGGTCATGCCCAGGTCAGGCTGCAGGATCAGGCCGGCCATGGTGATGCCATAGAGCACCATCGACACCAGCGCGCCGGGGAAGCCCGGATTGGTGCGCGACAGCGAGAACAGCCAGGCGGCGACCACGGCGAAAGCGGGCTTCACGAATTCCGACGGCTGGATCGACAGGCCGGGGACATGGATCCAGCGGCGGGCGCCCTTGATCTCGACGCCCACCACCAGGGTGGCGTAGACCAGCAGCACCGAGATCAGGAACACACCAAGCGCCACCCGGCGCACGCCGCGCGGGCTGAGCAGCGAGACGCCGATCATGATGGCGATCGCCGGGATCAGCATCATCACATGGCGTTCGACGAAATAGAAGGTGTCCTGGATGCCGATGCGCTCGGCCACGGGCGGGCTGGCCGCGGTGATCAGGACGGTGCCGAGGAACATCAACAGGGCGACGGCGCCGAGCTGCCAACGGTCGACGGTCCACCACCAGCGGCCAAAGATCGATTGGTCGGTACGGTCGAAGGTGATCATGCAACGCCCCCGCTGGTGCCGTCCCCGGTGTGCTCATGCGCGCCACCATGCGCCGAGACAATGCCCGCGACATAGGCCGCGAAGGCTTCGCCACGCTTCTCGAAATTGGCGAACTGGTCCCAGGATGCGCAAGCTGGGGACAACAGCACGCAGGCACCGTCCAACCGTTCCGCCAGAGCCAGTCCGGCCGCCTTCGCAGTCGCAACATCCAGCGTTCCACAGCGTGTATAAGCAACGCCATGCGCATCGAGCCATGCGGCGAATTGTTCCTGTGCCTCGCCAATCAGGAAAGCGTGGCGGATGCGGCCCATATAGCCCTCCAGCCCGTTCAGCCCGGTGTCCTTGGCCTGTCCGCCCAGGATCCAGTAGATCGGGTCGAAGGTCGCGAGCGCCTTTTCCGTGGCGTCGGCGTTGGTCGCCTTGCTGTCGTTGACGAAGCGCACCCCTTCCAGCGTTCCGACCAGCTGCTGCCGGTGGGCGAGGCCGGGGAAGGTCGCCATCGCCGCGACGATGGCCGGCACCGGCAGTCCGGCGGCCTTGCAGGTGGCGAAGGCGGCGGCGGCGTTCTGCCAGTTATGGGCGCCGAGCAGGCTCGGCAGCGCCGACAGGTCGGCGACACGAACCGCCCCGCCGTCGGTGTCGTCGACCAGCCAGCCGTCCGCGGCATAGACGCCACCGGCCACCGGCCCCCGGGCGGAGATCGGCCAGATGCGCTGGTCGCCGGCGGCGACGAGGTCGGCGTGGATCTTGCTGCAATGCTCGTCGTCCACCCCGATCACAGCCGTGCGCGGCCGGGTCTGGCGGTGGAAGATCAGTTTTTTGGCGGCGATGTAGCCCTCCATCCCGCGATGGCGGGCGAGATG
>NZ_BADK01000251.1 GCF_000333595.1 Azospirillum sp. B506
ATGCCGGCTTCGCGGGCGACCATGGCGACGTTCAGGTCGAGGGCCGCCGCCCCCGGCGGCCAGCGTCATCCCATCTGCCGTGATGTCGGTGAAGCCGCGGCCGAGCCGGATGGTGACGCCCGGCACACCGCCATCGCGCACCAGCAGGTTGGAGGCGACACCGATCACCGTCACCGGCACCCCGGCCGGCAGGGCGGCCAGGAAGTCGGCGAGGTCGTCGGCGTCGGCCGGGCGGAACATCACCTCGGCCGGGCCGCCGACGCGGAACCACGTCACCGGCGCCAGTGCAGCGTCGGCGGTCAGCCGGCCGCGCACGGCGGGCATCCGCTCGATCAAGTGGCCTTCGGAGGCGTTCATGCTGGGCGCTGCCGTCATCGCGTCGCGCCATAGAGGGCGGCCAGCTCACCCGGCAGGGCGTTCGCCCACTGGGTGATGTTGCCGGCGCCCAGGCAGACGACGAAGTCACCGGGCTTGGCCATCTCGCGGACCACCTGAGCCAGTTCCTGCTGGTTTTGCAAGGCAACGACGTGGCGGTGGCCGTGCATGCGCAGGCCCTCCACCAGGCTGTCGCGGCTGACGCCCTCGATGGGGGCCTCGCCGGCGGCATAGACGTCGGCGACGATCACGGCGTCGGCGTCGTTGAAGCAGGTGCAGAACTCCTCGAACAGGTTGGCGAGGCGGGAATAGCGGTGGGGCTGGACCACGGCGATGGTGCGGCCGGTGCCGGCGGTACGGGCGGCCTTCAGCACGGCGGCGATCTCCACCGGATGGTGACCGTAATCATCGATGACGGTGATGCCGTTGGCCTCGCCGGTCTTGGTGAAGCGGCGCTTCACGCCCTGGAACTTGGCCATGCTGTCGCGCATCACCACGTCGGGCAGGCCCATCTCGTTGCCCACCGCGAAGCAAGCCAGCGAGTTCTGGACATTGTGCGGCCCGTACATCGGCAGGCGCACGCCGGCGATGGCGCGGCTCTCGCCGGTGTGGCGGTCATAGATCAGCACGTCGTACTTGGCGCCGTCCGGCCCCAGCTCCACGTTGACCGCGCGGATGTCGGCCTGCGGCGAGAAGCCGTAGGTGACGATGCGGCGGTCCGACACGCGGGGAATCATCGCCTGCACCTCGGGATGGTCGATGCAGAGTGCCGCGAAGCCGTAGAAGGGTATGTTCTGGACGAAGCTGTCGAAGGCGGCCCGCGCGTTGTCGAAGGTGCCGTAGAAGTCCAGATGCTCCGGATCCATGTTGGTGACGACGGCGATGCAGGCCGGCAGCTTGACGAAGGTGCCGTCGCTCTCGTCCGCCTCGACCACCATCCAGTCGCCGGTGCCCAGCCGGGTGTTGGAGCCGTAGGCGTTGATGATGCCGCCGTTGATGACCGTCGGGTCGAGGTTGGCGTGCTCCAGCATGTGGCCGACCATCGAGGTGGTCGTGGTCTTGCCATGGGTGCCGCCGATGGCGATGGCCCATTTCAGGCGCATCAGCTCGCCCAGCATCTCGGCACGGCGCACCACCGGAACCAGGGCAGCGCGGGCGGCCACCACCTCCGGATTGTCGCGCTTGACGGCGGAGGAGACGACGACGACGGCAGCGCCGGCGATGTTCTCGCCGCGATGGCCGACGAACACCTTGATGCCCAGCTCACGCAGGCGCTTGACGTTGGCGTTCTCGGCAAGGTCGGACCCCTGGACGGTGTAGCCCAGGTTCCGCAGCACCTCGGCGATGCCGCTCATGCCGATACCGCCGATGCCGACGAAGTGGATGGTGCCGATCGAGAGGGGGAGGGCGCGCATGTCAGGCTTACTTTCCGCGGCGAAGCATCAGGCGAAGGGTGGCGTCGACCGCTCCGTCGGAGAGGTCGTTGGGGAGGGGTTGCGATCCGTGG
>NZ_BADK01000250.1 GCF_000333595.1 Azospirillum sp. B506
CCCCCTGACTGTCAATCGCCGTGCGCGAGGCATCTGGCAGCTGGCTGAACCAGCGCTGATAATAGGGCGCCACGTCCTCGGTCGGCACCGACTGCCAGTTCGCTCCCGGCGGGAAGAGCTGGTTGAATTCCTGTTCAATGCCGCCGAGCTGATAGCCGATCCCCTGGACCCGGTTCATCACCGCGTTGAGCTGGCCGACCTGCTGGCCGAGATTGCCGTTCAACTCACCGAAGCTGCCGCCGCCCAACGTCTGGAGCGTGCGGGCTTGGTTCTCGATCATCTGAACCTGATTGCTGATCTGCTCCATCTGGTTGGCGACCTGGGTGATCATCTGCGCGATGGCCGACACATCGATCACCGGGATGCCTTGGGCGTGCGCCGGCAAGGTCTGGAACACCAGGGCAGACAGCAGAAGGGCGGAGAGGGGCTTGCGCATCGGGGCACCTATTGCATGCGGACGCGGTGGAAAAGCCGGGAGTCGATGTAGACGTCGAAGGCTTGCGGCGACTTCGGTTGCAGCCATTGCACGGCGTCGTAGATGGAGACGGTGATCCGTTCATCGTCCGAGCCGCCCTGGACGGTGGTGCCCATCAGGGAGCCGACACAGGCGCGCGGTCCCAGGCGCCCGCCGTGGTCGCCGGTGATCAACGCTTCCGACTGGGCCGGCCGGGCGTTGTCCCCTTCGGCCGGCAGGCCCCCAAGCGGTAAGAGTGCAAGCAGCGAGCGGCTGCCGACCCACTGGCCGGCCGGCGCCGGCTGGAGACCGGCCGGGCAGAGGTCGTAGGGGTCGACCACCTGCTGCACGTAGGAGCCGCCGCTTTGCGGCGAGCCGGCCATATCGCAGGTGGGAAAGCTGCCGCCGCGGCGCAGATGCCGCCACAGCCGCTCAATCGGCGGCACGCATTCCGCAAACTGCGTCGGCCCGCCGGGGTTGCTCATGCAGAGCAGGACCTGACAGCCCCACTCATCCGCTTCGGCCGGCGCCGGCAGCAGGGCGAGGCCGGCCAGGAGCGCGCCGGCCGCTTTACAGAAGGTGGTCATAGCGCACCCCTTTCTTCTGGAGCCACTGAAAGGGCCAGTCGGCGCCATGGCTGGCGGCCAGCTCGCGCACCTGCACCACGCTCTCCTTGTCGGAGACGCCAACGAAGGCGAGGGCCACCGGCCCGAGGGCGAGCGAGAACAGCCGGCGGCCTTCCGGCGACAGGTAGTAGTAGTCGCGCTTCTTGGCCGCGGTCTTGAGGATGCCGATCTGCACCTCGTTCAGCCCGATG
>NZ_BADK01000249.1 GCF_000333595.1 Azospirillum sp. B506
TAGAAGGTCGCGACCTCGTACACGCGGATGCGCGGCATCCCCAACAGGTCGGGCACGGCGTCCATGGCGACGCGCGGCAGCCAGCCGCCATTCTGGCGCTGGGCAACGTCCAGCAGCGGCATGCAGGCGCTGGCCTGGCGGCCTTGCGGATACTTGGCGATGATGCGCTTCGCCAGCTCCAGATTTTCCGGAGTGAAGGTGAAGCTGGTCGGCTCGGCGTGGCCGTGATCGGAAGCGGGCGCGCTCATCGATCGATTTCTCCGAAAACGATGTCCATCGAGGCGATGTTGGCGACGGCGTCGGCCAGCATGTGCCCCTTCGACATGAAGTCCAGGCCCTGAAGATGGGCGAAGCCCGGTGCGCGGATCTTGCAGCGGTAGGGCTTGTTGGTGCCGTCGGACACCAGATACACGCCGAATTCGCCCTTGGGCGCCTCGATGGCGGTGTAGGTCTCGCCGGCGGGAACGTGGAAGCCCTCGGTGAAGAGCTTGAAGTGGTGGATCAGCGCTTCCATCGAGCGCTTCATCTCGCCGCGCGGCGGCGGGGACACCTTGCGGTCCTGGATCTTGTACGGACCGGCCGGCATTTCCTTGCAGCACTGGCGGATGATGCGCAGCGACTGCTTCATCTCCTCCATGCGGACCAGATAGCGCGCCCAGCAGTCGCCGGTCAGGCCGACCGGGACGTCGAACTCCATGCGGTCATAGACCTCGTAGGGCTGCGACTTGCGCAGATCCCAGGCGACGCCGGAGCCGCGCAGCATCGGACCCGTGAAGGCCCAGTCGAGCGCCTGCTCTTTGGTAACGATGCCGATGTCGACCGTGCGCTGCTTGAAAATGCGGTTCTCGGTCAGCAGGCTTTCGAGGTCGTCCATGAACTTCGGAAAACGCTCGGTGAAGGCCCAGATGTCGTCCAGCAGCCCGTCCGGAATATCCCAGGCGACGCCGCCCGGCCGGAAATAGTTGGCGTGCAGGCGGGCACCCGACACGCGCTCGTAGAACTCCATGAGGATTTCGCGTTCCTCGAAGCCCCACAGCGCCGGGGTGATCGCGCCGACGTCGAGCGCGCCGGTCGTGATCGACAGGATGTGGTTCAGGATGCGGGTGATTTCCGAGAACAGCACGCGGATGTACTGGGCGCGCAGCGGCGCCTTGATCTGCAGCAGGTTCTCGATGCCGAGCACATAGGCGTGCTCCATGCACATCGGGCTGACATAGTCCAGCCGGTCGAAATACGGCACGGCCTGGATGTAGGTCTTGTACTCGATCAGCTTTTCGGTGCCGCGGTGCAGCAGGCCGATGTGCGGATCGCAGCGCTCCACCACCTCGCCGTTCAGCTCCATCACCAGACGGAGCACGCCGTGGGCGGCCGGATGCTGCGGCCCGAAATTCATCGTGTAGGGCTTGATCTGCGTCTTGCTCTCCGGACCGGAGGCGCTGATCGCCCCGTTCGGCCCCGTCGAGACGACGCCGGTCGCCGATTCGGTCGAAACGGTCATGCTCACGGCTTCTTGCTCCCGTCCTGGAGGGCCGCCTTCTCATCGCCGGGCAGCATGACGTTGGTCATGCCTTCCCACGGGCTGAGGAAGTCGAAGGCGCGGAAATCCTGGGTCAGACGGACCGGCTCGTAGATCACGCGCTTCTGGTCCTCGTCGTAACGGGCCTCGACATAGCCGGTCAGCGGGAAGTCCTTGCGGAAGGGGTGCCCCTCGAACCCGAGTCGGGAGGTGCGA
>NZ_BADK01000248.1 GCF_000333595.1 Azospirillum sp. B506
CCGTAGTCGAACGGGATGACCGCCCAGGCGATCAGCGCCAGGAAGAAGGTCAGCATCGGCGCGATGTAGAACACCACGCGGTTGGCGCCTTCCGGCAGGATCTGTTCCTTGGCGAACAGCTTCAGGCCGTCGGCGAAGGGCTGCATCAGGCCGAAGGGACCGACGATGCTCGGACCCTGGCGCATCTGCATCGCGCCCATGATCTTGCGCTCGGCATAGGTCATGAAGGCGACGGCAACCAGCAGCGGCACGGTGATCGCCAGGATCTGCAGGACCATAATGATCAGCGGCAGGAGAAAGCCGCTCCAGAACTCAGCCATGGGTGCCAGTCCTCTCCTGAGCAGGGCCCACCAGCGCTTCCGTGCAGTTGGCCATCGTCACCGACGCCCGGCTGATCGGGTCGGTCATGTAGAAATTGGTGATCGGCGTCACGAAGGGGGCGGCATCGACCGGACCCTGCGCACCGAACGGTGCCCAGCTCGTCGCGGTCGTCTCACCGACCGCGCCGAAGATCGGGTTGGCGGCCATCAAACGCTGGCGCAGCTGGCCGTGGGTGTCGAAGGGCAGCGTGGTGCCCAGGACTTCCGACAGGGCGCGGACGATCTTCCAGTCCTCGCGCGCTTCGCCAGGCGGGAACACCGCGAGGCGTGCAAGCTGCGGGCGGCCCTCGGTGTTGACGTAGACCGCGTTCTTCTCGGTGTAGGCGGCACCCGGCAGGATGACGTCGGCGCGGTGGGCACCGGCATCGCCATGGTGGCCCTGGTAGACGACGAAGGCGTTGCCGAGCTTGGCCATGTCGATCTCGTCGGCACCCAGCAGGTAGACGAAATCGATCTCGCCCTTCGACGCGCCGTCGAGGATGCCGTGGAGGTCGCGGCCGCCCTCGCCCGGCAGGAAGCCGGCTTCGATGCCGCCGACGCGCGCCGCGGCGGTGTGCAGCACGTTGAAGCCGCTCCAGTCGTCGCGGAACATGCCGTAGACCTCGCCGACCAGACGGGCTGCGGCCTGGACCGCGAGACCGTCGGTGCGCTGGAAGGCCCCCATGCCGACGATGATCATCGGGTTCTTGGCCGCGCGCAGCGTCTCGGAGAACGGGTGGCTGCCGTCGACCAGCTGCTGCAGCGTGTCCGGACCGGAACCGATCACGCTGTAGGGGTAAGTCAGGTCACGCTGCTCGCCGATGGAGGCGATGGTGACGCCGCCCGCCAGATAGCGCTTGCGGATGCGGGCGTTGACCAGCGTGCCTTCCCAGCGCGGGTTGGTGCCGACCAGCAGGATGACGTCGGCCTTCTCGATGCCGGCGATGCCCGAGTTGAACAGATAGCCGGCGCGCACCGAGGTGTCGAACCGCGCACCGTCCTGGCGGCAGTCGAGGCTGGTCGACCCCAGACGCGACAGCAGCTCCTTCAGGGCAAACTGCGCCTCGACATCGACCAGATCGCCGGAGATGGCGGCGACGCGGTTGCCGGGCAGCCCCTTCAGACGCGCCGCGATGGCGGTGAAGGCCTCGGCCCAGCTGGCCGGGACCAGCTTGCCGTTCTGGCGGATGTAGGGGCGATCCAGGCGCTGGCGCTTCAGACCGTCATACGAGTAGCGGCTCTTGTCGTTCAGCCACTCCTCGTTGATGTCGTCGTTGACGCGCGGCAGGACGCGCATCACCTCGGGACCACGGGAGTCGACGCGGATGTTCGACCCCACGGCGTCGAGGACGTCGATGGTCTCGGTCTTGCGCAGCTCCCACGGACGCGCCGTGAAGGCGTAGGGCTTGTGGGTCAGCGCACCCACCGGGCAGACGTCGGCAAGGTTGCCGGACAGCTCAGAGCCGATCGCCTTCTCGACGAAGGTGGTGATCTCCATATGCTCGCCGCGATAGACCGCGCCGACATCGGGAACACCGGCAACTTCGTTGATGAAGCGGACGCAGCGGGTGCAGTGGATGCAACGGGTCATGATGGTCTTGATGACCGGACCCATATACTTGTCCTTGACCGCCCGCTTGTTCTCGCCGTAGCGGCCGCGGTCGAAGCCATAGGCCATGGCCTGGTCCTGCAGATCGCACTCGCCGCCCTGATCGCAGATCGGGCAATCCAGCGGGTGGTTGATCAGCAGGAACTCCATCACGCCCTTGCGGGCCTTCAGGACGGTCTCGCTGTTGGTGCGGACGACCATTCCGTCGCCGCAGGGCATGGCGCAGGACGCGACCGGCTTGGGCGCGCGCTCCATCTCCACAAGGCACATGCGGCAGTTCGCCGGCACGCTGAGGCGCTCATGGTAGCAGAAGCGCGGAATCTCGATCCCCAGCTGCTCGCAAGCCTGGAGGATCGAGGTGCCCGGCTCGACCTCGATCTCGATCCCGTCGATGGTCAGTTTCGGCATGGGAACGGGAACTCCTTACTCGGCCGCCAGCGGGGCGCTGTTGCGGTAGGCCTGGATGCGCCGCTCCACTTCCGGGCGGAAGTGGCGGAACAGGCCCTGGATCGGCCAGGCGGCAGCGTCGCCGAGCGCGCAGATGGTGTGGCCTTCGACCTGCTTGGTGACCTGCAGCAGCATGTCGATCTCTTCCATCCGTGCGTTGCCGGTGACCATGCGCTGCATGACGCGGTTCATCCAGCCGGTGCCTTCGCGGCACGGCGTGCACTGGCCGCAGGATTCATGGGCATAGAACTGCGACAGGCGGGCGATGGCCTTCACGATGTCGGTGGACTTGTCCATCACGATCACCGCAGCGGTGCCGAGGCCCGACTGCACTTCGCGCAAGGAGTCGAAATCCATCAGCACGGTGTCGCAGATCGACTTCGGCAGGACCGGGACCGACGAGCCGCCGGGGATGATGCCCAGCAGATTGTCCCAGCCGCCGCGCACGCCGCCGGCATGCTTCTCGATCAGCTCCTTCAGCGGGATGCCCATCTCCTCTTCCACGTTGCACGGGTTGTTGACGTGCCCGGAGATGCAGAAGAGCTTGGTGCCCGAGTTCTTCGGACGGCCGAGACCGGCGAACCAGGAAGCGCCACGACGCAGGATGGTCGGAACGACGGCGATGGATTCGACGTTGTTGACCGTGGTCGGGCAGGAATAGAGACCGGCCTGGGCGGGGAACGGCGGCTTGTTGCGCGGCTGCCCCTTCTTGCCCTCGATCGACTCGATGAGCGCGGTTTCCTCGCCACAGATGTAGGCGCCCGCACCCCGGTGGATGTAGACGTCGTAATTGTAGCCGGTGCCGCAGGCGTTCTTGCCGATCAGCCCCGCCGCATACGCCTCGTCGATGGCGCGCTGGACGTTGGAGCCCTCGTTGTAGAACTCGCCGCGGATATAGATGTAGCAGGCGCTGGCGCCGATGGCGAAACCGGCGATCAGGCAGCCTTCGATCAGCTTGTGCGGATCGTGGCGCAGGATGTCGCGGTCCTTGCAGGTTCCGGGCTCACCCTCGTCGGCGTTGATGACGAGATAGACGGGCTTGTCGGTCACGTTCTTCGGCATGAAGGACCACTTCATGCCGGTCGAGAAGCCGGCGCCGCCGCGGCCGCGCAGCCCCGATTGCTTTCACTGCTCGATGATCCACTCCCGGGCATTGGCCAGGATGGACCCGTGTTGTCCCAGTCACCGCGCTTGCGGGCCCCGTCAAGACCGAAG
>NZ_BADK01000247.1 GCF_000333595.1 Azospirillum sp. B506
AGGTGACGACCCGGCCGCTGCCATAGCCCATCGCCAGGATGGCGGCGAGCAGCATGCAGACGATCGACAGTTAGGAGACGGGACGGGTGAAGCCGTCGCCACGGAACACGCCCAGCATCAGCAGGGCGACGCCCGAGAGCGCCAGGAAGATCTCCGGCAGGGCCGGCCAGATGTCGGGAAACACTGCGGTCATGTCGAAGAACCCCTTACCGAGCGGCGACCGAGACACCGGACGCGGCGTGCGACGCGGCCAGCTTGGTCTGGTAGGTCTGGATCAGCTGCTCGACCGATGCCGAGGTGACGTTCAGGAAGCTGCTGGGATAGATGCCCATCCACAGGACGACGGCGATCAGCGGCAGGAACACCGCGATTTCGCGCGGGGTCATGTCGAACATCGCCTTGACGTCCGGCTTGGTCAGCTTGCCGTAGACGACGCGGCGGTACAGCCACAGCGCATAGGCAGCACCCAGCACCATGCCGGTGGCAGCCAGGGCGGCAACCCAGGTGTTGTCGCGGAAGACGCCCATCAGCACCAGGAACTCGCCGACGAAACCGGCGGTGCCCGGCAGGCCGACCGAGGCCATGGTCATGAACAGGAAGACCACCGCATATTTCGGCATGTTCTTCACGAGGCCGCCGTAACGGGCGATCTCGCGGGTGTGCAGCCGGTCATAGACGACGCCGACGCACAGGAACAGCGCACCCGACACGACGCCGTGCGACAGCATCTGGAACACCGAGCCTTCGATGCCCTGCTGGTTCAGCGCGAACATGCCGATGGTGACGAAGCCCATGTGGGCGACCGACGAATAGGCGATCAGCTTCTTCATGTCCTCCTGGGCGAGAGCGACCAGCGAGGTGTAGATCACGGCGACGACCGACAGGGTGTAGATCAGCGGCGCGAAATACTCGGTCGCTTCCGGCAGGATCGGAATGTTGAAGCGCAGGAAGCCGTACCCGCCCATCTTCAGCAGCACGCCGGCCAGGATCACCGAACCGGCGGTCGGCGCCTCGACGTGGGCGTCCGGCAGCCAGGTGTGGACCGGCCACATCGGCACCTTAACCGCAAAGGAGGCGAAGAAGGCCAGCCACAGCCACAACTGCATGTTGCGTGGGAACTGGGTGGCGGTGATGGTCGGGATGTCGGTGGTGCCGGCCACGTAATACATGGCCAGGATCGCCAGCAGCATCAGGACCGAGCCGAGCAGCGTGTAGAGGAAGAACTTGAAGGCGGCATAGACGCGGCGCGGACCGCCCCAGATGCCGATGATCAGGAACATCGGGATCAGGACGCCTTCGAAGAACATGTAGAACAGCACGAAATCCAGCGCGCAGAACATCCCGATCATCAGGGTTTCCAGCGCGAGGAAGGCGATCATGTATTCCTTGAGCCGGATCTGGACCGACTCCCAGCTCGCCAGGATGCACAGCGGCATCAGGAAGCCGGCGAGGACGACGAACAGCACAGAAATGCCGTCGACGCCCATGTGGTAGTTGATGCCGAACTCGGGGATCCAGCCCGCCTTCTCGNACATCTGGTAGCCGGGATTTGCGCGATCGAAGTTGGCCCAGATCAGCAGGNTCAGGACGAAGGTTATGAGGGTGGTCCACAGCGAGATGAACCGCACGTTCCGCAGCACGTCCGGGGTGCTGCCCCGGCAGAACAGCAGGATCAGCGCGACGCCCACGAGCGGCAGGAAGGTCGCGAACGACAGGATCGGCCAGCTAGCCATTGTTGTTGTTCTCCTTCGAAACCGCTCAGCCGAAGACCGACAGCCAGGCGACGAACAGGACGACCCCGATCACCATGGCAAAGGCGTAGTGATAGACGTACCCCGACTGCAGCCGGCTGGCGCGGGCAGCGACGTCGCGGGTGGCGGCGGCAACGCCATCCGGGCCCACGCCGTCGATCACCGCCCCGTCGCCCGACTTCCACAGGCCGTAGCCCAGGGCCTTGGCCGGACGGGTGAACAGCGCGTCGTACAGCTCGTCAAAGTACCACTTGTTGTAGAGGAACTGGTGGATGCCGCGGAAGGTGGCGGCGATCTGACCCGGCAGGCGCGGCATCATCACGTAGCCGATATAGGCCATGGCGATACCGATCAGGCCGACGACCAGCGGCGCGATCGAGACCCATCCAGGGGTGTGGTGGTGCGCGGCCTCGATGGCATCGTGGCCGTGCAAGGTCATGATCGCCTTGCCCCAGAACTCCGCGCGGTCGTGGCCGATGAAATACTCGTGGAAGCCGACACCGGCGAACAGGGCGCCCAGGGTCAGGACCGCGAGCGGCACCAGCATGACGACCGGCGACTCATGGGCGTGGTCGTAGACCTGCTTGTCCATCCGCGGCGTGCCGTGGAAGGTCATGAACAGCAGGCGCCAGGAGTAGAAGGCGGTCAGCAGGGCCGCGGCGATGCCGAGGGCGAAGGCGAAGCGCCCCACCCCACTGCCGGAAGCGAAGGCCGCCTCCAGGATCATGTCCTTGGAATAGTAGCCGGCGAAGAAGGGCAGGCCGGCGAGCGCCAGGTTGCCGATCCACATCACCGCGTAGGTGAAGGGAATCTTGCGCCAGACGCCGCCCATCTTCCGCATGTCCTGCTCATGGTGCAGGGCATGGATGACCGAGCCGGCGCCGAGGAACAGCAGGGCCTTGAAGAAGGCGTGCGTGAACAGGTGGAACATGGCCGCACCGTAGGCGGACACGCCGGCGGCGAAGAACATGTAGCCGAGCTGCGACATCGTCGAATAGGCGATGACGCGCTTGATGTCGAACTGGGTGAAGCCGATGGTCGCTGCCACGAAGGCGGTCAGGCCGCCAACCACCGTCACCACTTCGAGCGCCGTCGGGGCGTACTCAAAGACAGGCGACAGGCGGCAGACCATGAAGACACCGGCGGTGACCATGGTGGCGGCGTGGATGAGCGCCGACACCGGGGTCGGGCCTTCCATCGCATCCGGCAGCCAGGTGTGCAGGCCAAGCTGTGCAGACTTGCCCATCGCGCCCATGAACAGCAGCAGGCAGGCGATGGTCAGGCCGTTGAAGTCCCAGCTGAGGAAATGCAGCGTCTCGCCGGTCAGCGTCGGGGCCTTGGCAAAGATCGCGTCGAACTGGACCGAACCGGTCAGCACGAAGATCGCGAAGATGCCGAGCGCGAAGCCGAAATCGCCGACGCGGTTGACCAGGAAGGCCTTCATGGCGGCGGCGTTCGCCGAGGGCTTCTCGTACCAGAAGTTGATCAGCAGGTAGGAGGCCAGACCGACACCCTCCCAGCCGAAGAACAGCTGAACCAGGTTGTCCGCCGTCACCAGCATCAGCATGGCGAAGGTGAACAGCGACAGATAGCCCATGAAGCGCGGCTTCTGCGGGTCCTCGGCCATATAGCCGACCGAGTAGACATGCACGCAGGCCGAGACGGTGTTGACGACGATCAGCATCACCGCGGTGAGCTGGTCGACGCGCAGCGCCCACTTAACATCGAGCGTGCCGCTGTGGATCCAGGTCATCAGCTCGATCGTGCGCGGATGACCATGCACGGCGACGTCGAAGAACAGGATCCAGGATAGGACCGCAGAGACGATCACGGCGCCGGCCGTCACGAACTGGGCGACGCGGTCGCCCACGGTCGGCGGAGCGGCGGCGGCGTGATGGTCGTCATGCCCGTCATCATGGGCATGCTCATCGTGGGTATGATCGTCATGGGCGTGGGCGATCTGGGCATGCCCGTGATCGTCATGACCATGACCGTGGCTTCCGTGACCCGCAGCAGCCGGCGCGGCCTTCGGCCCGCCGAACAGCGCGATCGATCCGGCGATGAGGAACGCCAGGAGCGGAAGGAATACGACTAGCACTTCCATGGCGCCGCCTCAGCCCTTCATCATGTTGATGTCTTCGACTCGGATCGAGCCGCGGTTGCGGAAGTAGACCACCAGGATGGCGAGGCCGATGGCCGCCTCGGCGGCGGCGACGGTCAGGATGATCATGGCGAAGATCTGGCCGACCAGATCGTGCAGGAAGGTCGAGAAGGCGACGAGGTTCAGGTTCACCGCCAGCAGCATCATCTCGATCGACATCAGGATGATGATGACGTTCTTCCGGTTCAGGAAGATACCCAACACACCCAGTGTGAAGACGATGGCCGAGACCGTCAGGTAATGTCCGAGACCGATCTCCATGATCACACGCCCTCCCCGGTCGTGACCTTGCGGATGGCGACCACCTCTTCCCGGCGACGGGAAATCTGGGCGCCGATGTTCTGTTTGCGCACGCCCGGACGGTGCCGCAGCGTCAGCACGATCGCGCCGATCATGGCGATCAGCAGGACGATGCCCGACGCCTGGAACAGGTAGACGTACTGCGTGTACATCAGCCGGCCCAGAGCCTGGGTGTTCGAGACCTGATCGATGGCCGGGGTCGGCGCGCCGGCGATGGCGGCGACGTTGGGAGCCACGATCCAGCCGCCGAGCACGGCGGCCAGTTCGGCCAGCAGGATCAGCCCGACCAGCGCTCCCAGTGGCAGCGCTTCCATCGCGCCCTTGCGCAGTTCGCGGAAGTTGATGTCGAGCATCATCACCACGAACAGGAACAGCACGGCAACGGCACCGACATAGACGATGACGAGGATCATCGCGATGAACTCCGCCCCCATCAGGAGGCAGAGACCGGCCGCTTGGAAGAAGGCGAGGATCAGGAAAAGGACGGAGTGAACGGGGTTCCGCGCCGAGATGACCATCACACCGGAGGCCACCAGCAGCGCGGCGAACACGTAGAAGGCGATGCCTTGGAGTATCATCGTTTTTCTCGCTTCCGCTTACCGGTAAGGAGCCTCGGCCGCGAGGTTCTGGGCGATTTCCGCCTCCCAGCGGTCGCCGTTCGCCAGCAGCTTCTGCTTGTTGTAGAAGAGCTCTTCCCGGGATTCGGTGGAGAACTCGAAGTTCGGCCCCATGACCACCGCGTCGACCGGGCACGCTTCCTGGCACAGGCCGCAGTAGATGCACTTGGTCATGTCGATGTCGTAGCGCGTGGTGCGGCGGCTGCCGTCGTCACGCGGTTCGGCCTCGATGGTGATGGCGAGAGCCGGGCACACTGCTTCGCACAGCTTGCAGGCGATGCAGCGCTCCTCGCCGCTCGCATAGCGGCGGAGCACATGCTCGCCGCGGAAGCGCGAGCTGATGGGACCCTTCTCATAGGGGTAGTTCAGGGTGACCTTGGGCTTAAACATGTAGCGCAAGGTCAGCGCCATGCCGCCCAGCAGCTCGGTCAGGAACAGGCTGCGCGCCGCGCGGTCGAGGAACGCCATGGCCTCTTCGTCTCCTTCCTCGCCGGCGGCCGCCCGTTTCGTCGGTTGGCTCGCCGGCACTCAAATCGACACGTCAATGGTGGGTTCGGTGCAGGCTGGCTTTTGCGGGGATCCCGCTTATTTCGGCAGCCAACCGAAGGTCACCAGGACACCGGCGGTCAGCACGACCCAGAACAGCGACAGCGGCAGGAAGACCTTCCAGCCCAGCCGCATCAGCTGGTCGTAGCGGTAGCGCGGAACGGTGGCGCGAACCCAGACGTAGGTGAACAGGCAGAACGCGATCTTCAGGGCGAACCACACGATGCCCGGCACCCAGGTGAAGGGCGCGAAGGGCAGCGGGGGCAGCCAGCCGCCGAGAAACAGGATGCTGGTCATCGCGCTCATCAGGATCATGTTGGCGTATTCGCCAAGGAAGAAGAGCGCGAAGGGAGCGGAGCTGTACTCGACCATGAAACCGGCGACCAGTTCAGACTCGCCTTCCGGCAGGTCGAAGGGGGCGCGGTTGGTTTCTGCGAGCGCCGAGATGAAGAACATCACGAACATCGGCAGCAGCGGGATGC
>NZ_BADK01000246.1 GCF_000333595.1 Azospirillum sp. B506
CGGGCAGGTGTCGTCGGCGAAGAGATGCCGAGATCCACCATCAGCCATTTGCCCTGATAGCCGTAGAGGTTGAGGTTCATCCCGATCTCGCCGGAGCCGCCGAGTGGGAGGAAATAGAGTGCGCCATCCTCCTGAACGAAGGTATCCGCCGGGGTTTCGGGCGTTCCGGCGGCTGACTTGGAGGATTGTGTCATTGGACCGTGTTGCGCTTGTGGATCAGGAGGAGACCGCGGAGCGTCAGCTCATTATCGGTGTGTTCGATGACATGGGTAGCCTTGGCGAAAAGAACAGCCAATCCGCCGGTGGCGACCACCCGCATCGGTTCGCCGTACTCCGCCCGGATGCGGGAAACCAGCCCTTCGATCAGGCCGACATACCCCCAGAAGATGCCGGACTGCATGCAGGCGATGGTGTTCTTGCCGATCACCTGGGACGGGGGCTGGATCTCCACGCGCGGCAGCTTGGACGCCGCCATCTGCAGCGCCTCCAGCGACAGGTTCAGCCCGGGCGCGATGACGCCGCCACGGTAGTTGCCATCGGCATCCACGACATCGAAGGTCGTCGCCGTGCCGAAATCGATGACGATCAGCGGGGTCTTGTAGGTCGCGGCAGCGGCAACCGTGTTCACCAGACGGTCGGCCCCGACCTCCTCCGGCCGGTCGACCAGCGCCTTGGCGCCGAGATCGACGCCGGGCTGGCCGACGATCACCGGCTCGCAGCCGAAATGATCCTTGCACAGCCGCTTCAGGTTGAAGGTGGCGCCGGGCACCACGCTGGCGATGATGGCGCCATGGATATCGACCGGCTTCAGACCCTTCAGCGCCATCAGGTGGGTGAGCCACACCATGTATTCGTCGGAGGTGCGTTTGGGGTCGGTCGCCGTGCGCCAGATGCCGCGCTGGCGGTCGCCGTCATAGATGGCGAACACCACATTCGTGTTTCCGGCGTCGATGGCGAGCAACATGGCAAAGTCCTGAAGGCGGTGGGCGTTTGAAATCAGGGTTCGGCAACAGGAGGCGCGAAGAAGACGTCGCCGGCGGCGATCCGCTGCCGCGGGCCGCCGTCCGTTGGATCAAGCAACAGAACGCCGTCGCTGTCCAGATCGGCGAAGGTCCCGGAGATCGTCCGATCCGCCAGCCTGACCAGAATCGGCCCGCCCAGCCCCCTGGCCCGCGACATCCAGGCATCGCGCACGGGAGCGAAACCATGGCTCCGCCAGCGGCTGTACCAGCGCTCCAGATGCTCCGCATAGACCTCCAGCAGCGCGGCCGGGCCCATGGGCGGAGCCCCTTCGGCGATCAGCGAAGTGGCGCCGTAATCGACGGTCGGGGGAAAATGCCGCAGGTTGATGCCGACCCCCAGCACCACCCAAGCGACCCTGCCGTCGCCTGCAGGCTCCGACTCGAGAAGGATGCCGGACAGCTTGCGGTCATGCACCAGCACGTCGTTCGGCCATTTGCAGCGCACGCCGCCGGGGTCGGGCAACACCGACTCGGCGGTTTCGGCGATGGCAAGCGCAGCGACGAAGGAGATCTGGGCGGCTTCAGCCGGCGGCAGGCCGGGACGCAGAATCGTTGTGCTGTAGAGATTGCCCTCGGGAGAGGTCCAGACCCGGCCGCGACGGCCCCGGCCGCTCTCCTGCCGACGGGCCCAGACGATGGTGCCCTCGGGTGCCCCGGAACGCGACAAGGCCTTCGCCTCGTCGTTCGTGCTGCCGACGGAGTCGAAGGCCTTGACCTGGAAGCCCGGAGGCAGGCGCAGACGCGCCGCCTCCGCTTCGAGCGATGCTGTCATCGGTCGGATGTCACCCGGCGAACAGGGCCGCCGCCGCCGCCGCCGCACCGTTCAGGATCGGCGCCGGAGCGACGAAGAACAGCAGGGTGAACAGGCTGGTGAGCACCAGGACGCCGGTCATGCCGTCGTCATCCACCTTGTCGACCACCACCGCCGGCTCGTCGAAATACATGATCTTGATGATCCGCAGATAGTAGAAGGCACCAACGACGCTGGTCAGCACACCGACCACGGCCAGCGTGTATTCCTGGGCGGCGATGGCGGCCAGGAAGACGTAGAGCTTGCCGAAGAAGCCGGCCATCGGCGGGATGCCGGCCATGGAGAACATGAAGATCGCCATGGTGGCGGCCAGCATCGGGTTGGTCTTGGACAGGCCGGAGAAGTCCTTGATCTCCTCCAGCATCCGGCCCTTGGCCTTCATGCTGAGGATGACCGCGAAGGCGCCGATGTTCATGGCGATGTAGAGCGCCATGTAGATCAGCACGCCACGGACGCCGTCCTGCGTACCGGTGGTCAGGCCGACCAGCGCGTAACCGACATGGCCGATGGAGCTGTAGGCCATCAGGCGCTTGATGTTGGTCTGCATGATGGCGACGAAGGAACCGATCACCATCGACAGGATGGCGGTCGCCACCAGCACCTGATGCCACTGAGCGGCGAGATGGCCGAACGGCTCCATCACCACGCGGGTCAGCAGGGCGATGGCCGCCACCTTCGGTGCCGCCGCGAAGAAGGCGGTGACCGGGGTCGGCGCACCCTCATACACGTCCGGCGTCCACATGTGGAACGGAGCGGCGGAGATCTTGAAGGCCAGACCGGCCATCACGAACACCAGACCGATCACCAGCCCAGGCGACACATGGGCGCCGCCGGCGAACAGCGCCGCCACCTTGTCGAAGGACGTGGTGCCGGCGAAGCCGTAGACCAGCGAGGCGCCGTACAGCAGCATGCCCGAGGAGAGCG
>NZ_BADK01000245.1 GCF_000333595.1 Azospirillum sp. B506
CACCGACGATGGCACGCACCGGACGGCGGCTGAGCAAAACCGGGAGAATGCCGACGCGGACCAGCTCCTGATAGATTTCGACGAAGGACGGCGTCTGGATAAAAGGCAGGATCGAGCATGGCTGCTGCTCGGGCGCCAGAAGCTCCATGCTTTTTCGTGTGCGCTCCAACAGTTCGGCTGTCACGACTGCCGCGAACTGATTGAATCGTTCGTTTTCATTCGCGGCCATCGGCGCCTCGACTGTCGTCCCTTTCCTGCCACCCGCCGGGGCGGGCAACGTCCAGTTGGAAAACCGGGCAAAACGGAAAGCCCCCGGACGGCGTGCCCCCCGGTGGCGATCTGAAAGCCCGGCTGATTGCTCCGATCGGGGGAAACCCCAATATGGCAGCTAAGCCAAGCAACGCTACCAAGTAAACCGTTAACGTTTTCTGGAGCGTAGACGGAAATTTCCTGTCCGGGCCACCCGCACATGGCTTGATGGATGGTTGGTGCTCGCCGCCCGGGGCAAGATGCCTGGCCGATAAAGAAAGGCCGCGCGGCAAAAGCGGCGCGGCCTATCGAGTTTAGGGAGGAATCGCCACCAGGCGTCGGAAAGGGAGGAATATCCCCCCTCGTCACAAGGAAAGAGTGGACCCGAGCCTCGACCATGGCAAGCCTAAATCTGAGGCAGAGCCACCCTCTGCATAAAGTTTTTGCAATTTTGCCCAGCCTTTCGGCGATTGCCGCAGAGTTGAGCGGTCCCTTGCCTATTCGATGAGCGCATATCCGCGGTAGCCAGCGTCGACAGCATCCTTCCAGGGTGGATTCTGCGCCAGCACCGCCGCCTGGACCGGGCAATCGGCCTGATGGGCGCCCGGCAAGTAGCCGAGGCTCATCAGGAATTCTCCGACGATCTCACCACCGGTGAAGCGGAAGGTCCGGCCGAACAGCTTCACCCACTCCGCCTTGGTCAGCGGATGGTGAGCACGCAGCCAGCCATCGAAGGATCCATGGGTTTCCCGCAGGGCAACGATGCGGCGGGCGTTCTCGATCACCGCATCCACCTTCAGGCGGTTGCGGACGATCCCGGCATCGGCCAGCAGCCGCACCCGCTCCGCCTCGCCATAGGCGGCGACCCGGTCGATGTCGAAACCGTCGAAGGCAATGCGGAAGGCGTCGCGCTTCTTCAGGATGGTCAGCCAGGACAGACCGGCCTGGTTGATCTCCAGCGCCAGACGCTCGAACAGCACCCGGTCGTCGCTGCTCGGAAAACCATATTCGCCGTCGTGATAGGGACCGTGGTGTGGATGGCCGGGCGCGGCCGCGCAATAGGTCAGGCTCACCCGCCTCGCTCCTCTCTCGTCCGTCAGAACATGTCCCGCGCCATGTCCCGGAACGAGACGATGCCGGACCGTTCGATGCCGAAGATCACCAGCCACACCAGCAAGGCGACCAACGACGTGATGATGAATTTGCGCAGGATGCGCGGTTCGACCGGCGCGGAGGAGGCCATGCCCGGTTCCGGTGTCTCCGGCGTCCTGACGCCCCAGGGCAGCACAGCGAACAGCACCACCCACCACACGACGATGTAGACGAAGGCCCCAGTCACCCAATTGTCCATCGTCCCCTCCGGATCTCAGCCGAACATCGCCCGATCAGGCCTGCTCCAACTCCACCAGCGTCCCGCAGAAATCCTTGGGATGGAGAAACAGCACCGGCTTGTCATGCGCGCCGATCTTCGGCTCGCCGTCGCCCAGGACGCGGGCGCCCTGCTCCTTCAGCCGATCGCGGGCGGCCAGGATGTCGTCCACCTCATAGCAGATGTGGTGGATGCCGCCGGACGGGTTCTTTTCCAGGAAGCCGGCGATCGGCGACTTTTCCCCGAACGGGTGCAGCAGCTCGATCTTGGTGTTGGGCAGCGTGACGAAGACGACGGTGACGCCGTGCGCTGGCAGGTCCACCGGCTGCGACACCGCCGCCCCCAGGGTGTCGCGGTAGAGCGCCGTCGCCGTCGGCAGATCCGGAACGACGATGGCAACGTGGTTGAGCTTCCCGATCATGCGTGTCCTCTCTCTCGCTGTCCTTGGCCCGTTGGCGGGCTCTGATAAGCGCTTTCAACACCCATCCGCCTCAGACGCGGACCAGATGGACCTCCGTCACCGGCTTCTTGCCATGGGACGCATTGAAGCAGCGGCGCACGGCGATCCGGGCCGCCTCCTTCACCTGGGCATCGTCAGCCCGGGCGGATTTGGGCAACATCGCCACCGATTCGCGCACGGCATCCACAACGTCCAACAGCAGGTCACGGTCGGTCGCCTCGTCGATCAGGCCCATCACCGCCAGCTGGGGCGCGGTCATCAACTCACCGGTGACGGTCATCACCAGCGTCACCACCGCCGCACCGTTGTTCACCATGCGGTTGCGCGCGCGCATCATGCCGGTGTCGAGCGGCACCAGCCGCTTGCCGTCCACCGCCATGCGGCCGGCCCGCACCGACGCCACCACACGGGCGCCCTCCGGCCCATCGAGGCGGAGAATCTCCCCGTTGGCGGGCACGATGCTGTGAGGCACCTGGCAATCCTCCGCCAGGGCGGCATGCGCCTGCTGGTGGCGCTGCTCGCCATGGACCGGGACGGCGATGCGCGGGCGCACCCACTGGTACATGCGCACCAGCTCGTCCCGCGCCGGGTGGCCGGACACATGGACCGCCGCCTCGTCGGCGGTCACCAGCTCGACGCCCTGGGTAACCAGCTGGTTCTGCATGCGTCCAATGGCACGCTCGTTGCCGGGGATCTCGCGCGAGGAGAAGATCACCACGTCGCCACGCGACAGCGTCACCTGCGGATGATCGTTGGCGGCGATGCGGGCGAGGGCGGACCGCGGCTCCCCCTGGCTGCCGGTGCAGATCAGCACCAGCTTCTCCCGCGGCAGATAGCTGGCGTCATGCTCCGACAGGAATTTCGGCACCTCGGCCAGATAACCGGTGGCCCGCGCCGCCTCGTTGATGCGCCACAGCGACCGGCCGACCAGCGCGACATGGCGGTCGTGGGCGGCAGCGGCGGCGGCGATGCTCTCCAGCCGGGCCACGTTGGTGGCGAAGCAGCTGACGGCGATGCGGCGGTCGCGGTACCGACCGAACAACTCCATCAGAGCGGTACGGACGGTCGCCTCGGATCCGGCGGCGCCGGGAACCAGCGCGTTGGTGCTGTCGCCGACAAGGGCCAGAACCCCCTCGTCACCGATGGCGCGCAGCCGCTCCTCGTCGGCGGTGTCGCCAACCAGCGGTTCGGGGTCCAGCTTCCAGTCACCGGTGTGCAGGACCGTGCCGGCCGATGTGCGGATGGCGAGGGCATTCGGCTCCGGGATCGAATGCGTCATGGTGACATATTCGACGGAGAAGGGACCGACCTCCACCGTGCCGCCCAGCGGGACCTCGTGGATCGGCACCGTGCTGCTCAGCCCCTTCTCATGCAGCTTGGCCCGCAGGAAAGCCGCGGTGAAGGGCGTGCAATAGACGGGGCAGCGCAGCTGCGGCCACAGATATTGGACCGCGCCCAGATGGTCCTCATGGGCATGGGTCAGCACGAGACCGACCAGATCGCGCCGACGTTCGGCGATGAAG
>NZ_BADK01000244.1 GCF_000333595.1 Azospirillum sp. B506
GCGCGGCGCTTCAGTTCGACGACGCCGTTCTCAGGCCCGCGCGGACCGACGACCAGCTGCCACGGCACGCCGATCAGGTCCATGTCGGCGAACTTGGCGCCGGGACGCTCGTCACGGTCGTCATAGGCGACGTCCAGACCGGCCGACTCCAGCTTGGCATACAGTTCGGCGCAGACGCGGTCGGTCTCGGCATCGCCGGACTTCAGGTTGATCAGGCCGACATTGAAGGGCGCGACGGCGTCCGGCCAGATGATGCCGTTGTCGTCATGGCTGGCCTCGATGATCGCCCCCATCAGGCGCGACACGCCGATGCCGTAGCTGCCCATCTCCACCGGGATCGACTCGCCGTTCGGGCCGGCGACCACCGCATTCATCGGCTTGGAGTATTTGGTGCCGAAGTTGAAGATGTGGCCGACCTCGATGCCGCGGGCCGACACCAGATCGGCCTCCGGAACCGGGCTGTTGGCCGGGTCGTGCTTCTCGTCGGTCGCCGCATAGATGGCGGTGACGCGGTCAAAGAAGGGCTGCAGGTCGTCCTCGATGCCGGGAGCGTCCTTCAGCACATCCAGGGTCATCCAGTCCTTGTGGCAGAAGACGCCGCTCTCGCCGGTCTCGGCCAGGATGATGAACTCGTGGCTCAGGTCGCCGCCGATGGGACCGGTGTCGGCGCGCATCGGGATCGCCTTCAGCCCGATGCGGGCGAAGGTGCGGAGATAGGCCAGGAACATCTTCTGGTAGGAGCGGCGGGCACCGGCCGCGTCGATGTCGAAGGAATAGGCGTCCTTCATCAGGAATTCGCGGCCGCGCATCACGCCGAAGCGCGGGCGGATCTCGTCACGGAACTTCCACTGGATGTGATAGAGGTTCAGCGGCAACTGGCGGTAGCTCTTGACGAAGGAGCGGAAGATGTCGGTGATCATCTCCTCGTTCGTCGGACCGAACAGCATCTCGCGGTCGTGACGGTCGGTGATGCGCAGCATCTCCTTGCCGTAATCGTCGTAGCGGCCGCTTTCGCGCCACAGGTCGGCCGACTGGATGGTCGGCATCAGCAGTTCCTGCGCGCCGGCGGCGTCCTGCTCCTCGCGGACGATCTGCTCGATCTTGCGCAGAACCCGATAACCCAGCGGCAGCCAGGCATAGATGCCGGCGCTGGTCTGGCGGATCATCCCGGCCCGCAGCATCAGGCGGTGCGAGACGATCTGCGCCTCGGTCGGGGTCTCCTTGAGGGTCGGCATGAAGAAGCTGGACAGCCGCATGGCTCTGCTCTCGTGTGCGAGGTGTTCGACAAGGCCGAGGCGGTCGCTGCTTCGCAAGGAAAGAGCGGACACGACGGCGGGTGAGCGACTTTAGGAAGGTCGCCCGCACTTGTCCACTGTAAGCCCCCGCCGGGACTCCTGCCCGCCCCACTCCCTACCGGGTGCGGCAATAGGCGTAGAGACGCTCCTCGGCGCCGGGATCGATCGGCTGTCCGTTCAGATAGAGCCGGTCGCCGACAACACTGAGCCAGACCGCGGTCACATCGTTGGGCAGATAGGGCACCGACGGCAGGGCGACGCCCATCCGCCGGGCAAGATCGATCGACAGCGGCAGATCGATGGGGATCGGCGGCTGCGCCCCTGCACTGCCCGGCAGGTCGGCCGATGCCACCGCCCGGCCATTGACATCCACGCCCGGCCGATACTCGACATCGGCGGCCGGCACATGGCGGGTCAGACGCTGGCACAGCGACAGATCGACAACCAACCGGTCGCGGGCGGCATCGGGGGTCAGCGGGATCGGCCCTGGAAGCGGCTGAGGCGACTGCGCCATCGCCGTTGCCGCCAGGACGATTGCAAACGCCGTCAGGCCGGCGCACAGGGACCGATGCAGGCTCACAATGTGTGCCGCTCGGCCATCACGGCCGGGTTGCGCATCGCCTTCCAGTAAAGCGACAGGTAGGGCATGCCTTTTTCCGCCTCCTCCTGTGTCCGCGCCGACTGGCGGATATATTTGCCGATGAAGGGCTTGTTCACATGCTCCAGGTCCACCGCGGCCTTCAGCACCAGGAATTCGCCGATCTTGTCCGGCAGATTGTAATGCCACTTCTGCAGGCAATCCGAGGTCACGCCCGGCTTGGCCTGCTCGGGTTCGGGCAGGTAGAATTCCTGGTGGTGGTACTGGGTAATTTCCTTCCATGCCTGGGCAACCCTGCCGGGCTTGAGCCGCGGCAGGGCTTTCAGGATGCGGACGTCATC
>NZ_BADK01000243.1 GCF_000333595.1 Azospirillum sp. B506
GCCCATTGGGGGGGGCATGGCTTTCACCGACCCGCGGCTGCCGGCGCTGGGCGCCCGCTTGTTCCTTGCCCGTCGACGGGATTGCGGCGCTTGACGCGGCCGGGCTGGCCCCGCGGGACAGTGGGGATTACGATCGGCTGCGCCTGTCGCTCGGCATCCCCGACGGAACGCTG
This sequence comes from Azospirillum sp. B506, assembly GCF_000333595.1. Classification (GTDB taxonomy): domain Bacteria; phylum Pseudomonadota; class Alphaproteobacteria; order Azospirillales; family Azospirillaceae; genus Azospirillum. Next base: position 174 of record NZ_BADK01000243.1, read on the forward strand.
GACCTGATCCCGGAAAAATCGATCCCGCTGGAAAGCCGGATGGATGCGCTGAACGCCATCTCCTGGGACAAGGGCTGCTACATGGGGCAGGAACTGACCGCACGCACCAAGTACCGCGCCCTCATCAAGAAGAAGCTGTTCCCGGTCTCCATCGACGGGCTGACGCCGGAGGCCGGCACCCCGGTCACGCTGGACGGGAAGGAAGCCGGGGAGGTCCGCAGCGGCCGCGATGGCGTGGCGCTCGCCCTGCTGCGGCTGGAGTATGTGCAGCGCGCGGCCGAGAGCGGCCTGACCTTCCAGGCCGGGCCGGCGGTTCTGACCCCGCGCGAGCCCGAATGGGACCGTACCACGAAGGGCTAGTCCCACACCGAAAGAATTCCCGGAAGACGTGATCAAACGGGCGGCGCTCCTGTTGTTCCAATGTCCTCAGACACAACGACAAAGGAGCCACCCCCATGCGTCGCACCCTGATCGTCACCGCCGCCTCGCTGGCTCTGATGACCGGCGCCGCCGTCGCGCAGACCTCGTCGCCGACCGTGGGCAACCCGTCCTCGTCGACCTCCAGCATGTCGAACAGCGCGTCGCCGGACAGCGCCACCGGCAGCAGCGTGACCAAGTCCGGCCCGACGGGCGGCCAGCTCGCCAGCGCCGACGAACTGATCGGCAAGAACGTTTACGGCCGTGACAACAACAAGATCGGTGAGGTTGACGACGTCATCCTCGACGGCACCGGTCAGGCCAAGCAGCTGGTGATCAGCTCAGGCGGGTTCCTCGGCATCGGCGAGAAGCAAGTCGCGGTCGACTACAGCGCCGCCAATTGGGATTCGCAGAACAACCGCCTGAACCTCGCCGGCATGAGCCGCGAGGACGTCAAGGCGATGCCGGACTTCAAGTACGACGACACGATGACGTCGCTGAACAAGACCCGCAAGCCGGCGGAGAAGGAAACGGTCGCCCCGGGCGCCGCTCCGACCACCGGTTCGACCGGCGGCAGCACGTCGCAGTAAGGCTCTTTGCGGCTTGAGGCGGGGGCATGACACCCCCGCCGGTTACCCCCGCAGCAAATCCACAAACCGCCGGCAGGCCACGATCTCCGCACGCACGTTCGCACGGCGCTTCGTGGCCTCGGCGTCCTCGCCCCATTGCTCGATCTGGTAGGTTTCGTCCAACTGCGAGACCTCGAAAGCCTCTTCGGCGCTCAGCCGACCGTCCAGCAGCGCCAGCGCCACGATGATCGACCCGCAGACGCCGGTCGCGGTCTGCAGCGCCGACAGAGTCCAGTCGTCCGTCCGCTCCACCACCCGGTGCAGGGCGGCCAATGCCTCCTCCGGCTGAGGCTTCGGCATCAGGCCGGCGCAGACATGCAGAGGCGCATCATAGGTCAGTGCCGCCCAATCCAGCAGCGGCTGCCAGAGCTGCGCCTGCCGCTCCACCAAAGGCTGGGGATGCTCGGCGCGGTAACACAGCAGGTCGGTGCCGGCGTAGGCGCTGATGGCGGGAACGATCTCCGGCCGTTTGGCCGGGATCAGGTCGACGGCGGTGCTCGACAGCTGCATCAGCGGCATGGAGTGGGCGTCGATCTGGTCGCCCTGCGCATCCCATTCGTCGGCGACTCCCAGGGCCAGCAGCCGGCTGGGGAAGACCAGCGGTGCCTTGGCCGGGCTGCGCACCGGACGGCCGTCCAGCTCGACCCGGAAACCGCCTTCGGTCTCGCCGACCCCCGCCGCCTTGTAGAAACGCTTCATCGCTTACCCTTCCAAAAGCTCCAGCACCGCCGTGGCGACGTCGCGCCCGCGGTGGACGATGCGGTCGGCCCCGGCCCGCTCCAGCTCCGGCACCGCGTGATAGCCCCAGGAGACGCCGACCGACCGCACCCGCGCGTTGCGGGCCATTTGAATGTCGTAGGTGGTGTCGCCGATCACAACCGTCGCCGCCTCGTCCGCGCCGGTCTCGGCCAGCGCGCGCTGGACCATGTGCGGGTTCGGCTTGCCGGGACCGACGTCGGCGGTCTGCAAGGTGACGAAGCGCCCGCTCAACCCATGGCCCTTCAACACCGCGTCCAATCCACGCCGCGACTTGCCGGTGGCGACGCCCAGCAGCACCCCCGCCGCCTCCAGCGCCGCGAGCGAGTCGAGGATGCCCGGAAACAGCGGCTCGTCCACCTCGCCCCGACCGCGTGCGCTGGAAAAGGCGCGCTTGTAGCTCTCCACCACCGCGACATGCAGCGCCGCGTCGCCCTGCGGCAGCAGCAGCGCCACCGCCTCGACCAGCGACAGTCCGACCATGCGACGGGACATCCGCCGGGTCGGGTTCGCCCAGCCCATGTTCGGCCCAGGCCTGGGTCATGGCGTCGATGATGGCGAACTGGCTGTCGACCAACGTGCCGTCACAGTCGAACAGGGCAAGGCGCAGCGGGGATCTCGCTTGAGGTCCCATCACTCGAAATCCTCGAACGGGTCGTCGCGCAGGTTGGGGCTGAAGCCGAAATACTTCCAGGTCGCCTGCATGTGGTCCGGCAGCGGCGCGGTCACATCGATGGTCTTGCCGCCGCGCGGGTGCGGCAGGATCAGCCGGCGGGCATGCAGGTGCAGCTTCTTCGCCACCTCGGCGCCAGCCAGGAAGGCGCCCTGGCCGGCATATTTGCCGTCGCCGAGGATCGGCGTGCCGACGGCGGCCATATGGACGCGCAGCTGGTGGGTGCGGCCGGTCAGCGGCCACATGGCGACGAAGGCCGCCTGCTTGCCGACATTCTCCTGCACCGAATAGACGGTGACGGCCCGCTTGCCCTCTTCCTTGTTCTCCGCCACCCGTTCGCCATGCGGGCCGCCTTCCTTGGCCAGCGCCAGATCGATCTTGCCCTGGTAGGGCTTCGGCACGCCGACGGTGGCGGCCCAGTAGATCTTGCGCACGGCGCTGCCACGGAACAGCTCGGTCAGCTTGCTGGCCGCGAAGGTCGTGCGGGCCAGCAGCAGGACACCCGAGGTGTCCTTGTCCAGCCGGTGAACCAGCTTCGGCCGCTCGTTGCCGTCGAAGCGCAGGGCATCGAGCATGGCGTCGAGATGCTTGGAGGTGCCGGTCCCGCCCTGCACCGCCAGACCGGCCGGCTTGTTGATGGCGATGACGTCGGCGTCGCGGTAGAGCACCAGCGCCTGCAGCTCGGCGATCTGCTTGTCGGACATGCCCTTGGGCTTGCTGCTCCCCTGACTCGGTCCCTTGACCGGGGCGGCCCAGGCGGCCAGCGGTGGGATGCGCACACCCTGCCCGGCCGCCAGACGCGACGACGTCTCCGCCCGCTTGCCGTCGATGCGGACCTGACCGGTGCGCAGCAGCTTCTGCAGGTAGCTGTGGTTCACGTCGGGGAAATGCCGCTTGAACCAGCGGTCGAGCCGCATGTCGGCCTCGTCGGCCGTCACGGTGCGAGTTTCGACCTTGCTGTCGCTTTTGGCTTCGGTCGCGCCGTTGTCGGCGGTATCGCCAGCGGGCTTGGAGGAGTCAGTCATCAGAGGGACACCGAAACAAGAGAACGCACGGCCCACAGGCCGGCAAAGAAGCCCACCACGCTGAACAGCGTCGAGGCGAGGAAGTATCCCGCCGCCGCAGCGATCTCGTCGCGGGCGACGAGGACGCCGATGTCCAGCGTGAAGGAGGAGAAGGTGGTGAAGCCGCCCAGGATGCCGACCAGCAGGAAGGCGCGCAGTTCCGGCGACGGCGACCATGTCAGGCTCGCCAGTTCCGACAGAACGCCCATCACGGTGCAGCCGATGACGTTGACGATGATCGTCCCCACCGGAAAGCGGGTGCCGACCCATTGTGTGATCGCAAGCAGCATCACGTATCGCGCCACCGAGCCGGTGGCGCCGCCAACTGCGACGGCGAGCAATGACAGGGGGGATGCGAGCACGACGCCTCCGAACGAGCGCTGGGACAGGGAAACGAGGGTGGAGCGCCGGATTAGAGCCAGAAACCGGCGGACTTGTCACGCGATGGACAATCGCGGCAGGATCGCAGGCATGGAAAGCTCGCCCCCCAATGCCGCATTGCTGATCGTCGACCTGCAAAAGGCCATCGACGACCCGCGCTGGAGCCGGATCGGCCCGCGCAACAACCCGCAGGCGGAGGCCAACGTCGCCGCATTGCTGGCCGCGTGGCGGCGGGACGGACGCCCCATCGTCCACATCCGCCACGATTCGGTGGAGCCGGACTCGAGCTATCGCCCCGGCGGCCCCGGACATGCCTTCAAGGAGGAGGCGATGCCCCTCCCGGGCGAAACGGTGATCGGCAAGCGGGTGAACAGCGCCTTCATCGGCACCGAGCTCGACGAGTGGCTGCGCGGCCGCGGCATCGCCACGCTGGTGGTGGCCGGCGTCATCACCAACAACAGCGTCGAGGCCACCGTGCGGATGGCCGGCAACCTCGGCTACGACGTGCGTCTGGTCGCCGATGCCTGCTTCACCTTCGCCCGGCTCGACCGGTCGGGCCGGCTGCGCACGGCGGACGAGGTCCACGACCTGTCGCTCGCCAACATGGACGGCGAATATGCGACGGTCGTGGACACGGCGGACGTCCTGGGCTGTTGAATGCCCCCTTACGCCAGCTTCGCCTTCAGGAACTCCACCGTCCGCGTCCAGGCCAGATCGGCGGCGTCCTTGTTGTAGCGCTCGGCCGAGGTGTCGTTGTGGAAGGCGTGGTTGACGCCCTCATACATGTAGATCTGGTGCTCGACATGGGCCTTCGTCAGCGCCTCGTCATAGGCGGGGATGCCGGCGTTGAGGCGCTGGTCCAGCCCGGCATAATGCAGCAGCAGCGGCGACTTCACCGTGGAAACCAGCGCCGGGTCGGGGGTCGGCCCGTAGAAGGCGACGCCGGCCTTCAGGTCGGGCGCCTTGATCGCCAGCCGGTTGACCATGCCGCCACCCCAGCAGAAGCCGACCGCCCCGACCTTCGCCGAGGAATAGCGATAGGCCATCAGGTAGCTCATCGCCGCGACGAGGTTGTTGACCGTCTTGTCGGCGTCGAGCTGGCCGATCATGTCGCGGGCCTTGTCGGCGTCCTGCGGCGTACCGCCCAGCGGCGACAGCAGGTCCGGCGCCAGCGCGACGAAGCCTTCGGTGGCAAGCCGGCGGGTGACGTCCTCGACATAGGCGTTCAGGCCGCGGTTCTCGTGGATGACCACCACCGCCGGCGCCTTGTCCGCCAGTTTCGGCCGGGCGATATAGCCGGACACGTCACCCGTCGCCCCCTGGAAGGTCACCTTCTCGGCCGCCAAACGGCTGTCATTCTCCGCCACCACGGCGGCACGGGCATAGTTCGGCTCGATTGCCGCCAGGATCGCGGGAATGGCGGCCGCACCGCCGGCCAACGCCGCCAGCCGCTCCAGGAAGACCCGGCGCGGCAGCGGCGCGTGGGTGTATTCGTCGTAAAGGTCGATGATCCGCTGATCCATCCCCGATGCCCCCTGTTTTGCCTCGTGCCGCAGCTCAGCCGGCGCGGTCGCGCATGAGAGTGGGGGCACCGGGTCCGGTTGGCAACCGGGGGAAGGACCCGATTTCGGCCTATGACACTGCTTATGAGGCTTCCGGCACCACCTCGCTCAACGGCACCAGCTCCGACGGCTGGTACTCCACCAGAAAGCCGTCACGCATTTCCAGCACCCGGTCCATGCGGCGGGCAAGGTCCAGATTGTGGGTCGCCACCAGCGCCCCCACCTTGGCCTGCCGGACGATGGCCGACAGCATGGCGAAGACATGCTCCGCCGTGTGCGGGTCGAGATTGCCGGTCGGCTCGTCGGCGATCAGCAGGGACGGGGCGTTGGCCAGCGCACGGGCGATGGCGACGCGCTGCTGCTCGCCACCCGACAGGCGGGCCGGACGGTGGGTGCCGCGCTGCTCCAGCCCGACCATGCGCAAGAGTTCGTCGGCACGCTGCCGGGCAACCGACTTCGACACGCCGGCGATCATCTGCGGCAGGACGATGTTCTCCCTTGCCGAGAATTCCGGCAGCAGATGGTGGAACTGGTAGACGAAGCCGATGGAACGGCGGCGCACCTCGGTCCGTTTGCCGTCGTCCAGGTTGGACACGTCGGTGCCGGCGACATGCACGGTGCCGCCGGTCGGGCGCTCCAGCAGGCCGGCGATGTGCAGCAGCGTCGATTTGCCCGCCCCCGACGGACCGACCAGCGCCACCAGCTCCCCGGCGCCGACGGTCAGGTCGACTCCGCGCAGCACCTCCAGCGTCTCGCCCGCCTGTTCGAAGCGGCGGACGATGCCCTTCAGCTCCAGCATCGGTTGCATGACGGCGTCACTCATAGCGCAGGGCCTCCACCGGATCGAGCCGGGCGGCGCGCCAGGACGGGTAGATGGTGGCGGCGAAGGACAGGCCGAGCGCCATCAGCGTCACCTGGATCACCTCGCTCCAGTCGATCTTGGCCGGCAGGTGCGACAGGAAATAGATCTCGGCATTGAACAGGTTGGTGCCGGTCAGACCCTGGATGACCTGCCGGATGCTCTCGATGTTCAGCGCGAAGGACACGCCGAGCGCCAGCCCCAGCAGCGTCCCCGTCACGCCGACACTGGCGCCGGACAGGAAGAAGATGCGCATGATCATGCCGCGGGTCGCCCCCATGGTGCGCAGGATCGCGATGTCGCGCCCCTTGTCCTTCACCAGCATGATCAGGCTGGAGATGATGTTGAAGGCCGCGACCATGATGATCAGCGACAGGATCAGGAACATCACGTTGCGTTCGACCTGGAGCGCCGTGAAGAAGCCGGAATTGGACTGCTGCCAGTCGACCACCCTGCCCTCCCCCGCCACCGCCGACTGGACGGCGGCGCGGGCCGCGGCGATCTGCATCGGATCGCTGACGAACACCTCCAGCGAGGTCACGGCGTCGCCGGTGCGGAAGAAGGCCTGCGCCTCCTCCAGCGGCAGGAAGATGAAGCTGTTGTCGTATTCGAACATGCCGACGTCGAAGATCGCGCCGATGGGATAGCTGCGCATCCGCGGCACGGTGCCGAAGGCGGTGACGTTGCCCTGCGGCGCGATCAGGGTGATCTGGTCGCCGATGGTCAGGCCCAGACGCTGGGCCATGCGCACGCCGATGGCGACGCGGTCCTCCCCGAACTCGTCGACCGAGCCGCGGACGATGTTGCTGGCGAGCGTCGGCCGCACCTTGAAGTCTTCCGGCCGCACGCCGCGGATGACGGCGCCCGACGCGGCGCCGCGCACCGACACCAGCGCCTGCCCCTCAACCGTCGGGGTGACGTTGACCACGCCCGGCGTGTTGCGCAGCTTGCCGGCCAGGATGTCGAAGTCCGGCAGCGGCCCGCCGCGCGAGCTGTAGACGTTGAGGTGGCCGTTGAGGCCGAGAACCCGGCCCAGCAGTTCCGCCCGGAAGCCGTTCATCACCGCCATCACAATGATGAGAGTCGCCACGCCGAGCGCGATGCCCAGCAGCGAGAACCCCGCGATGACCGAGAGTGAACCCTTCCTGGCGACGCGCCCGAAGGTAACGCATCGCGACCATG
>NZ_BADK01000242.1 GCF_000333595.1 Azospirillum sp. B506
CCACGGCCCAGCCGTTCCTCCGGGACGAAGGCGAGGCCGAGCGATCGGCGGGCCCGCGGACCCAGTTGCCCGGCGGCGGTGCCTTCGATCACCACCGCCTCCGCATCGGCCAGCAGCGCCTCGCCGCTCAAGGCCGCCATCAGCTCCGCCTGACCGTTGCCGGCGACACCGGCGATGCCGAGGATCTCGCCCGCCCGCACCTCGAAGTTGACGTCCTTCAGGTTGGTGGCGAAGGGGTTGTCGGATGTGGTGGAGAGGTGACGCACCGTCAGGCGGGCCGCACCGGCGACACCCTGCGGCGGCCGCTCCGGGATCGACAGCTCCGCCCCCATCATCATCTCGGCAAGGCTGCGCGCGGTCTCCTGCCGCGGATCGGTGGCTCCCACCACCTTGCCGGCGCGCAGGACGGTGGCGCGGCTGCACAGCGCCCGGATTTCCTCCAGCTTGTGCGAGATATAGAGGATCGTGCAGCCCTCCGCCGCCAGAACGCGCAGCGTCTCGAACAGCTTGGCCGCCTCCTGCGGCGTCAGGACCGAGGTCGGCTCGTCCATGATCAGCAGTTTCGGATCCTGCAGCAGGCAGCGCACGATCTCCACCCGCTGCCGCTCGCCCACCGACAGGTGGAAGACGTGTCGGCCGGGGTCCAGCGCCAGCCCATAGCGTTCCGACACCTCGCGGATGCGGTCCGCGAGCCGGTCCATCGGCCCGGCATTGTCGAGGCCGAGCGCGATGTTCTCCGTCACCGTCAGCGTGTCGAACAGCGAGAAATGCTGGAACACCATGCCGATGCCGAGTCTGCGGGCACCGGCCGGGTCGGGCACGACCGTCTCCGCCCCCTGCCACAGCATGCTTCCGGAATCGGGGTGCAGCACCCCGTAGATCATCTTGACCAGGGTTGACTTGCCGGCCCCGTTCTCCCCCAACAGCGCATGGATCTCGCCCGGTTGCAGGATCAGGTCGACATGGTCGTTGGCCAGGCAGCCGGGGAATCGCTTGGTGATGCCGCGCAGCTCCAGGCGGGGCGGCGGAGCGACCGGGGAAGAGGTCTCGGCGTGCGAGGGCAAGGAGGAGCAATCCGGTAAAAGGAAAAACCTGTATGGCATTGCCAAAGCCATGCCACCGCTACCGACAGAGTAATCCGGCGGCACCACCGGCCGTCAACAACCGATCCTCTGCCCAAGGACGATGCATCTGCCGCTTTGGTCATCATGCCACAGTCGGCCACCGCAACCCAGCATTCCGCAACGCGGCAAAGCCTTGCCAGCCGGACCGTTCGGTCAACACTTCAAGGGATCGGATGATGTGGAGGCGAGGATGTCGGCGGGTTACGCCATGCTGGACCCGCGGAACGTGGTGGCGG
>NZ_BADK01000241.1 GCF_000333595.1 Azospirillum sp. B506
GCCATCAACAGCCAGCCGCCCGCCACCGCCGCCAGGGCGAACAGCGCCCCAAGATGGACGCGGGTTCCCGTCCACAGGATCGGCAGGACGGCATCGGCCTCGAACAGCCGCGATTCCGGGAAGGCGAAGCCGTCCGGGTCGCGAAAGGGACCATGAACCAGATAGTTCAGCAGCAGCAGCCCGACATAGTTCAGCATCAGGCTGGTCAGGATCTCGCTGGCGTTGAAGCGGAGCCGCAGATAGGCCGGCACTGCCGCCCACATCGCCCCGCCGATCGCTCCGCCGATCACCATCAGCGGCAACAGCCACCAGCCGCCCTCGCCATAGAAGGCCAGCGCAATCCCGCCGCCGGTGATGGCGCCCAGGGTCAGCTGCCCTTCGGCACCGATATTCCAGACATTGGCGCGGAAACCGATGGCAAGGCCCACGGCGCACAGCACCAGCGGCGTCGCCTTCACCACCAGCTCGCCCACGCCTCGGACAGACGTGACCGGCGCGACGAAGAAGGAATAGAGCGCCTTGAACGGATCGAAACCGAGCGCCAGGAACAGGATGAATCCGCTCAGCAGGGTCAGCGCCACCGCCAGCAGCGGCGTGACATAGACCATGGTCTTCGACGCCTGCCCGCGCGGCTCAAGACGGATGAAGCTCATGCGGCGTCTCCGGTGCTCACAAAACCATCAGACCGCACGCGCGATCTCCCCGTCTTCGTCCGGCGGCGTGCCGAACAGGCCACCCATCAGCAGGCCGATGCGTTCAACCGTCGTCTCGTGCGTCGGCCGGCTGTCGGACAGGCGGCCATGGAACAGCACGGAGATCCGGTCACTCAGCACGAACAGCTCGTCCAAATCCTGGCTGATGACCAGCACGGCGGCGCCCGAGCGCGCCAGTTCGATCAGCGCCTTGTGGATCGCCGCGGGCGGCGCCGGCATCGACGCCCCAAGTCGGC
>NZ_BADK01000240.1 GCF_000333595.1 Azospirillum sp. B506
CAGTATCCAGGCCGCGAAGACCGCATCGACGACGCGCCGGTCCCGGAGATCGGCGATTTCGCACAGGCGGCGGCGGATGCCCTGCGCAATGCCGTGCGCGGCAGGATCGCACTGTTCGGGCACAGCATGGGGGCGACGCTGGCCTTCGAGACGGCCCGTCTGCTGGAACGGTCGGGCGTTGCCGTCACCCATCTCTTCCTTTCCGGTCAAACGCCGCCGCACCGTCATCGCGCGACGCATTTCCACCGGCAATCCGACGAGGTTCTGCTGGACGAGGTCCGGCGGCTCGCCGCCACGCCGATGGAAATCTTCGACATCGCCGAAATCCGCGAGCTTCTGCTGCCGATCATTCGCAACGACTATCGGGCGATCGAAACCTATCGGGCGGTCGATATGGGGCGCCTGCTCTGTCCGATGACGGTCCTGCTGGCGGATGCGGATACCGAGGTGAGCCTGGACGAAGCCGGCGGCTGGGCGCGTCACAGCCACGGCCGAACGACGATCCGCCAATTCGCCGGCGGCCATTTCTACCTTGTCGAGCGCTGGCGGGACGTGGTGGCGGCGATCCTGGCCGAGCTGGGCTGTGCCGCCGACGGCCATCCTCCCTCCGTCGGATGGCCGTCCACACCGTAATCCCGGGCTTGGAGGCCGTTGCCGGCCAAGCGCGATCTATAAAGGAGTGTTGAGCATGAAGAGTCCGGAGCAATGCGCGGATCTCCTGGATGTCCGCAAGGGCATCGATACCATCGACCGGCAGATCGTCATCCTGCTGGGCGAACGCCTGCGTTACGTCCATGCCGCCGCCGCTTTCAAACCGACGGTGGAGAGCATCCCGGCGCCGGAGCGGGTGGCGGCGATGATGGTCGAACGCCGGAGCTGGGCCGTGGAGGCCGGCCTTCCGCCGGACTTCGTCGCGGGCTTGTTCGCGATGATCGCGGATTGGTACATCGCGACACAGACCGCCTATTGGCGCGCCAAGCGCGACGCGTGACGGAGGATACGCAATGCTGTCCGATTGTCTCGCGATCCGTTTGCGTGAAGCCCTGCAGGGTGCGCGGCGGCAGGCGGAGCTGCACGGCGAAACGGTGCTGGCCACGGCGAGCGCGCCGGTCGATCGGTGTGCGTTCGACCTGCCGTCGCTCTTCGCGTCGAGTCCGAAGCGGTTGCCGGCCTTCCTTTGGCTGGGCACCGGGGACCACGGCATGGTCGGTCTGGACGTCGCATGGGAGGCCGTGGCCCAGGGGGAGGAGAGGTTTTCCGCAATCGCGGCGGCGTGGCGGCTGGTCGCGGCCAACGCCTTTGTGGTCGGGGAGGAGGGGCCGGTTGCCCTCGGCGGGTTCCGCTTTGACCCGCAACGGCCGATTTCGGATTTGTGGCGGGGCTTTCCCGATGCGGTGCTGAGTGTGCCGCGCATCGTCCTGCGTCTGCGGCAGGGCCGGGGGCAAGCGGTCATCAGCGAAGCGGTCGACCGCGCCACGGACGTCGAAGTCCGCCTCACCGCGCTGTTGGATGCATGGTCCCGCCTGCGGGTGTTGGACACGCATCCGGATTCCATCGAAAGCGTCGTGCCGGAACTGCATGAGAGACCAGGGGATCGGCCGGCCTGGACGGCACTGGTCGATCGGGCGGTCTCGACGATCGAGCGCGGGGAACTGGACAAGGTGGTCGTGGCGCGAACCGTCGATATGACCTTCTCGGCATCGATTCCGACGGGACCGGTTCTGGATCGGCTTCGCGAGGCGAATCCCAAGGCGAGCATTTTCGCGTTCCAACGGCATGGAGCCTGTTTTGCCGGGGCCACGCCGGAAACGCTTCTGACCATGGAAAACAACAGGTTCCAGACGATGGCGCTTGCGGGCAGCATCGGCCGCGGCGCCGATCCCGACGATGACCGCCGCGAGGGGGAGCGGCTGCTGGGCAGCGCGAAGGATCGGCGGGAGCATCGTCTGGTCGTCGAGACGCTGCGCCGGGCACTGGAGCCGTGCTGCACGGAGATTCAGATCGATGCGGCGCCAACCCTGCACAAGCTGCCGCGTGTCCAGCATCTGATGACCCGCTTCGGCGGCAGGGTGCGCGGCGGTACGTCGCTGATCGAACTGGTCGGCAGGCTCCATCCGACGCCCGCGGTCGGGGGCGTGTCCCTGGAAACGGCGCTCGACTTCCTGCGCCGCCACGAGCAACTTGACCGCGGGTGGTACGCGAGCCCGGTCGGATGGATCGACACCGAGGGAAACGGCGAATTCTTGGTCGCGTTGCGGT
>NZ_BADK01000239.1 GCF_000333595.1 Azospirillum sp. B506
GGCACGAGGGACGGCCCTATTCCGGCGACATGACCTTCGTCCGGCAAACCGGCGAGGTCCAGGTTCTTCCGGGCATGCACGACGACATGAGCGCCTATTGGACGGCTCTGTGCTCCGGCCGGCTGCGCATCGCCGATGTTCCAGGCGATCATTTCAGTTGCCTGTCGCCACCGAATGTCGGCGCCGTCGCCGCCGCTCTCGGCCTCGACGGGGGGGAGCCGGGCGATGACCGGTGAACCGACGGTCGGACTGCTGGGAGGATCGGGCGCGGTCGGGCGGGGCGTTCTTCGCGCCCTCGCCGGCACCTTGCGGCTGCGGGTCGGCGGGCGCGATCGGAAACGGGTGGAACGCGCCGTGATGGAGGCGGCGGATGGGCGCGGCGAGTGCCACGCGCTCGATCCGCTCGACGGCGACGCGCTCGGCCGCTTTTGCGACGGCTGCGATGTGGTCGTCAACTGCGCCGGGCCAAGCTGCCGCCTTCTGGATGCCGTCGCGCTCGCGGCGCTGGCGGCCGGTGCCCATTATGTCGATCCGGGTGGAGACGATCCGCTGCATCGCCGCATCGTCCACCGCGATTGGCGGGGGCGGTCGGCGGTGGTATCCGCGGGCATGCTTCCCGGCCTGTCGGGGCTTCTGCCGCTCGATCTGGTCGGAGAGTTCGACAGCATCGATCGCCTCACCGGCTATGCGGGGGGAATCGAACGCTTCTCCCCCGCCGGGGCCGAGGACTTCCTGGCCAGCCTGTCGGACGGCTTCGGCTGGGGCGGCATGTGCGTCCGGGCCGGCGATCTGCGGCCGAACCCGGCACCGCCGGTCGATCCGGTCAGGCTTCCCCTCTCGCGCGCTCCGGCGGAAGCGCGGCCCTATATCAGCGCCGAGTTCCTGCGGCTCTGCCGGCGGCTCGGTGTGGACGGGGACTGGTACAATCTCTTTCCCGGACGCCACACGGTCGATTTCCTTCGCCGTTTCCAGGCCGGGCAAGCCGGGGCCGGCCGCCCCGAGGGGGTGGATGCGGCGGCGGTCGCGGGACTGATCGGCGCCAGCGCGCTGGACGTGGCGGGACGCTCGCCGGAGCAACTTCTGGTCATCGAGGCGACGGGCCTGCGGTCCGGCCGTCCCATGGTGCGCAGCATCGCCCTGCGCGCCGGCTCCGGAGCGGCGCTGACCGGCTGCGTTGCCGCCTGCGCGGTGCTGGCGGTGCTGGAGGGCACCGTCCCGGACGGGGTCCATCACGCCGCCGACAGTCTTCCGGTGCGGACGGTGTTGTCCCGGATCGCGGACTGGCAGCCGGATTGCCGAATCCTGAGATCGCATGCCGCCGCGGTCGCC
>NZ_BADK01000238.1 GCF_000333595.1 Azospirillum sp. B506
CGCCGCGCCCTCGACACCACCTTCCTGTCCTGCGGCCAGTGGGAGGATCAGCTGCGGCTGGCCGGTGCCGCGACCGTCCTGCGTTTTCCGGGCGACGGCGGCGCGATGTCCGATGTCGGTCAGCATGTCTTCGCCGCCCAGTTCAAGCCCGACCGGATGGCGATCCCGGCGGCCGACCTTCGCCGGCATGCCGGCGAACGGCTGCCCGAACACATGGTGCCGGCGGAAATCCATATTCTCGACAGCCTGCCGATGACGGAAAACGGAAAGATCGACCGCAAGGCGCTGGCCGGCGTGGCGCCGAAATCCCGGCAGGCCGCGGCGGCTGCCGGATCGATGCCGCGGGACGATCTGGAGCGTGAGATCGCCGCCGTCTGGGCCTCGGTCCTGCGGCTGGACGCTGTCGGCCTCGATCAGAACTTCTTCGACCTCGGGGGAGATTCCCTGCTGGTGGCGCAGGTCGTCGGCCGGCTGCGCGAATGCCTGCCGAAGGCGGCCGGGCTGGAGTGGGACGTGCTGTTGCGGCGTCTGCTCAACCAGCCGACGGTGGCGGCCTTGGCGGACCTGCTGCGCGGTGCCGGCGGGCCGGCGGGTGGCGGGGCAGTGTATGATGGGCCAGCGGATGATGGCTTGTCGTTGATCGAGCTGGGGCAGGGCGATGGCACGGGGGCCACGCTGCTGTTCGTGCACGACGGCAGTGGAACCATCGTGCCCTACCGGTCCCTGCTCGACCGTCCGCACGGCAACGCGCGTCGCATCCTGGGGGTCGCGATCCAGGATCCGGCGCCCTTCCTGGCGATGGATCCCGCCGGCGCCATCTCCGAACTGGCGGACGGTCATTCTGGCCGCATCGCGGGCGCCCTGTCGCCGGGCGAACGGCTCCATATCGTCGGCTATTGCCTGGGCGGGCTGCTGGCGACGGAGATCGCGCAGCGGCTGGCACAGCGTGGCGTGACGGTGGAGCGGCTGAGCGTCATCAGCAGCTATCGGGTTCCCTTCCTCATCGAGGACGATATTCTGGCCGAATATGTCTTCGCCCGTGTCATGCGCGCCGATCCGGCCGCTCTCGGCTATCCCGCGGACGAGGCCGGGATGCGGCGGCTGATCGCCGATGCGCTGGCCCGGACCCCGGGACCGGGTTGCGCCCGGCTCGCTGGAAACGGGCGGCGGC
>NZ_BADK01000237.1 GCF_000333595.1 Azospirillum sp. B506
TTGACGATGCCGCCCATATGCCGGCGGTCGAGCCGGTGGAACAGCAGGATCTCGTCCAGGCGATTCAGGAACTCAGGCCGGAAATGGGCGCGGACGGCTTCCATCACCTCGTCGCGTACGGCGGCGCTGTCCTCGCCCTCCGCCTGCTCGGCCAGCGCCTGCGAGCCGAGGTTGGAGGTCATGATGATGACGACGTTGCGGAAATCGACCGTACGGCCCTGCCCGTCGGTCAGACGGCCGTCGTCCAGCACCTGCAGCAGCACGTTGAAGACGTCGGGATGGGCCTTCTCCACCTCGTCGAACAGCACGACCTGATAGGGCCGGCGACGCACCGCCTCGGTCAGCGCCCCACCCTCCTCATAACCGACATAGCCCGGAGGCGCGCCGATCATCCGGGCGACGGAGTGCTTCTCCATGTACTCCGACATGTCGAGCCGGACCATGGCGGTCTCGTCGTCGAACAGGAACTCGGCCAGCGCCTTGGTCAGCTCGGTCTTGCCGACGCCGGTCGGGCCGAGGAACAAGAAGGAGCCGATGGGACGGTTCGGATCCTGCAAGCCGGCCCGCGCCCGGCGCACGGCGTTGGACACTGCAACGATGGCCTCGTCCTGGCCGATCACCCGGCCGCGCAGCTTCTCCTCCATCGCCAGCAGCTTCTCGCGCTCGCCGGCCAGCATCTTGTCGACCGGCACGCCGGTCCACCGGCTGACCACCGCGGCGATGTCGCTGTCGCGGACCTCCTCGTTCAGCATGCGGCTGCTGGCATGCTCCTCGGCCTCCTTCAGCGCCTTCTCCAGCCCGGGAATGACGCCATAGGCCAGTTCGCCCGCGCGGCCCCAGTTGCCGTCGCGCTGCGAGGTCTCCAGTTCGGTGCGGGCCTTTTCCAGATCCTCCTTGATCTTCTGCGCGCCCTGCAGCTGGTCCTTCTCGGCCTGCCACTTGGCGGTCAGTTC
>NZ_BADK01000236.1 GCF_000333595.1 Azospirillum sp. B506
AAGTGGGCGACGGCAAGACCATCTACGACCATCCGGAAACCGCCTTCGTCGCCTCCTTCGTCGGCGAGGCGAACCGCTTCGCCGGTCCGGTCACCCAGGCGGCGGATGGCTGGGCGGTGCTCGACACCGCTTACGGGCCTTTGCGCGGGCGCAACCCGCGCGGGCTGGCGGCGGGCGACCGCGCCACCCTGTTCGTCCGGCCGGAGCGCCTGGCGCCGGGTGAGAGCGACAACAGCCTGACTGCCCGTGTCAGCCACAGTGACTTCGAGGGCGCCTTCGTCAATGCCTTCCTCGACGGCGGCCTGACCGTGCAGATGCCGCATCTCGGCCAGGAACCGGCCTTCGTCCCCGGCCAGACCGCCCGCCTCGGCTTCCGGGCGGCGGACGCGGTGGTGTTGCCGACGAATTGAGTTCCCTCTCCCATATCCCCCCTCTCCCCGGGGGGGGGAGAGGGGATCCCGGGGCGGGAAAGGGCACGAACCCTCCAAACGAAAACGCCCCGGCCGATTGGCCGGGGCGTTTCGCATTTCAAAGCCCGCAGGCGTCAGCGCGTCTGCTGGATCGCCGACAGCTGCCACTGGCCGCCGCGCGGGCGGACGAAGGTCCACAGCTCCGTCGCCTCGGTCGGCTGCGAGGCGTTGCCCTCGACCACCCGGCCGCTGGCACGGTCCTCCGTGACGTCGATCAGCGAGAAGCGCATGGCGACGGTGGCGTATTCCTGCGCGCCCTCGCGCCAGCCCTCGGCCAGATCGCCCTGCAGCAGGCGGACATCGCTGACCTTGTTGACCACGCCGCGGCTGCGGTTCTCGGCCAGATCGTCGCTGAAGTAGGAGAACATCTCCGGCGTCGTCGCGGCGCGCAGGGCGTTGGCATCCTCACGCCCGTAGGCGGTCTGGACGGTGACGAGCAGCCGCTCGAACGACTCGAAATCGGCCGGCTGGATGCCGATCTCGTCGGCTGCCTGACGGCGCGGCGCCGGACCGGCGTTGCCACCACCCATACCGCCAACCGGGCCGCCGCCAACCGGGTTATAGCCGACATCGGCCGCATCGCGGTTCATCTGTCCACCCAGCGGGCCGCCGGCATAGGCCGGCCGCCCACCACCCATCTGGCCGCCCAGCGGACCGCCGCCGGCCGCGGTGTTCGCGGTCTGCGAGCGGTTGCGGAAGAAGCGCATGGCCAGCCGGACCAGGAAGACGACCAGCAGGATCTGCAGCAGGAAGCCCAGGATGCCGGAGAAGCTGCCCAGCCCGTCGAAGAAGCCGCCGCCGAACAGCATCGCGCCGATGCCGGCGCCGATCAGGCCGCCCATCAGGCCCGACATGAAGCCGCCGCCGAAGAAGCCGCGCGAGGGTGCCGCCGCCGGGGCGGTGGAACCCGGACGCTGCATGCCCGGCGCGGCTTGCGGAGCGGCCGAGCGCTCCATCGGCGACACCGCGCTGGGGGCGGTGCTGGTGGCGGCCGGCGCATCGTAGGTACGGCTGCCGCGGCTGCCCGAGGAACTGCTCTTGCCGGCGCGGGCGTCGGCGGTGCCGGCGGCCAGCGCCATCACCAGCGCAACCGCCACGGCGGTCGCCGCGCGGGCGCCCCGCCCGGTCTTGCTCTGCTTGGGAGAGGAGGTGGCGGAAAGGCTCGAAGGTCGGGTCTTCTCGCTCATGATCATGCTCGCTTGTCGCATCTGGTCGGTTATCCAGCCTTCCCAGATGGGGGCGGTGGCCGCCCCGTTTAAGAGGCGGTCTCACTTTTTTCCAGCAACAATCAGCGCCACCGCCTAATCGGTCTCACTTTGCCAGGAATCGCCCATCGGCCCGTCCCCTTGCAGGGCGTCGATCGCCCGGCGGTCGCGCTTGGTCGGACGGCCGGCACCGGTCGGCTGGAACGGGGCGCGGTAGGGGTCCTGCAACCGCTCCTCCGCCACCGGCGGAGCGAGATCCTCGTACAGCGCCTGCGCCTCCGGCGCCGGGCCGCGGCGGCTGCCCAGCGCCACCACCTTGATGACGCGGATGTGCCGTCCCTGGGCGAAGGTCAGCACGTCGCCCGGCTTCACCGCGGCATGGGCCTTGGTCACCACCGCCCCCGACAGCCGCACACCCCCGTCGTTGCACAGCTTGGCGGCGAGGCTGCGCGTCTTGAAGAAGCGCGCGTACCAGAGCCACTTGTCGATCCGCAGCCGGCCGGGGGTGGAGTCTTCGGTGTCGGTCATCGCATGCCCCCCGCCCAGGATCCCCTCTCCCCCCCGGGAAGAGGGTGAGGGGGAGGCATGACGTGTCTTCGGTAAGAGAGCGGGGGCTGCGCCATTCTCGAATAATCGCGCAGTGCATCCCCCTCACCCCGACCCTCTCCCCGGGGGGGAGAGGGAGAATAGGCGCTGATCGGCTGTGCGTTCATTCCACTCCCCACACTTATTCACATCCCCGACAGCTGCCGCAGCTTGGCGAACGGGTGGTCCTCGTTCGTCGGCTTCTCGCGCCGCTGCCGATTCCCCTGCGGGCGCCTGCGCTTCCAGGTCACCGCCCCGTCCTCGCCTTCCGCGCGGACATAGCCCAGCCCGGTCAGCACCGCCCCCAGCTCCTCCGCCGACAGGCCGACGCGCTGGCCGAGCGCCACGTCGCGGATCGGCGCATTCGCCTTGGACGCGGTCAGCAATTCCGTCTCCAGCCGGTCCAGCATGTCGACGCGCAGCGCCCGCCCGCCGGCCAGCGGATAGCCGATGGCCTCCCAGAAGCCAGGGGGAGCGCCGCCTTCCTTCACCGGCCCCTCTTTCCCCAGTGGCGCCTCGACCGACACGCGGCCGGGCGGCGGGATCGGCACCGGCAGCGGATGGCCCTTCGACACCGCCCACAGCAGCCCGCGCAGGGTCACCGCCGCCGGCTTGGCCAGCGCGGTCAGATAGAGGTGCGACACCCCGAGCCGGACGCCCAGCCCGGTCAGGGCCTTGCGGTCCTCGCGCTCCAGCCGTTCGACCATGTCGGCGACGGGCTGCCGCGGCAGCACCCCCAGCCCCTCGACCAGCTGGAAGGCCAGCCCGCGCCCGGCGCCGGACAGTCCTTCCGCCGCGGACAGCGCGAACAGCGGCTTCAGCCGGGTGGCGATGTGGTCCTTCAACCAGCGCTCCAGCCGCACCCGCACCCGCTCGCGCTGGGCCTGGTCCAGCATGCCTTCGTCGAACGGCACCACCAGCGGCGCCAGCACCGACGGCCCGGCGGCCAGCCGCGCCACCGGCAGGCTGTCTGCGCTCAGCACCCCATCCGGCCCCAGCGCGAAAACGTCGTCCGGCTCCGCCTCGAAGGCGCGCAGGCGCTTGGCGAGTTCGTCGCGCAACGCCCGCCGGGCGGCGGTCAGCAGCGATTTTGCCTCGTCGGAGCGGTCGGGGGCGTCGGGTACGAAGCGGAAGCCCTCCAGCTTGCCGACGACATGCCCCTCCACCACCACCTCGCCGTCGGCCCGCACGCCGCCCAGCAGCGACCGCCCGTCCTTCAGCGTCCGCGCCAGCGTGGCGGAGCGGCGGTCGATGAAGCGCTGGGTCAGCCGCTCGTGCAGGGCGTCGGACAGCCGGTCCTCGATGGTCCGGGTGCGCTCCTGCCAGTGCAGCGGGTCCTTCAGCCAGTTCGGCCGGTGGAGATGTAGTCCAGGTGCGGATATGGGCGATGCGGCGACCAGCGCGTCGATGTCGCCCTCCGTCCGGTCGAGCCGGGCGATCTGTTTCGCCACCCAGTCGTCGTCCAGCCGCCGCAGGGGCCCGCGCAGGCTGCGGAAGGCCTGGGCCAGCAGCTTGGTGTGGGCATCCGACAGCACCTTGCGGAAGTCGGGGACCTGACAGACCTCCCACAGCAGCTTGACGGCGTCGCGGCCGCGGGCGAGGTCCATGATCTCCGGGTCGCGCACCAGCGCCTGCAGGGCCAGATGGTCGTCGGCCTCGCGCACGCGGGACAGTTCCTGGAGCGGCGCCCGCTCCTCCAGCGATTTCAGCAGGAAGCCCGGCGTGTCGAAGCGCAGATCGCTGTTGCGCCAGGACAGCGTCCTGACCGTCTCGAACTCGTGGTTCTCGACGCGGGTGACCAGATCGGCGTCCAGCTCCCCCACCTCGTCGGTGGTGCCGAAGGTGCCGTCGCGCATGTGGCGGCCGGCGCGGCCGGCGATCTGCGCCACCTCGGCGGGGCGCAGGCGGCGCGGAGCGAAGCCGTCGAACTTGACGATGCGGGCGAAGGCGACATGGTCGACGTCCATGTTCAGCCCCATGCCGATGGCGTCGGTCGCCACCAGATAGTCCACCTCGCCCGCCTGATAGAGGCCGACCTGCGCGTTGCGGGTGCGCGGGCTGAGTGCGCCCAGCACCACGGCGGTGCCGCCGCGCTGGCGCCGGATCATCTCGGCGATGGAGTAGACGTCGGTGGCGGAAAAGGCGACGACGGCCGAGCGCGGCGGCAGCCGCGTCAGCTTCTTGTGGCCGGCATAGGTCAGCTGCGAGAAGCGCGGACGGCTGACGAATTCCGCCTTCGGCACCAGCCGGCGGATCATCGGCTGCATCGAATCGGATCCCAGCACCATCGTCTCGACCATGCCGCGGGCGTTCAGCAGCCGGTCGGTGAAGATGTGGCCGCGCTCGGGATCGGCGCAGAGCTGGATCTCGTCCACCGCCAGGAAATCGACGGCGCGGTCCAGCGGCATCGATTCGACGGTGCAGACCCAGTAGGACGGGTTGGGGGGCAGGATCTTCTCCTCCCCCGTGACCAGGGCGACCGCGTTCCTGCCCTTGATCGAGACGATGCGGTCGTAATTCTCCCGCGCCAGCAGGCGCAGGGGAAAGCCGATCATGCCGGACCGGTGACCGAGCATGCGCTCGATCGCCAGATAGGTCTTGCCGGTGTTGGTCGGCCCCAGCACGGCGACCACACGGCCCCCCCGCCCGAGACCGCCGCCCGCCGAAGCGTGAGAGGACGTCATAGGGGTAAGCTTTGGGGTGCGGGAGGCCGCAATGCAAGCGGCGGCTTGGCGATGTAAGGCGATTGCACCGGTCCGGCCGGCCGGTCGCCGCCGGACGGCTAGTGCCGCGGGGATCTCGCGCGGCTGGTGCGGAGCGATTGGAACCCGCTCCGGGCCATGCCGAGGATCAGCAGATAGTCCTGCTTGATGACAGACAGGCTGAAGAACAGCGGGGAGAGATCGAGCGCGCTCATGGGAGCCATCCCGGATTGCGAGACGAGGGGAAGGAGGGAGAGGAGGGAGGCAAGACGGGAGCGAAGACGACAAGGGCCGCCGAATGGGGGTTCGGCGGCCCTCGGCCTCACGGCGGCTGCGTTGGGGGGCTTGGGGTCGCCGCCGGGAGTCTCCGTGTTACGTCAGCCAGTCTGTTACGTCAGCCCTTGGGCGGCTCCTGCGGTGCCGGCACCGGACCCGGACCCATCCCGTGATGGCGCGGGCCGTCATGGTCCCACCCGCCGGGGCCGCCATGGTGCGGACCCATATGGCCGCCCATGCCGCCCGGACCCGGGTTCAACATGCGGTCGGCCTGCTTCTGCTGGTCGGGCGTCAGCTGGGCGTAGAGGTCGGTCAGGGCCGGGCGGACACTCTGGATCTGCTGCAGGTGGGCCTGCATCATCTGCTCGACCCGCTCAAGGCGCTGCGGCAGGGCTGCCGGCGGCGGGGCATCCTTGAACTTCACGCACAGGTCCTGCGTCGGCTTCAGGCTGGAACGGGCGGCATCGGCAAACTTGGTCCAGGCGGCGCGCTGCTGCTCGGTGATGTGCAGCTTCTTCTCCGCATAGGCCAGCTTGCCGGCCAGACGGGCCTCCTGGTCCTCGCACATGCGAGCGAAGTGGCGGTCATGTCCGGGACCCATGCCGGTGCCGGGACCGCCGGGCTGCGGGCCTCCCTGGGCGAAGACCGGAACGGCCACCCCAAGACCGGCGACCAACAGGGCGGACGTCAGAAGGGCGCGTTTCATGGTGTCGACTCCTCGGTGTTTGGTGCTCTCTAAACCCCGGATGGGGGGGCTTATTCCGTTGGGACCGTCGCGGCTGCATCGCCGTCGCTGTCCCGATGACCAGACAATGGGCGCCGAACGTTGCGGTCGAATGTCCGCAAACCGGTCATTTGGTAACAGAGTGTAACCACGGCGGCCCCGGTAACCGGGCGTTACACATTTCCCCTTCACGCCTGCCGCGCCTCGCCCGATCATGGGAGCCATGGACCGCATACCCCA
>NZ_BADK01000235.1 GCF_000333595.1 Azospirillum sp. B506
CATCAACATCCACCCGTCCCTGCTGCCCTCCTCAAGGGGCCTGGATACCCATGAGCGGGCGTGGGCCACGGGCGTCCGCTTTCATGGCTGCACCGTGCACTATGTGCGTCCGGAAATGGACGAAGGTCCGATCGTTGCCCAGGCCGCCGTTCCGGTCCTGCCCGGTGATGACGCCGACAGCCTGGCCGCCCGCGTCCTGAAATCGGAGCACGCGCTCTATCCGCATGCCGTCCGTCTGATCGCCGAGGGCTGTGTCCGAGTCGTTGGTGATGTCGCGTGGATCGACGGCCCAATTCCTGAACTAGCAGCCCAGATAAACCCACCCCTTTAGACGCGCATCCCTTCAGATCACCACCCTTCCGGCATGGTTGACGGTTCCACTCGGAATCTGTTGCGTTTCCGTACGCCCGCGTCAAAATTCACGGGCAAGAGAAACTGTTGAAGGGTTGATCAATATGGCGGCTGTGAGTCCCAACCCGGTCAGTGCAGAGACCGTCCGCTCGCATCAGGCGACCTGGATCGCCTTCACCAAATTCATGAAGCTCAGCATCGCCGGAATCATCGCCGTGCTTGTGCTTCTGGCAATCTTTACGCTGTAGCGGACGGATAGGAAGGGGGCACGGAACGGAGCCCCCTTCCCTCGCAAATCACCCGGCCAGCACCTCCAGCGCCTTCTGCAGCTTGTCGCGGTCCTGATCGGCTGCCTCGCGGCGGTCACGCTGCTCCTCGATCACCTCTGCGGGAGCCTTGGCGACAAACTGCTCGTTCGACAGCTTGGCGTCGATCTTCTTGATCTCGCCGGTCAGCTTGTCGATCTCCTTGGACAGGCGAGCGCGTTCCTTTTCGACATCGACATATTCCGCCACCTGCAAGGCGACCGTCTCGCCGCCAAGAACGAACTTCACATTGCCCTTCGCCATAGCGATTTGAGCGGCTTCGTCTGCATTGGTCGGATGCAGGCCGGAAATCCGGGCCATCCGGATCACCAGATCCTGGTACCGCGTGACAAGCTGGCTGGTCTGCGCGCCCGCATTGAGCACATAGACCGGCATCTGCACGCTGGTCGGAATATTCATCTCCGACCGAACGCCCCGGATCCCGGAAACCAGACCGATTACCCAATCCATCTCGTCACGGGAGGCCGGATCGGCGACGTCGGCGGCGAACTCCGGCCATTCCGCCGAGATCAGGCGGTTTGCGCGGGTCGGCGACAGCTGTTCCCACAGCTCTTCGGTGATGAAGGGCATCAGCGGATGCAGGATGTGCAGGATCTGGTCGAGCACCCAGGCAGTGGTCGCCCGCGTCTCCGCCTTCGCCGCCTCGTCGGTGCCGGCCAGGATCGGCTTGGTGAACTCCATGTACCAGTCGCAGAAGGTGCCCCAGGTGAACTGATAGGCGGCGCCGGCGGCCTCGTTGAACTTGTAGGTGTCGATCGACTCGGCGACCTTCGTCGCCGCATCGGCCAGGGCACCGACGATCCAGCGGTTGACCGTCTGGGTCAGGCCGACCGGCTTGTAGCCGGCGACCGGCTCGCAGCCGTTCATCTGGCAATAGCGGGCGGCGTTCCACAGCTTGGTGGCGAAGTTGCGGTAGCCCTCGACGCGGTTCACCGCCAGCTTGATGTCGCGGGCCTGGGCGGCCATCGCCGACAGGGTGAAGCGCAGCGCGTCGGTGCCGTACTGGTCGATGATCTCCAGCGGGTCGATGACGTTGCCCTTCG
>NZ_BADK01000234.1 GCF_000333595.1 Azospirillum sp. B506
CCCAGCCCCTTGCTGCGGCGCAGACGATGGCGCGGCGCCCGGAGATACCCAAATCCATGGTCGTCTCTTCCCTAAACGGTGTTCAAAGGGTCGTTTTGGAGCCGGATCGTCGCGGTTGCGTCCGTTGCAGTTCCGAAAGGACCTCGCGCGCCAGAGGTACGGTGACGCCGCGATGGGCGGCAAGCGATGCATGGTCCAGGGCCGCCACCAGACGGCGGGCGAAATCCAGCGACCGCTCCATCCGTGCCAAAAGATAGGTGATGACCTCCATCCCCGGCCGCAACTGACGGTCTGCGAACAGCTTGACCAGCACCGCGGCCAGCAGCGCGTCGTCGGGCGGCCGGACCTCCACCGCCGGTGCGCCCTTGATTCGCGACCGCAGATCGGGAAGCCGGGTGCGCCAACGCGACGGCGCCTTGCGCGACAGCAGCAACAGATGGCCCCGCTGTTCGCGGGCGAGGTTGTAGAGATGGAACAGGGCCTCTTCCCGCTCGGGCCTGCCGGCGACCATGTCGGCATCCTCGACCACCACGGCATTGGCCGGCTCCAGCAGGGACGGCACCATGCCCGACTCGAGGGCATCGCCGCGTGTCACCACGGCATGGCTGCGGGCACGCCAGACCTGGGACAGATGGGTCTTGCCGCAGCCGGCCGGGCCGAACAGCGTCAGCGCCGGTGCGGGCCAGGACGGCCAGCGGTCCAGCCACGCCACGGCGTCGGCGTTGCTGGGCGCCACAAGGAAATCCTCGCAGCCCATCGCCGTCCGGTGCCCGAGATCGAGCGGTATCTGCGCCGGCAAACTCATGCGGACACACCCATCAGCGTTCCGCGTCGGTGCCGCGGTAGTACGGGCTTGAGAGATACTGGCGCAGGGCAAAGCGGGTCAACACGCCGATCACCGCGGCCACCGGCACCGCCAGCAGCACGCCGACAAATCCGAACAGGCTGCCGCCGGCCAACAGGGCGAACATCACCCACACCGCATGCAACCCGACCTTATCGCCGACCAGCTTCGGCGTCAGGACATTGCCTTCCACCGCCTGTCCAAACAGGAAGATGCCGACGACGATGGCGACGCGCCAGAATTCGTCGAACTGCAGCAGGGCGAGACCGGTGCTGGCGACGAAGCCGAACAGGGTGCCGACATAGGGGATGAAGGACAGCAGGCCGGCCATCAGACCGATCACCAGCCCGAAATCCAGCCCCGCCGCCGACAGCGCCAGGGCGTAGAAAACACCCAGCACGACGCAGACCGTCGCCTGCCCGCGCACGAAGCCGGACAGGGTGACGTTCACCTCGCGGGCCTGCTCGCGCACCGTCTCGGCATGCTGGCGCGGCAGCCACGAATCGACCTTGTCCACCATCAGGTCCCAATCGCGCATCATATAGAAGGCGACGACGGGAGTGATGAACATCAGGGTGACGATGTCGAACAGCGCCAGCCCGCCCGACAGGATGCGGGTGACGATTCGCCCGACCAGCCCCGCGACTTCACCCGCGTAGTTGCCGGCGGCGGCGCGCAGCCGCTCGACATCGTCGGCCGGCAGGCGGTGGATGAAGCGGTTCAGCGCCGGGATCAGCCGTTCCTTCGCCAGGGTCGCATAGTTCGGCAGAACCTCCAGCAGGTGGGAGACCTGCCCCTGCACCAGCGGCAGCAGCAGCAGCGCCATCAGCACCATGACCAGGACGAATCCCAGCAGCACCAGCGTGGTGCCGAGCCAGCGAGGCAGCCTCGCCGCCTCCAGCCTGTCCACCGCCGGATCGAGCAGATAGGCGATGGCCAGCCCGACCACGAAGGGCAGCAGCATGTCCGAGAGCAGCCACAGCGCCAGGACGCACAACCCCAGCCCGATCAGCCAGAAGCGGAGTTGTTTGGCCGCCGTCACGGAACGCCCGCCGAGCCGGTTGAACAGCAACGCGCCACGCCGGGCGTACAGCACGCTGGACAGCGCCGTCGTTACCGTACAGGCGTACACCAGCACATCGACCAGTTCCCAACCATACAGGTGGACGTCGGGCAGACCCAAAGCCGGCGGCGCGAGCACCGCGGCGGCGAGCGCGATCTGCACCACCGTGTTCAGCTTGCTGATGTAGAGCGGCTGCATCGCCAGCGTTTCCTTCAGCGTGAACAGCAGGATGACGCCGCCGATGATCATGATGTCGCGGAACACCACCATCATCGCCAGCCACAGCGGGATCGTCCCGACCCAGGCCAGCGCCACATACACCCCGACGATCAGGGCCTTGTCGGCCAGGGGATCGAGATAGCCGCCCAGCACCGTACGCGCACGGAACATTCGGGCGATGGCGCCGTCCAGCGCATCGGACAGGCCAGCCGCGACGAAGAGGGCGAAGGCCCACTCCATCCGGCCGGTCAGGATCATGTACATCGCGGCGGGAACCGCCACGATGCGCAGGAAGGTGATGATGTTGGGAACACTCACGGCGCGCTCTTGGCCGGCAGCGTGCCCAGGTTGCGCGGCGGGGCGCCCATGGTCCCGACGCCGGCTGGCTCCATCGGTGCCGACGGCGCCAGAGAAGTTGTCGGCGCCGACGGCGCCAGCGAGGTCGGGGCGGCCATCGGCGTGGCGGCACCCGGAACCGCGCCGGCCGAAGCGGCACCAGACCCGCGCGGCAGCAGCGTCAGCTGCCAATCGGCGGACTGTACCGGCAGCGGCGCGCCCGGATAAGCGGCGGCGGCAGGAGCGGCGGCCTGGGTGAATCCAAGATCCTGGCGGGCGAGCGCCTGGGCCAGCTGCTCGGGCGCGCCGCGATAGGTCAGGGTGACCAGCGCCTCGCTGCGGCTGATCGACATCAGGGTGTTGCGGGTTACCGCGTTGACGCCGGACAGGCGCCTGCGGGTTTCGACCCAATCGTTCACCGCGGTCAGCGGCACGCGGACGAGGGTGTTCTGCTCCGGACCGGTGGCGGTGGTGTGCTCGCGCTTCCACGACTCGTCGACCTGGGTGCCGACCGCGGCAACGGCGCGGGTCAGCAATTCATCGGCGGTACCGCCGCCCTTCACCTGCACCGCCTGGTTCTCGCGGGTGCCGTCCAGACCGTAGCGGGTGACATCCACCGTGAGGCCGCGGGCCGGATCGGGACCGTTCGCCGCCAAGTCGGTGCGGGCGACGACGACTCCGCCCGCCTTGTAAGCCTGGGCGATCCGGGCGAGCGCGTCGGCGTTGCCGGAGAGGGCGTCCTCGCCGCTGATTGCCTGGGCATCGGACAGCTCGCCGTCGGGAACGACCAGCGGCACCAGCGAAGCGGCGGGCTGACGGGCTTCCCACGCCGCGCGCCAGGGGGTGCGGTCCTGCCACAGGATGGTGCGCCCGTCGGTCAGGGTCACCGGCAGGATGACGAAGGGCCGTGACGGCGGCTCGACATACTGGGCCGCACCGCCGCTCTGGCCGAGCGCATCGCGCACCGCGTTGGGGCGGAACCGAACGGTGATGGCGCCGACATAGCGGCTGGCCGACACCTTCTCCTCGTCGATCTCGAAGCCCTGCACCAGCTTAGCAATCTCGCCGTCCGACAGCCGCGGCGGGTTTCCGCCGGTGGGGACGAGGCGACGATACAGCTCCGCCCAGGCCTTGGCCTGCGCCTCGCGGATCGCCTGATCGCGCACGGTGGTGGGATTGCTGCCGTTGATATCGACCCGGACGCCGGACACGGCGAAGGGATCCGCGGCCGACGGCATGGCGGCAGAGGTGGCGGCCGGCGGCGGGGAACCGGTCTGCGCACCCGCCGGCCCGGTCATGGTCAGGACCAGAGCGGTGGACATGGCAGCAAGACCGGCGAGGAGCGGCGCGCGGCGGCGGTGGAGCATTGCAAAGCCTTCCGATTCGAGTATGTTCGGCCCGAGCCCAAGGCCCGGTATATAGCTCAGCCCAAGCGAGGATACCATCAGCACCCAGTCCTATAACATGTCCGACGCCTACAAGCAGGCCGGTGTGGACATCGATGCGGGCAACGCGCTTGTCGAAGCGATCAAGCCGCTTGCCCGCTCCACCGCGCGTTCAGGCTCCGACGCGGGCCTGGGCGGTTTCGGCGCCCTGTTCGATCTGCGCGCCGCCGGCTACCAGGATCCGCTTCTGGTCGCGACGACCGACGGCGTCGGCACCAAGCTGAAGGTGGCGATTCTCGCCAACCGTCACGATACGGTCGGCATCGACCTCGTCGCCATGTGCGTCAACGATCTGGTGGTCCAGGGCGCCGAGCCGCTGCTGTTCCTCGATTACTATGCCACCGGCAAGCTGGACGTGGCCGCCGGTCGCGACATCGTCGCCGGCATCGCCGAAGGCTGCCGTCAGGCCGGCTGCGCGCTGGTCGGCGGCGAGACCGCCGAGATGCCGGGCATGTATTCCGAAGGCGATTACGATCTCGCCGGCTTCTCCGTCGGCGCGGTGGAACGCCAGCACGCCTTGACCGGTTCCGCCGTCCAGACGGGCGACGTGGTCCTCGGCCTCGCCTCGACCGGCGTGCATTCCAACGGCTATTCGCTGGTGCGCAAGCTGGTCGAGAAGTCGGGTCTCGGCTATGACTCCGCCTGCCCGTGGGATGACTCGAAGACGCTGGGCGAGGCGCTGCTGACCCCGACCCGCATCTATGTGAAGAGCACGCTGAAGGCGGTCCGCGCCGGCACGGTCCGCGCCATGGCCCACATCACCGGTGGCGGCCTGATCGAGAACATTCCGCGCGTCCTGCCGGATGGGCTGGGTGTCGCGCTCGATGCCTCGACCTGGACCCTGCCCCCCGTCTTCTCCTGGCTGATGAAGACCGGTGGCATCGCCCCGTACGAGATGGCGCGCACCTTCAACGTCGGCCTCGGCATGGTCGTCGTGGTTCCGGCCGACAAGGCCGCCGAAGCCACCGACATCCTGCGTGAGGGCGGCGAAACGGTCTTCAACGTGGGTACTGTCACCGCCCTGAAGGACGGCGACGCCCGCGTGACCGTGACTGGCAT
>NZ_BADK01000233.1 GCF_000333595.1 Azospirillum sp. B506
GCCGCCAGCACCTCGTTCAGTTCGGTGACGCTGAAGGTGCCGTCCGGCAGCAGCTCGTTGAGGCTGGCGAAGTTGCGCCGGGCCGCGAACGGGTTGTCGAGCGCAGAGCGGTAGTAGGTCGAGGGGATTTTCTTCAGGAAGTGCCTGAAGATGTCCTCGAAGCTCAGCTCGCCGCTGCAGGTCAGCTTCAACGAAAGATAGCCGGCCTGCCCGGCGATCTTCTCGATCGCATTGGCGACGGAGGTCTTTCCACGACCACGGTCGCCATAGAGGATGACATGTGCCCGCTCCTCCTCGATAGCCGAGATGATGCGGCGCAGCGTGTCGTTGCGGCCGATGAACAGGCCGTTCAACTGCTGCTTCGGCCGGGTCGGGGTGAAGGCTTCGCGCAGAAGACCGTTCAACTCCGGCGTCAGCCCCTTCAGCATGGCCGGCGCATTGGCGCCGCTATTGGCTCCCATGCCGCCGCGATAACCGCCATTGACCGACATGGTGAAGCGCGGCAGGTCATGCTCGCTGTCGGCATGCTGCCCGCCCGGCTGCGGGAACATGTGGCCGCGGCGGTCGCTGGTGGCCTCGTTGTCGATGATGTCGGGCAGACGCGACACCGCAGGACCGCCCATCGCTTCGAACCCAGCCCGCCCGCCTATGGTGCTCTCCACCGGGCGTAGATGAGTCCCGGCCGGCCGGGCAAATCCCGGCGCATTGGAAAAGCCACCGGCGCCTGAGTTGCCCATTCCCGGTCCCGCCACGCCAGGTCCGGCCACGCCCGGGCCAGCGCCGAGTTGCCCTGAACCGGGACCGGTGATGCCCTGACCGCCGCCAAGACCATTGCCCGGCCCGCCACCGCCAGCAGCCGGCATGCGCTCCTCAGCCACCGCGGCCGAGCGACGCTTTCGAAAGAAGTTCCGCATCCGTCCCAATCCCCACGCGTTGTCGGCGTTCGCGGAACCGGCCCCCTTTCGGCTTCTCTGATGGGCCGAGGCCGGCTCCGCGTGTTCCCGATGTAAGCGCTGCGCCGGCCGGGGTGGGCTGGGATTTCGGATATAACACCGACGCGGCATTCCCCGTTCGGGGACCTATTTCGAAGGGATGCGGCCCCGGAAATCCCCAGGCCATCCTCAGCCGATCAGAATCGGCCCGATCGTGGCCCAGCCATAGAGCACCGCCAGGAACATGGCGAGGGTCATGCATTCACGCAGAAAAGCCAGAACAGACATGCCAACCTCCGTTGTTCGTGTCTTGTTCCTCCAGACCTACCAGAACGTAAGCAGAACATCAACCGTCAAGTTCTTTATATGTTCCTGTTGTGGACTCAAGCGTTCCATTCCGGACACAGACCGAACGGACAGTTTCCGAAAAACCGCGTGCCGTACAGGTGAAGCCCTCAGGCCTGATCCGCGTCGTCGTAGCGGATCAGATCGGTCCAGGCGCGTTCCAGCCGGCGCAGAGTGCGATAGGTGGTCTCGAAATCCGCACCGTCACTGTCGGTGCGCAGCAGGCTGTCGGCGCGCATCGCCTCCAACCTCTTCAGTGCATCGCAGGTGGCCAGCCCCTGATTGGACAGTTTGAGCCGGGCGGCACGCCGATCCCGCTGCGAGGGGCTGCGGTCGACATAGCCGACCTCGACCAGATGCTTCAGATTATATGAGGCATTGGAGCCCAGGTAATAGCCCCGCTCCAGGAGATCCCGGACCGACAGTTCCTCGGTGCCGATGTGCAGCAGCATCAGTGCCTGTGTCGGGCTGAGATCGGTTACCCCGATGCGGGCCAGTTCCATCCGGAGCACGTCAAGGAAGCGTCGGGTGATGCTCTCCATGACGCGGCCGAGATCGGTATAGACCGCAGGGGCCGCCACACTCTGCTGCATGCTCATCGTTCCTGTGCCTGTGGCTTGCAAAAGCCGTATTCCGGTCGACACGGCATTGCCGTGTTTGCCGACCGGCGGACGGGGGAAGCGATGCCCAGGCAGATGCCCGAACCCCTTCCCGCTGCCGCTTCTTAATGGCCTGTGACGATGGGCGGATTTTATTCGAATTGGAGAGACAAACTTGAAACGCGGTGGCTTTCGCAGCCTCGGTCCGGGCTGT
>NZ_BADK01000232.1 GCF_000333595.1 Azospirillum sp. B506
CAGGGTGTCTCGGCAAATCCGGTGTCCGGCTTGCCCAGACCGCCCATCCGGCGACCGGAGCGAGCGCAAGCGGCAATAGAAACTGGCGGCGGCCGGGCATGGCCGTGCCGAGGGCAGCGCCGAGACGGGTGACGGTGTTCATGGTCGCTTCTCCCCTGCTGCGTTGATTCGTCACCGGGGCTGCGAAGTCGGGGCGCCGTGCATTGAGGAGGTCGTCGGTCCGGTCGCCTGGGAACAATCCGGGGGACAGCCTGAGGAACAGCCCGAAAAACAGCGTTGTCCGGTGCGGGGCGACGCCTTCTGCCGGGCGGCCGCCGATTGCGCGAAAGTCTCCGGCAGGCGCAGCTCAAGGTCAACCGGCAATTCGGTGCGGCATGGGAGGGAATGTTGCGTGAAAGGACAGGTTTCCGCCGACGCGCCATTCCTACTCTTTCAAAAAAACGCAATATGTTTGACGGGGTGCGCCACAGCGCTTCATAGTCGCACCACTGGCGCTGCCGCACTGCACACAATCCAGCGCAAGCCGTTCCGATGACGAGACGAGCCATGGAAACCTTCCGCTTCCAGCCGGGTGAAACCCCGGTCCTGCTCAACATTCCGCATGTCGGGACCATAATTCCACCGGACATCGCCGCGACGATGACGCCGGCCGGTCTGGCGCAACCCGATGTCGATCGCCATCTGGACCGGTTGTACCACTTCGCCCCCGCGCTCGGAATTGGATTTCTGACCGCCCTCTGTTCGCGATACGTGGTGGACCTGAACCGCGACCCCGACGGTGCGGTGCATCATCCTGGGCTGGATCCCACCGAAATATGCCCGCTGACCAGCTTTGAACGCGCACCGATCTACCAGCCGGGGCTTGAACCCGACCGCGCTGAGATCGAGCGGCGGATCGGGGCTTACTGGCGCCCCTACCACGATCAGTTGCGCAGCGAACTGCAAGCTTTGCGTGACCGTTACGGCGTGGCCATCCTGTTCGACGCCCATTCGGTGCGCAGCCGGGTTCCCCGCCTTTTCGACGGCACGCTGCCCGACTTCAACCTGGGCACCGGCGACGGCAGCAGCGCCGCCCAGCCGCTGGTCGTGCGGCTGATGAACGTCCTTTCGGCATCGGAACGTTATTCGGCCGCACTGAACGGTCGCCTGCGCGGCGGCTTCATCATCCGCAGCTATGGCCAGCCGGAAGAGAACATCCACGCCATCCAGCTGGAACTCACTCAGTCCACCTATATGGACGAGGCCCCGCCCTATCACTTCCGCCCCGCCCTGGCGGCGGACGTGAAGCCGTCGCTGGAACGGCTGCTGAGCGTGGTCGTCGAATGGGCCTGGCAGAAAGCCAGCGGCCGGCGGCGGGCAGCGTTCCTGTAGCGCTCGGCCACATCGCCACCGAACCTATCCCTTGCCCCCTGGCGGCAAAGACCCGTCATGAAAGAACGGCCCTCCCCCGTCGCCGGAGAAGGGCCGAAGGGCGGCCTGATCGGGGATGGATCAGATCTGGCCGCGCTCGCTCGCCTGACGCATCAGGACGTATTGACGCATCATCTGGTTGCGGAAGCGGTAGCGTTCCAGTCCCGGTTCGACCACCGGGGCCAGGACACCACCATGGTCTTCCCGCGTCAGACGTTTCAGCAGGTCGAGCGTCGCGGCATTGGGCAATTCGCCGCCGCCACCCGCCAGATCCTTGGGATCGAACACGCCATAGGCATCGGCCGGGCACAGCGCCGCGGCCAGCAGCGCGTCCTCCAGCTCGGCCCGGCGGTCGGCGGCCAACGCACGGGCATAGCTGTCGACGATGCCGCGCTCAGCCTCCTGCAGGCAGCGGGCAACGGCATAGGCGAGGTCCTGCTTTTCGACCAGCTTGCTGCCGCGGCTGACGGCGCTGCGCGCCGCATGCAGGCCCAGAAGCTGCGCATAGTAGGGCAAACCGCGCACGAATTCGGCGATCCGCCGCACCACGTCGGGAGCGAACTCGATACCGGCATTCTGCGCGCCGGCCTGGATCAGGCGGCCGATCTCCTGATCGGTCATCAGCGGCAGATGCACCGGCACCAGCGAGCGCTGGATCGACGGGTGCTTGCCAAGGAGCTGGTCGAGGTTCTCGGCGACACCGACCACCAGCAGGGTGACGGGAATCGAG
>NZ_BADK01000231.1 GCF_000333595.1 Azospirillum sp. B506
CGTCGCGGCTTCTTCCCAGCGGGCGTTGCTCCCGGTCAGCCGCGTCTTCTCCGCTGCCTGTTGCCATGCCCCGATGAGGGCGTCACCACCGACCGCCACCAGCAGCCCCAGCCCCACCAGCAGCGGCAGAGCGAGCCATGGCCGCTTCCATGCCCACCACAGGGCGATCGACGCCAACGACAGCAGTCCCAGGCCCAGCGCGGTGCGATGGACCGCTCCAGCCAGGGCGGCAAGGCACAGCACGCCGCCGGCCGCACAGGGAAGCGCCGCAATCCAACAGCGCCCCCGGCCGCCGGCGGCGATCAGCGACAGCGCCGATGCCGGCAGAACCACCGCGGCGAACAGTACCGCAGGCGCGTTGAGCAGATAGGCTCCCCCATCCGCCATTGCCCGTTGTCCGATGGCGCCGAATCCCCACCCCTCCTGCCGCCACCAGCGCAAGGCCAGCAGCAGCCCGGCCAAGGCCAGACCGGCGGCCAGAGCCCGTACAGCAGTCCGCCCGGCGCCGCGCAGCGCCGGCACCAGAAACACAGGAAGGAACAGGTACAGCAGAGGCACGACATCGCGCAGAATGTCGGCAGCCTCCCATCCCAACGCCGCACCGCGCAGCAGCGGCAGCCACAACAGCCAGGCGAAGGCGGCGACCGCCACAGCCATCCACCCGCCCGCCGATGACGCCCGCAGCGCACGGCCGCTCGCCACAGCCAGCGGCCACGTCCAGCCGACGGATGCCAGAATGAAAAATCCGATGGTCCATTCCACCCAGCTCAAGGCAGACGGCGCCGGCACGCTGAGACCACCATAGAAAAGCAGCGCCGCCACCATCGACAGCGTGGCAACCCCGCCGCCCTCCTCCGTCACCAGCGGACACCGCTCGGTAATGGCCGGCGGCTCAGGCCCAGCGCTGCTCGGCGCTGTCCAGACGATAGAACAGCCCCTCCTGCGGGCGCAGACGCAGGGTGCCGACCAGGGTCAGCGGTTCCCGCGTCGCCGTCAGGGCGATCGAGCTGTGCACATGCATCATGGTCGCCGGACCGGGGCTTTCGCAGGCGGGGCAGCCCATCGGGTTGGCAGACAGGATGAAGCGGTTGTGGGTGGCGCCGTCGGCGAGCGGGAGCATGAAGCCGCGGACCGTGACCGGCCTGCCGTCCAGCGCCGCAACCCTGATCGGAAATTGCGGATCGCCGGCCCCGCCGCCTATCCTCACCGCTGCCAAGTCGCGCCAGATCGCCGTCGTCTCGTCCAGCGGAAAATGGAA
>NZ_BADK01000230.1 GCF_000333595.1 Azospirillum sp. B506
CTCCAGCGCGTCCAGCCCGGCGAGCAGGACCAGCCCCGGCTCCACCTCGCCGGCGGACAGCATGGCGCGCAGGTCCTGCATGTCGTCGGCGTCGAACGGGTTGCGCCCGGCGGTGTCGACCAGCACGAGGTCGGTGCGGCGATGAACCTCGAAGGCGCCGGCCAGCGCGTCCGGATCCTCCACCGTCGCCAGCTTCAGCTTCATCAGGCG
The DNA here is from genome assembly GCF_000333595.1 of Azospirillum sp. B506. Taxonomy (GTDB): domain Bacteria; phylum Pseudomonadota; class Alphaproteobacteria; order Azospirillales; family Azospirillaceae; genus Azospirillum. The sequence continues at coordinate 211 of NZ_BADK01000230.1, forward strand.
GGTGAAGGCGGCAAGCTGGTCGACGCCGCCGGCCCGCACCGTGTCGGTGGTGATGACGCCGACCGAGCATTTCCTGAAGACGGCCCGCGCCGCCAGCTTCGCCGCGACCAGCGTCTTGCCCGATCCCGGCGGACCGACCAGCGCCAGCGGCTTCACTGGCGAGCGGCCGTCGGGCAGCGGGTTGAAGGTGAAATAGGAATCGAGGGCGGACCCCAGCGCCAGCCGCGGGTCCTCGGTGTCCAGCCCCGATGCCGCGTCGATCAGCTGTTCGGCCAGCGACGCCGGCACGCCGTGGCGCTGCAGGGCGTCGGCCACCACTTCGCCCACATCGATCTCGGGTTCCGCCGGCTTGACCGGCACCTTGCCCCTGCTGCCGCGCGCGGTGCCGGCCGACGGGGCCGGCGGCAGGTCGTCCTCTTCCACCGCCGCCGTGACCCGCACGCCGCCGCCTTCCTCCTCGCGCGTCGCGACGATGATGGCGTCGTCGCCCAGCGACTGGCGCACCATCCGCATGGCGTCGGACATGGTCTTGGCGTGGAAGGACTTCAGCCGCATCGGCAGCGCCTTCCGTCAGCTAAGAAGATGGGAACGCCGCGCACCATCAGATCTGCCCCAGCGTCTTGATGCGGGCCTTCGGGTGGATCTCATTCTGCGACATGACGACGGTCGCCGGCCGGAACCGCTCGACGATGGAGCGGACGAACGGGCGGATCAGCGGGCTGGTCAACAGAACGGGGCTCTCGCCCATCATGGCATGTCGCTCGAAGGTTTGACGGACGGAGGTGATGAACTGCTGCAGGCGGGACGGAGCCATCGTCAGCTGCCTGTCGTCGCCGTCGCCCACCAGCGATTCCGCGAAGCCCTGCTCCCATTCGGGCGACAGGGTGACGAGCGGGATGAAGCCCATCTCGTTGGTGTTCGCGTCGCAAATCTGCCGGGCAAGGCGCGACCGCACATGCTCGGTGATCTGGGTGATGCTGCGGGTCTGGCTGGTCGCTTCGGATACCCCTTCCAAGATCGTGGGAAGATCCCGGATCGAGACCCGTTCGGCAAGGAGATTCTGCAACACCCGTTGCAAGCCGCCCACAGTGATCTGTCCGGGCACCACATCGGCGATCAGCTTCTGGTGTTCCTTGTCGGTCTCGTCCAGCAGCTTCTGCGTCTCGGTGAAGGACAGCAGCTCCGGCATGTTGTCCTTGATCAGCTCGGTCAGGTGGGTGGTCACCACGGTCGATGGATCGACCACGGTGTAGCCCTTGAACAGCGCCTCCTCGCGGTATCCCGGCTCGATCCAGATGGCGGGCAGGCCGAAGGTCGGCTCCACCGTCTGTTCGCCGGGCAGGCTCATGGCGTCGCCGCGCGGGTCCATCACCAGCAGCATGTTCGGCCGGATGTCGCCGCGCCCGGCCTCGATCTCCTTCACGCGGATGATGTAGGTGTTGGGCGGAAGCTGAAGATTGTCCTGGATGCGCACCGCCGGCATGACGAAGCCGACCTCGCCGGCGATCTGCCGGCGCAGGCCCTTGATCTGGTCGGTCAGCCGGTGGCTGCCCGCCTGCGGCTGGTTGATCAGCGACAGCAGGCCATAGCCCAGCTCCAGCCGGATCAGGTCGATGGCGAGCGCGGTGGCGATCGGCTCGTCCGGTGCCGGCCCGGCGCCCGGCATGCCGCCGCCGCCCGCCCCGGCCGCCGCCGCTTCCTCTGCCGCCGCGGCCTCTTCGGCTTCCTTCCTCGCACGCAGGCGCGGCATGTACCACGCGGCGAAGCCCACGGCGCCGATGACCGGGGCGAGCGTCAGGATCGGCATGCCCGGCAGCAGGGCCAGAACGCCGACGGCGCCTGCCGACAGGGCCAGCGCCTGGCTGTGGCCGGTCAGCTGTCCCACCACAGCCTTGTCGGTGGAGCCGCCCATGCCGGCCTTCGACACCAGGAAGCCGGCGGAGATCGAGATCACCAGCGCCGGGATCTGGGAGACGAGGCCGTCACCGATGGTCAGCTTGGTGAAGGTGTCCAGCGCCGTCATCACCGGCATGTCGTGGCGCAGGACCGCGATGGTCACGCCGCCGATGATGTTGATGAACATGATCATCAGGCCGGCGACCGCGTCGCCCTTCACGAACTTCGACGCACCGTCCATCGAGCCGAAGAAGGCGCTTTCGTCCTCCAGCTCCTTGCGCCGCGCCCGCGCCGTGCCCTCGTCGATCATGCCGGCCGACAGGTCGGCGTCGATGGCCATCTGCTTGCCGGGCATGGCGTCCAGGGTGAAGCGCGCCGCCACTTCGGCGATGCGGCCCGAGCCGGCGGTGATGACCTTGAAATTCACGATGGTCAGGATGGCGTAGATGATCACGCCGATGACGAAATCGCCGCCCATGACGAGGCTGGCGAAGGCCTCGATCACATGGCCGGCGGCCGACGTGCCCTCATGCCCCTGCGTCAGGATCAGGCGCGTCGAGGCCATGTTCAGCGACAGGCGCAGCAGCGTGGTGATCAGCAGGATGGTCGGGTATGACGACAGCTGGAGCGGCTTCTCGATGAACAGCACCACCATCAGGATCAGGATGGAGACGGTGATGTTCAGCCCCAGCATCATGTCGAGCATGACGCTGGGCAGCGGCATGATCAGGCCGACGACGACGATCAGGATGCCGATCGCCATCGCCACGTCGCCGCGTTTCAGCGACGCCTTGGCGACCGACCACATCTCGCCGAAGGCGGCCATGTTGCCGGGGCCCCCGCCCCCGCCGCCGCCCCCGCCGCTATTCTGTTCCGTCAGCGCCATGAATGCTCCCGCCGCTCAGCCCCGGACCGGACGCGCCGTCAGGCCGTCGCCCGCTCGTCGTTGCCGGGGGCGGGCACGCTGCGGCCCTCGTCGCCATACTGCTTCAGCTTGTTGCGCAGCGTACGGATCGAGATGCCCAGGATGTTGGCGGCATGGGTACGGTTGCCCAGGCAATGGGTCAGCGTCTCCAGGATCAGGTCGCGCTCGACATCGGCCACCGTGCGGCCGATCAGGGCCGCAAGGCCGGCGGCGCTGCCGGTGTTGGCGGAGGCCGCCGCTGCCGCTGCGGCCGCACCACCGTTGGCAGGCATGCCGTAGGGGCCGGGCTTGCCGCCCTTGGGCGGGCCGTAGCTGGTCGGCAGGCTGGCCGGCGGCGGAACCACCAGCGGGGCGGCCGGCTGCTGCGGCTGGGCTGCTGCGGTCGGGACCGTGCCGCCTGGCCCGGCGAACGGGTTGGCGACCGGCGAATCGCTGGGGATGGAGGCCTGGGCGCTGCCTTCCGGAGCCAGCAGCTTGCTGGTCAGCATGATGGCTTCCGGTCCGACCTCTTCCCCGCGCGACAGCAGGACGGCGCGGTGCATGGTGTTTTCCAGCTCGCGCACGTTGCCGCGCCAGTGATGCGCCTTCAGCATCAACAGCGCATCCTCGGTCAGGCGCTGTCGCCCAGCCCGTGGCCTCGGCAA
>NZ_BADK01000229.1 GCF_000333595.1 Azospirillum sp. B506
GGGCCCGGTAGCCGCAACGCCCCCTTCCCGCTCGCATCCGGGAAGGGGGCATGGCCTCAGGCGCTCACAGAGAAGGGCTGTACCACCGCCTGGAACTCCGCCAACGCCTCGCAGGCATCGGAATGGGCGGCGAGCGCCGGCCAGCGGGAGCGGTCGAACACGGCGGGATGAGCCTCGCCGACGAAGCGCAAGGCACAGCCGGCGGCAATGTCGGCGTGGCCGATGCGATCGCCGAACCACCAGGGACCGGGAGCGGCGGCGCGATCCGCCTCCAGCACGTCGAGAACGGCGCCGATCTGGCCGGTGCAGCGCTGCACCCACAAATCGGACCGCTCCTTGTGCAGCACCCGTTCATAGACGAGGCTGACCGCCTTGTCGGCCAATCCGGTTGATAGCGCGCACAGCTTCAATGCGCGGCGGCGGTCTGGTCCCTGCCTGTCGATCAGCGCGCGGCCCGGTCCGGCTACCTCATCCAGATGGTCGAGGATGGCACCGCTTTCGATCAGCACCTCGCCATCCGCCAGCACCAGCGTCGGCACCCGCGTCAGCGGATTGAAACGGGCGACCTCCGCCGCATCCGAAAAGACCGACCAGGGCCGATGCTCGTACGCCATACCGTAAAGCCGCAGAGCGACGGCGACCCGGCGCACGAAAGGCGAGTCATATTGCCCGATCAGGATCATTGACGATTTCCCAGCCGATTGGTGAAAGACGCCATCCATCCTAACCTGGATTTATCCCACAACCGCATTCATACGACGCGGCTCAGTTCCGCGCCACGATGGGGGAGAGGTTGTAGCGGGCGGCAATGCTCTCCAGCCGGCCGTCCGCCTTGATGGCGGCGACGAAGCCGTTCACCCGCTCCAGCCACGCCGCATCGCCCGGCGCCACCGCATAGGCATAGGGCGTGGGCTGCACCGGGCTGTCCGGAACGATCAGACGCGCCCAGGGATGGAAGGCCAGCATGCGCTGCCCATAGGGATAGTCGGTCAGAAAGGCGTCGGCACGGCCGGACTGCACCTCCTCCTCGCGCTCCTGCGGCCTGTTCACGGCGACGATGCGCGCGGCCTTCATGGCGGATCGGGCATAGCCATCCATGTAGGTGTCCTTCTGCACCGCCACGACGTTGCCGGCACGGTCCAGATCCTCCCACCGCCGGATGCCCTCATTGGTTTGGGTGGTCACCGCATAGATGCCGCTGCGCAGATAGGGCTGGCTGAAGGCGACATGCTGGGCCCGGGCCGGGGTCGCCCCGATGGCGAACATGCCGATGTCGCAGCGATCGGCCAGCAAATCCTCGATGAATCGGGGAAAGCCGCTTTCAACCACCATGAGACGAACCCCCAGATCGTCTGCGAATGCCTGCGCCAGTTCCGCATCCAACCCCTCCAGCAGGCCGGTGCGCGGATTTCGGAACGAGATCGCATAGTAATCGGGCCAGGAACAGACACGAAGTTGCTTATCCTCTGCAATTTTCTGAAGTCTCCATCGCGCTGCCATGGACGGAT
>NZ_BADK01000228.1 GCF_000333595.1 Azospirillum sp. B506
CGGTCCGGAATACATCCTGCCCAAGCCCTTCGATCCGCGCCTGATCGTCGAGGTGTCGTCGGCCGTCGCCAAGGCCGCCATGGACAGCGGCGTCGCCACCCGGCCGATCGCCGATTTCCGCGCCTACCGCGACCAGCTGAACCAGTATGTCATCCGCTCCGGCCTGTTCATGAAGCCGGTCATCACCAAGGCCAAGACCGCGCCCAAGCGCGTCGTCTATGCCGAGGGCGAGGATCCGCGCGTGATCCGCTGCGCCCAGGTGGTGGTCGACGATGGCCTCGCCCATCCGGTGCTGATCGGCCGCCGCGAGGTGATCGAGAAGGTGATCGCCGAAATGGGCCTGCGCCTGAAGATCGGCCAGGATGTGGAGGTCATCGAGATCATCCGCGACCCGCGCTATCACAACTTCACCGAACATTACCGCAAGCTGATGGGCCGCCGCGGCGTGTCGCCCAGCCATGCCGCCAACGTGGTCCGCACCCAGCCGACGGTTTTCGGCGCGCTGATGGTCCGCCGCGGTGAGGCCGACGCGCTGGTCTGCGGCACCACCGGCCGCTTCAACGAGCATTGGGCCCACATCTGCGGCCTGATCGGCCTGCGCGAGGGCGTGAAGGTCGCCGCGACGATGAACGCGCTGATCTCGCAGAGGGGCGTTCATTTCATCACCGACACCTACGTCAACCCCGATCCGACCGCCGAGCAGGTGGCCGAGATCGCCCGGCTGGCGGCGGACGAGGTGAAGCGTTTCGGCATCGAGCCGAAGGTGGCCCTGCTGTCTCATTCCAACTTCGGCAGCGCCGACACCCCGTCCGCCCGCAAGATGCGCGCGGCGGTGGAACTGGCATCCGAACAGATGCCCGATGTCGAAATCGACGGCGAAATGCACGCCGATGCCGCTCTCGCTCCCGCCATCCGCAAGGAGCTGCTGCCCGACAGCCGCCTGAAGGGAGAGGCGAACCTGCTGGTGATGCCGACGCTGGACGCCGCCAACATCGCCTTCAACATGATGAAGATCCTGGGCGAGGCGCAGAATGTCGGCCCGATCCTGCTGGGCGTCCAGCGGCCGGTCCACATCGTCACCCCGTCGGTCACCACCCGCGGTCTGGTCAACATGACCGCCGTCGCCGTGGTCGACGCCCAGCTCGCCGAGCCGGTCAACGCCGCCCCGACCCCGCGGGCCGGCGTGGGGGTGTAAGGCGGGAATGACAGCGGGCGCGGTGATCGCCGCGCCCCATTTCGTGCTATNCCTTACCGCAGCCAACCGAACCGGCACGGGACATGAGCAACCAGCGCAACACGGGCCAG
>NZ_BADK01000227.1 GCF_000333595.1 Azospirillum sp. B506
CTGATCATCCTGATGCTGACCTCCAAGGGTGCGGCGGCGGTCACCGGCGGCGGCTTCGTGACGTTGGCCGCCACCCTGTCGGCCACCGGCGTGCTGCCGATCGAAGGTCTGGCCCTGCTGCTGGGCGTCGACCGCTTCATGTCGGAAGCCCGGGCGCTGACCAACCTGATCGGCAACGGCGTCGCCACCGTCGTCGTCGCCAAGATAGAAGGCGAGTTCGACGAGAGCAAGGCGGTCGCCGAATACCAGGAGCACTTCAAGGAGCCGGCCCTGGCCCGGATCTGAGCAACTGCAAAAGACGCGCGGCAAGCATGCGCGGGCCGGTTTTGGAAATTCCAAAGATGATCCATCCGGCCCGTCAAAGGATCCTGTAAGATCAGGGGGACGCTTCGATTTGGTTCGAATCGTCCCCTTCTGATTTTCCGGGGTGGTTGGCGCATCAGCCCGAATGGGCTATAACCGCCATCCAGGTGAAGTGAACGCAAAGAATTAACTTAAATTTCGTTAACCGGAGGAAGAGACCCGATGTCCGGCGATTTTGAGGCGATGGCGCTTGAGTATCACCGCAACCCGCGGCCCGGTAAGCTGGCAGTCGTCGCGACCAAGCCCATGGCCAACCAGCGCGATCTGGCGCTGGCATATTCGCCGGGCGTGGCCCATGCCTGCACCGCCATCGCCGAGGATCCGTCGAAGGCGGCGGAGCTGACGGCACGCGCCAATCTGGTCGCGGTGGTCACCAATGGCACCGCCGTGCTGGGGTTGGGCAACATCGGGCCGATGGCCGCCAAGCCGGTGATGGAAGGCAAGGCCGTCCTCTTCAAGAAGTTCGCTGGCATCGACTGCTTCGACATCGAGCTGAACGAGCTGGATGTCGATGGCCTGGTCGACACCATCGTCCGGCTGGAGCCGACCTTCGGCGCCATCAACCTGGAAGACATCGCCGCCCCGGCCTGCTTCGAGATCGAGCGCCGCTGCCGCGAGCGCATGAAGATCCCGGTGTTCCACGACGATCAGCACGGCACGGCCATCGTGGTGGGTGCCGCCGTGCTGAACGGTCTGGCCCTGGTCGGCAAGGACATCTCCAAGGTCAAGGTGGTCTCCACCGGCGGCGGTGCGGCCGGTATCGCCTGCCTGGACCTGATGCTGTCGCTGGGCGTGCGGCGCGAGAATGTCTGGCTGGTCGACCGCATCGGCGTGGTCCACAAGGGCCGCAACGAGGAGATGAACGAGTACAAGGACGCCTACGCGCACGACACCGAGGCGCGCACGCTGTCCGACGTCATCGACGGGGCCGACATCTTCCTCGGCCTGTCCGGCGCGAAGGTGCTGAAGCCCGGATTGCTGGCCCGCA
>NZ_BADK01000226.1 GCF_000333595.1 Azospirillum sp. B506
CAGATGGGCGGTGATCCCGTCGGCCCCGGCCTCGATGCCCAGCCGCGCCGCGCGCACGGGATCGGGATGCGCCCCGCCGCGTGCGTTGCGGACGGTCGCCACATGGTCGATGTTCACGCCGAGGCGGAGGAAACGGGACATGCACGGACTCCAAAGCGTCGCCACCCGCCGGAACAGGCGGAGGCGATTCCGTTTATATAGCGGTGCTCCGGCGTTCCGTCACGCCGAACCGACCGCCGTCGCCGAGGATGACAGGGAATTTACCGTCCCCGCCCCTGCCGAAGCGAATGGTGGGGTCGACAATCCCAGCGGATTTACCTTATTTCGACTTGTAAATCACACCCGTCAGATACTCGTTCAGATCGCGAAAGTCCTTGACGCTCCATGCGTGCGGAGGGAGCCGGTAGCCATTTTCCTTCAATGTCCTGGGGATCAAATCCCCGTTTGGACGGAGTATGATCGACGACACAATAACGCCTGGATAGTCAGCCAATCGCTTCTTGAAGGCTGGCGTCGTTAAATCTGGGGTCGGCGGGTTGCTTTTGCCCGCCAACGGCCCGGAGCCTTTCGCATCCGGCCCGTGACACATGGCGCATCTCTCCACAAACAACGTCTCCCCATTGCCGCCATAGGCACCGCAAATTGGCACTAAGCACAACACCGCGGCGGTAAGCGGCGGAAGAAACTTATCGAGTTGCATGGTCTCTTCTCGCATCGCGCAGTATCAATTGCACGTCTTCACGCTGCGAAGCCAGTCTGTGCACATTTTTCAGAGAACCGTCACCGCCGCAGCGGAACGACGGTACAGCGAGCTTGGTCCGCTGTACCGCACAGCAGCGGGAGCATCACCGCCCCCGCGCCCGCTCCACGGAATGGATGGCGGGCGTGGCGCGCAGAGCAGCCATAATGTTGGTCAGGTGCTTGGCATCCTTCACGTCGATGTCGATCAGCAGCTCGAAATAGTCGGTGCTGCGATTCGTGATCTTCTGATGGATAACGTTGCCCTGGTTCTTGCCGATTACCGTGAACAGCGTCCCGAGAGAGCCCTGTTCATTGGCGATGACGACGCTGATGCGGCCGACATGCTCCTCCGGCGAATCCGGACCGGTCTCCCAGGAAACGTCGATCCAGCGCTCGGGCGATTCATGGAAGCTTTCCAGCGTCTCGCAGTCGATGGTGTGGATCGTCACGCCCTTGCCGGTGGTCACGATGCCGACGATGCGGTCGCCCGGCAGCGGGTGGCAGCAGCGGGCGTAATGCACGGCCATGCCCGGGATCAGCCCGCGGATCGGCAGTGCCGATTCCTTGCGGTTCTTCGGCTTCGGCTTCGGCGCGCTCTCCTCGGCCTCGCGGGCGGCGGGAGCTGCCTGGGCCTTGTGGCCGGGGAAGACGGCGTGGAAGACCTCGCGCACCGAATGCAGGCCGGAACCCACGCCCGCCATCAGATCGTCGACGGTCGGCTGCTGGAAAATCTTGATGGCGTTTTCCAGCGCCTTTTCGGTGAACTCGTATCCCTCCGCCTTGAACTGCCGCATCAGCATGCCGCGCCCCAGTTCCATATACTGGGCGCGCTGCTGGGTGCGCAGGAATTTGCGGATGCGGGCACGGGCCTTGCCGGTGACGACGAAGCGCTCCCAGCCCGGAACCGGCGTCTGCGCCTTGGAGGTGACGATGTCGACCTGGTCGCCGTTCTGCAACTGGGTGCGCAGCGGCAGCATGCGGCCGTTGATCTTGGCGCCGACGCAATGGTCGCCGACCTGCGAATGCACGGCATAGGCGAAATCGACCGGCGTGGCGCCACGCGGCAGAGCGATCAGGTCGCCCTTCGGCGTGAAGCAGAACACCTGATCCTGAAACAGCTCAAGCTTGGTGTGTTCCAGGAACTCTTCCGGCTTCTGCGCATGCTCCAGGATGTCCAGCAGCTCGCGCAGCCAGCGGTACTCGCCGCCATTCGGACGCGGCTGATGGTCCTGCTTGTAGGCCCAATGGGCGGCGACGCCCAGCTCGGCAATCTCGTGCATGTCCTGGGTGCGGATCTGGACCTCGATCCGGTTGCGGCCGGGACCGATCACGCCGGTGTGCAGACTGCGGTAGCCGTTGGGCTTGGGCGTGGAGATATAGTCCTTGAAGCGCCCCGGCACGACCGGATAGTGCGCGTGAACCACGCCCAGCGCCTGATAGCATTCGCCGACCGAGCCGACCGTGATACGGAAGGCCATGATGTCGGACAGCTGCTCGAAACTGACATTCTTGCGCTGAAGCTTGCGCCAGATCGAATAGGCCGACTTCTCGCGGCCCGACACCGTCGCGTCGGGCAGCCCCTCGGAGGCCAGCAGTTCGCGCAGCTCGGTGATGATGGTCTGGACGCGGTTCTCGCCCTCGCTGCGCAGGCGGGACAACTGGGCCAGGATGCTGTCGCGCGCGTCCGGATTCAGTTCCGCAAATGCAAGATCGTCAAGCTCGTCCTTGATCTTGTGCATGCCGATGCGCTCGGCCAAGGGCGAGTAGATTTCGATGGTTTCGCGGGCGATGCGGCGACGCTTTTCCGGCTTTTTCAGGTGGAACAGCGTGCGCATGTTGTGAAGCCGGTCAGCCAGCTTCACCAGCAGAACGCGGATGTCCTCCGACATCGCCAGCACCAGCTTGCGGAAATTCTCCGCCTGCTTGGCCTGCTCGCTGTTCAGCTCCAATCGCGACAGCTTGGTCACGCCGTCAACGAGACGCGCGATTTCCTTGCCGAAAACCCGCTCGATATCCTCAAGCGTGGCGACGGTGTCCTCGACCGTGTCGTGAAGCAGCGCCGTGGCGATGGTGCCGGCGTCCAGCTTCATCTGGGTCAGGATACCTGCGACCTCCAGCGGATGGAGGAAGTAGGGATCGCCCGACGCGCGTGTCTGCGACCCATGCGCCTTCATCGAGAAGACGTAGGCGCGGTTAAGGAGAT
>NZ_BADK01000225.1 GCF_000333595.1 Azospirillum sp. B506
GCGCGAGATGTGGCTGCGCGACGGTCCGCTGATGTCGGCGGTGCTGGCCTCGGCGGCAATGCCGGGCCTGTTCCCGGCGGTTCGCCGCGAGCATCACCTGCTGGTGGACGGCGCACTGGTCAACCCGGTGCCGGTGTCGCTCTGCCGGGCGCTGGGCGCCGACGTGGTGGTTGCCGTCAACCTCAACAGCGAGCTGTCGCCGCTCGGCCGGCCGAACGGCCGCGGCAATGGCAAGCCGGTGGCGGCGAAGGCGCCGGAGCCGGTGGTGGCCGGCGGCGATGCCGGTTCCCCCGCCCTGTCGCACCTGACCAGCCAGATCTCCACCTGGCTCGGTCGCAAGCCCAGCCGGCGCACCCGGTTCCTGGCCGACCAGATCGACGATGCCCACGCCCACAAGCAGATGCCCAATGCACTGGAGGTGATGGCGGGGTCGATCGACATCATGCAGGATCGCATCACCCGGTCCCGTCTGGCCGGCGAGCCGCCGGACGTGCTGATCGCTCCGCGGCTGGCCCATATCGGCATCCTGGAGTTCGACCGTGCGGCGGAGGCGGTGGAGATCGGCCATGCCGCCGCCTCCATGCTGCGCCCGTCCATCGAACTGGCCCTGCGCCGCGCCTGACCGTCTGCGCCGGAAGCCATCCCGACCGTCCGTATCAATCCCAATGGTCTCCTGCCGCCGCCAGACCCATTTCCCGAGAGAGCGCCCGCATGAGTCAATCCGCGCCATCCGATGCCGTCGCCGCCCTTCTTGCCAGCGGGACACCGCATTGGGGCAACAACGGCACCGTGCTGGACGGCAACTCCGTCGGTGGGGCCGTAACCGTCACCTACGGCTTCCTGACGAGGTCGGGCCAGGTCTCGTCCGCCGATGCCTCCGGCTTCGCGGCAATGAACACCGCGCAGCGTACCGCCGTCCGGCAGGCGCTGGCGGCCTGGAGTGCAGTCGCCAACGTCACCTTCGTCGAGATTGCCGACGCCTCCAGCGCCATGGTCGCGTTCGGAACCAACCGGCAGAGCGGCCAGTCGGCGGCCTATGCCTATTACCCCTCGACATCGATCCAGGGCGGTCAGGTGTTCCTGGCCAACGACAGCGCCGGCAACGTCAACCCGTCCACCGGCAGCTACAGCTACATGACGGTCATCCACGAGATCGGCCATGCGCTGGGCCTGAAGCATCCCGGCAACTACAACGCCGGCAGCGACAGCGGGACGGAAGGCCCCTATCTGCCGGCGGCGACGGACAATTATGCCTACAGCATCATGTCCTACAACGACAACGACGCGCTTCCGTCCGGCACCTATCTTACCGGCCCGAGCCTCTACGACATTGCCGCGATCCAGTATCTCTACGGCGCCAACATGTCGACCGGAGCCGGCGACACCAGTTACACGCTGAATACCGGAACTTTCACCACCCTGTGGGATCCCAACGGCCGTAACAGCCTGAACGGCAGCGCCCAGACGGCAGCGCTGGCGATCGACCTGCGCGACGGCCAGTTCAGCAGTGCCGGCAACACCACCTTCCTGGCGTTGGCCTACGGCACCAAGGTGCAGCAGGCGACCGGCGGCAGCGGCAACGACAGCTTCACCGTCAACACCCTGGGCGATGTCCTGGATGGCGGCGCCGGCACCGACACCGTGGTGTTCAGCGGCAGCCGGGCACAATACAGCGTCCAGCAGTTGGACACCGGCCGTTACATCGTGAGCGGCGCCGACGGCAACGACATCCTGTCCAACATCGAGTTTCTGCGCTTCTCCGACGGCAGCGTCTCCCTGTCCTCCGCGGTGACGGGCAGTTTCGACGCGCTGCGCTATGTCGCGTCCAATCCGGACCTGATCGCGGTCTTGGGCACCAACGCCGCCGCATCGACGCAGCATCTCGTCGGCGCCGGCGTCTATGAGGGGCGCAGCCTGACCGGCTTCGATCCCTACAATTATCTGGCCGGCTATGGCGACCTACTGGGCAGCTTCGGCACAGACGTCACCGCGGCGACGCGCCACTACATCGAGGTCGGCAACCGCGAGGGCCGCAGTTCCACGCTCTTCGACACGCTGTCCTATCAGGCCAGCAACCCCGACCTGATCGCGGCCTTCGGCAGCAACCGCGAAGCGGCGGAACTGCATTACATCGTCAGTGGCCGGCTGGAGGGGCGCTCGCTGACCCGCTTCAACGCCACCGCCTATCTGGCAGCCAATCCGGATGTCAACAGCGCCGTCGGCGGCGACCTGACCGCCGCCAAACAGCATTACGTCAGCTTCGGTTATGCCGAGGGCCGGGCGCTGGCCTGAGCGCCGGCGCCCTCCCCGACCGTCACGTCGCCGGCCACATCCAGGTCAGTTCATGTTTGTTGTGGTGCAGGTGCAGAACCCGGCCGCCCGGGATCGCCGCAAAGGCGCGGGCGGTCTCGTGGTCGGTTTCCGCCTGGAACTTCAGCGTGCAGATGAAGCGCTTGGCCAGCCCGCTCTCCATCCACTCGTTCACCAGCCGCAGCAGGCGGGTCGGGTAGCAGATCACGTCGCAGCACAGCCAATCCACCGGGCCAACCGTCGCCGGCTTCAGACCGAAGGCGCTCTCCTGGCGGATTTCCACCCGCGGCAGGGCCGCGATGGCGGGATCGAGCGGCGCCTTGTCGACGCTGACCACCGATGCCCCCAACTCATGCAGCACCCAGGTCCAGCCGCCCGGACAGGCGCCGAGGTCGAGGCAGCGGTCGCCCGGCCCCGGCTGCTCCCCAAACAGGGTCAGCGCCTCCCACAGCTTCAGATAGGCGCGGTTGGGCGGGGCGGTGCGGTTCTCGACGAAGGTCACCTCGCCATTGCGGAAGGGGCTGGAGCAGCGGGCGGCGGCGATGATGGTGGACTCGTCGGCCAGCGTCCAGGAACCCAGCGGCGCCGTCGGCAGCGGGGACGGGAAGACCACCGGCTTGGCCGAGACATGCGGCAGGTTCTCCTGGATCAGGGCGGCGCGGCGGTGATGCCGCTGCGACCACAGCGCCCAATTGCGCTGGATGCCGCGCAGGGCCTTGGCCCCGCCCTTGATCGAAGCGAATTCGATGCGCACCGGGTCGTACCAGATGTTCTGAGCCCAGGCCGCCGGCCGGGCCGGGCCGTCGACAAAGACCAGCCGGCCGTCGACCGACGCGACGTCCCCCAGTTCCGCCACCAGATCGTCGAGGAAGCCGTCGGCAGCCAGATAGACCGTCTGACCGAGCGGGGTGACCACCGCGCCGGGAGAGGCGTGCGGCATGGCGGCTGGCGCGTTTTTGGGGGTGCTGTCATCCATGACCCACGGGCTACCGCTGCCGGCCGTCGAATGCAAGCGCAAGGATGCGACCTACCCCTTTCGGCGTCGCGCGAAGGAGGCTGTGACAAAGCGTCCCGGAACTTCTTATATGCGATTGGCTCGCAATTGCATTGTTGACAACGATTCTCACTCTCAGCTATTGCTGGGGTCGGGACATTCCTCTGAAACCGACCGTCGCCGAGGGCTTATGTACGTCTGCATCTGCCACGCGTTGAACGACAAGAAGGTCAAGGCAGCGCTCGACCAGGGCGCCACAACCCCGGCCTCGGTGTTTCGCCATCACAATTGCCAGGTTCAGTGCGGAAAATGCGTTCAGACCATGCGCAGCATGGCGAGCGAGCATCGCGCCATCCTCGCCCAGCAGGCCGCCGCCACCGTCACGGCCATGCCGGTGTCCGCCCCCTGCTGCACCACCGCGATCCCGGAAGCCGCCAACGCCGAAGCGATCCCCGCCTACGCCGTCGCCGCGGAGTGACCGCACGCCCATCGGTCCGGCACGGCTCTTTCGCAGTTCTACCACTTCAGACTTTCCGCTCGCTTCCTGGTCTGCAACCTCGCCTTTAGGCTGCGACAGATTGCGCGCAGACTATGATTTTTGGGCGGATTGACCCGGAGCTGCCGATCCGGCACAAAAGCGTCACCAAAACAAAAGAACGCCGTCAAAATGACGGCGTATAAGAACACCAACGGGCCGGATGAAACCAGCCCTGGAGGAAACGCAATCCAACCAGGAAGACTTCCTCGGCCTCCGGGTTTGCCTTGTCCTTGATGGATCGGGCAGCCCGGCGGGATTTGGATTCAGGCAGGCATTCCGCAACTGCTAAATCGCACTGCAAAACAGGACGACATCCCCCATCGGGGCTGTACCGACTGCGCTTTGGGTGCGTTTTCGCAGGATCGGCGTCCGGCTATCCTGCCAACCCGCCGAAGGGTCAGAAACGGTTGAGGATCAAAGGAGGACACCTCATGAGCCGCCGCAACCGGCAAGCTTTCGACACGCTGAGCCGAGATCTGGTGCTGCGCGCCACCGACCGCATGGAAACCCTGCGGTCCATGGTGGAACGCGCGGACAGCAACCGGCGAGAGACATGGGAGCGTACGCTCGACCGACTTCGCGGCCTGAACAATCGCGCCATCGCCCGCATCGAAGCCGCCCACATGGCCGACGACGATGCTTGGCCATTCGCCCGCGCCCAGGCCGATCAGGCCATGATGGACCTGATGCGTGCACTCGACGATTTCGACGGCCATCTGCGCCTGCTGGCGGCATAAGGCCGGCAAAGACCTGTAAAAGCGAAAGGCCCTCTCCCACGGGAAGAGGGCCTTTTCGTTGTCAGGACGCCCCGAAATCCAGCCCCCAGGCCGAATAGCGTTCCGGATCGTCGACCCAGCCTTCGCGCACCTTCACGAACAGGATCAGGTGGACGCGACGTTCCAGCATGTCCGTCAGTTCTGACCGCGCGGCGGAGCCCAGCGCCTTGATCCGCTGGCCGCCCTTGCCCAGCACGATGGCCTTCTGGCTTTCGCGCTGAACGAAGATGACCTGCGAGATCTTGACCGACCCGTCCTCGAACTCCTCCCACACCTCGGTCTCGACCGTGGCGGAATAGGGTAGTTCCTGGTGAAGCTGCAGGAACAGCTTCTCGCGGGTGATCTCCGCCGCCAGCAGGCGCATCGGCATGTCGGAGATCTGGTCCTCCGGGAAATGCCACGGCCCTTCCGGCAGGCGGTCGGCCAGGAACTGCTTCAGGTCGGCGACGCCGTCCTCGGTGAAGGCCGACACCATGAAGATGTCGGAGAAGATCCCCTCCTGCCGGAAGGCGTCGGCGATGCCCAGCAGGACGTCGCGCTTCACCAGATCGATCTTGTTCAGGATCAGGATCGCCTCGCGCCCCTGCTCCTTCAGCCGGGCGACGATGCTGCGGGTGTCCTCATCGATGGAGCGGCGTGACACGTCGTACAGCACGCCGATCACATCGGCATCCTCAGCCCCCTGCCAGGCCGCCGCCACCATGGCGCGGTCCAGCCGGCGCTTCGGCTTGAAGATGCCGGGGGTGTCGACGAAGATCATCTGGGCATCGCCCTGGATGGTGATCCCCAGCACACGGGTGCGGGTGGTCTGCACCTTCGGGCTGACGATAGACACCTTGCTGCCGATCATTGCGTTCAGCAGCGTCGACTTGCCGGCATTCGGCGCACCGACCAGCGCGATGAAACCGCAACGCGGATGCTCCGGCATCGCCGGCAGGGGCGGCAGGATGGAGATGGGTTGCCCACGCGGGGCATCCTCATCATCCTCGTACTCGTCCTCATCCTCCTCGTAATCGCCGTCTTCGTGGTCGCCATCCTCGGCATCCTCGAAGTCACCGCCCTCCTGGTCGAGCGCCTCGTCGTCCGTCACGGCCTCGCCCACGGACTCAGGTGACGGCTCCGCAGCGTCGGAACCGGGCTGTATCTTGGTCTTGTCGATGTCGTCGCGACCGTCAGTCATCGACTTGCACTCCCACCTGGCGCAGCAATGTGCTGGCCGCCTTCTTTTCCGCGATGCGCTTGGATGAGCCCGACCCGGAAACCGGATCCATGCCCTCGACATGCACCGCAACCACAAACAGCGGCTCGTGCGCCGGGCCGCTGCGTTCGATCAGTTCATAACGGGGCAGCGCTTTGCCGCGCCCCTGTGCCCATTCCTGCAGCGTCGTCTTGCTGTCCAGCGGCGGCGGCGTCGCCTTGTCGATCTCGCCGGCGAGTGCCTGCCGGACGAAGCGGGTCACCGGCTCCAGCCCGCCATCGAGATACATGGCGCCCAGCACCGCTTCGCAAGCGTCGCCCAGAATGGTGCGGTTCTCGCGCCCGCCGCTCTGCGCCTCCGCCGGCGACAGGCGCAGATAAGCGCCCAGCCCGATGGCGTCGGCGACGCGGCCCAGCGATTCCCGGCGCACCAGCGCGGCATGCCGCTTGGCCAGCGCCCCTTCCCGCTCGTTCGGATAGCGTTCCAGCAACCATTGGGCGACGACCAGTCCGACGACGCGGTCGCCCAGGAACTCCAACCGCTCATAGGCGATGCCCGGTCCTTTGTGCCCTTTGCGTCCGGCCCGCTCCAGCCCCATCAGGCTGGGATGGGTAACCGCATCGCGCAATAGCGACGGGTTGGAAAATTCATAGCCCAGCGCGCGCGCAAGACCGGCGACATCCGCGGACTGGACGGCGCCATCGCTGTCTGGTTCGGAGCCGGCACCCGCATCGGCGGGTGCCTTGGTGACGGTGGACACTTACCGGACTCCGTTGAACAGGCGGCTGAAGCGCAGATCGACCGGCCAACGCCAGATCTCGAAGAAGCGCGTGCCCTCGTCGAGCGAGAAGAACAGGAATTCGGCACGGCCGACCAGGTTTTCGATGGGAACGAAGCCGACCTGCGACGGCACACGGCTGTCCAGCGAGTTGTCGCGGTTGTCGCCCATCATGAACAGATGGCCTTCCGGCACCTTGAACACCGGTGTGTTGTCGAGCGGGCCGTTGTCCGACTCCTCGATGATGCGGTGGGTGCGACCATTGGGCAGCGTTTCGATGAACTGCGCCGTGCGGATGCTGCGGCCCAGCGAATCCGTGGTCACGTAATCCTCGATCCGCTCGCGCTTCACCGGCTGGCCATTGATGTGCAGGATGCCACCGATCATCTGGACGGTGTCACCCGGCAGGCCAATCACCCGCTTGATGTAATCGGTCTTGTTGTCGCGCGGCAGCTTGAAAACCGCCACGTCGCCCCGCTCCGGCATGGACCCGAAGATGCGGCCATCGAACAGCGGCAGACCGAAACCAACCGTGTATTTGCTATAACCGTAGCTGAACTTCGACACGAACAGGTAATCGCCGATCAAAAGGGTCGGAATCATCGATCCCGACGGGATGTTGAACGGCTCGAAGGCAAAAGTCCGCACACCGAAGGCGATCAGAACGGCGAAGATCACCGTCTTGACGGTTTCGGCGAACCCGGATTCCTTGGTCTTGGCGGTGGGCGCCGTTTCTTTCTGAAAAGTCATTCTGGGGTCGCCGTCTTGGTGGGCATTTCGGACTGGATAGAGGCGGTTTCGATAGGCTCGGCACTGATGACGACGAACGCCTCGGCCATCGGGTATTCGTCGGTCAGCGTCACATGGATTTTCGCGCGCATGCCGGGCGGGGTGATCACTTCCAGCCGGGCCAGCGCGCCGCCGGTCAGGCGCATCGTCGGCTGGCCGGACGGCAGGTTCACCACCCCCATGTCACGCCAGAACACCCCGTCGCGGAACCCGGTGCCGAGGGCCTTGGAACAGGCCTCCTTGGCGGCGAAGCGCTTGGCATAGGTCGACGCGCGCGCGTTGTTCCTGGCGGCGGAGCCGGCGCGGCGCTCCGACTTCGCCTGCTCGACGTCGGTGAAGATGCGGTCGATAAAGCGCTGTCCGAAGCGCTCCAGCGACTTCTCGACCCGTCGGATGTCGATCAGGTCGTTGCCGATGCCGAGGATGGTGCCGGAGATCGTCATGCGGATGCCGCCGCCTTTCGCGCCGTGTCCATTGCCTTGCGCATGCGGGCAATGGAGTTGGTCAGGCCGACGAAGATCGCCTCACCGATCAGGAAATGGCCGATGTTCAGCTCGACGATGGTCTGGATCGCCGCGACCGGCCCGACGGTGTCATAGCTCAGCCCATGGCCGGCATGGCATTCCAGCCCGATCGCCTCGGCATGGGCGGCGGCGCGGACGATGCGCGCCAGTTCCGCCTCCCGCTCCGCCGGGCTGTGGGCATCGCAATAGGCGCCGGTGTGCAGTTCGACCACCGGAGCGCCAAGACGCTTGGCGGCGTCGAGCTGCGCCGGTTCCGGATCGATGAACAGGGAAACGCGGATGCCGGCGGCGCTCAAATCCCCCACCGGGCGACCAGAAGATCGTACTGGCCGATCACGTCCAGTCCGCCTTCGGTCGTCACCTCGGTGCGTT
>NZ_BADK01000224.1 GCF_000333595.1 Azospirillum sp. B506
GTGACCGATGAGACGGTGCGGCTGGAGGGGCGCGACCTGCTGGCGCTCGACGAGGCGGCGCTGCGGCATGTGCGCGGCGCCCGCATCTCGATGATCTTCCAGGAGCCGATGACCGCGCTCAACCCGGTGCTGACAGTCGGCGAGCAGATCATGGAGGCGATCCTCGAACATGAAACGGTCAGCCGCAAGGCGGCGCGCGAGCGGACTCTGGCCCTGCTGGAGCGCGTGCGCATTCCCGATCCGGCGCGCCGCTTCGCCGAATATCCGCACCGCATGTCGGGGGGCATGCGCCAGCGGGTGATGATCGCCATGGCGTTGGCCGGCACCCCCGCCGTGCTGGTCGCCGACGAGCCGACCACGGCGCTTGACGTCACCATCCAGGCGCAGATCCTGTCGCTGATCGACGAGTTGCGGCGGGAGCAGGGCACCGCCGTGGTCTTCATCACCCATGACCTCGGCGTGGTGTCGCGTTATGTCGACCGCGTGCTGGTGATGTATGCCGGCCGCAAGGTGGAGGAGCGCGACACCCGCGACCTCTTCGCCGATCCCTTCCATCCCTACACCCAGGGCCTGATCGCGGCCCAGCCGCGGGGCCTCGCAGCGCAGACGCATGCCGTCGCTCCGGCCGGCGTGGCGCGGGAGCGTCTGACCGAGATTCCCGGCACCGTGCCGTCGCTGGCGGCGATGCCGTCCGGCTGCGCCTTCGCCCCGCGCTGCCCGCTGGCCGACGACCGCTGCGCCCGGGCCGCTCCGCCGCCGCGCCCGGCCGGCAGCGGCCTCGTCGCCTGCCATCACGCGGGAGAGAGCCATGCCATCTGACGCCAGCCCCACCACCGCTCCCGTCCTGTCGGTGCGCGGGCTTTCGGTGGATTACGCGACGGCGCGCGGGGTGGTCCATGCTCTGGACGACGTGTCCTTCGAGCTGGCATCCGGCGAAACGCTGGGCATCGTCGGCGAATCCGGCTGCGGGAAATCGACCCTGGCTCGGGCCGTCGTCCGGTTGGTCACCCCCAGCGCCGGCACCATCCGGCTGGGGGAGGAGGACATCACCCACGCCTCGCAGCGGCAGCTGCGGGGGGCCAGACGCGACATCCAGATGGTGTTGCAGGATCCGGCGGCCTCGCTCGATCCGCGCTGGACGGTGGGGGAGCTGCTGGCCGAGCCGCTGGCGATCCACCGCATCGGCTGCCGGGCGGATCGGCGCGAGCGGGTCGCCGATCTGCTGCGCAGGGTCGGGCTGCCGCCCGAGGCGGCGGGCCGGGCGGCCCGCCGAATTTCTCGGCGGCCAT
>NZ_BADK01000223.1 GCF_000333595.1 Azospirillum sp. B506
AGAACGCCGCGTCCTTCACGTCCGACGGCTATTACCGCAGCGGCGATCTGGTCCGGCGCGTTGCCGGCGGACAACTCGTCGTCGAGGGGCGCGACACCGATCAGATCAATCGCGGCGGCGAAAAGATCGCGGCGGAGGAGGTCGAGAATTTCCTGCTCGGCCATGAGGGCGTGCTCGACGTGGCGGTCGTCGGGCTGCCGGACGGCTATCTGGGCGAACGCATCTGCGCCTTCGTGCTGCCGCGGCCGTCACGCCCGACGCCGAACGATCTGCGGAGGTTCCTCACGGCCAGCGGACTCGCCGCCTTCAAGATTCCCGACCGCTTCGAGTTCCTCGACAGCTTTCCCACGACGGGGGTCGGCAAGATCAGCCGCAAGACGCTGCGCGAGGCCCTGAAGGCGATGCATTGCGCGGCCGCCACCACCGCCACTGCCACTGCCACTGCCACTGCCACCGCTGCCGCCGCCGAATAGGAGTGGATATGACCGCCAGCACTGTCTTGTCCGCCGGGGCGCTGACCGACTATGTCGCCGCATTGATGGACATCCCGCCGCGAGACCTGCTTCCCGATACCCCATTGCTGGAGGCGGGGCTGGATTCGATCTCGGTCATGCGGATCGCCGCCTATTTCAAGTCTTTCGGGCACGGCGTGAAATTCGGCGATCTGATCGCGATGCCGACCATCGCGGCCTGGTTGCGGTTGGCGGACGGGGAGGGCGACGTCCGGCCGGCCCGTTCCGGACCGGAGGATGCGGCCGTCCCCAACGCCGTCGCCCGGGATGACGGGGAAGCGTTCGAACTGACCCCGGTGCAGCAGGCCTATTGGTTCGGCCGCCGCGACGATCAGCCCCTCGGCGGTGTCGGCTGCCATCTGTATCTCGAACTCGACGGCAAGGGTGTCGATCCATCCAGGCTCGATCGGGCGGTGAAGAGACTGGCCATCCGCCATCCGATGCTCCGGGCGCGTTTCCTCGACGATGGCCTGCAACGGATCGCGGGCGCCGGTCCGGGTGTCGCCCTGACGGTGCATGATTTCCGCGGCCGGTCCGACGGAGGGGTGGAGGCGCTGGCCGGGCTGCGCGACCGGCTGTCGCATCGCCGGTTGGCGGTGGCGGACGGCGAACCGTTCGGCGTGCAGCTCTCCTGCTTCCCGGCGGCGGAACCCGGCT
>NZ_BADK01000222.1 GCF_000333595.1 Azospirillum sp. B506
GAGCCGACGCGCCGGATCCTGTCGCCGGTTCCGGCGCCCAGACGGTCGTTGACGCTGACGACGGTGTTCCAGGCGGCGGCATGGCTGACCTCGACGCCCTTGGGTTCTCCCGTCGAACCGGACGTGAAAATGATGTAGGCGGAACGCTGGTGATCGCCACGAACCGGTGCCGGAAGCGGTATGACGCCCGCGGCCTCCGCCATATCGACCAGCGTGACCCCGTCCGGCCAGCCCGCGCACTCCAGTCTTTCGGCGCGGGTCAGAACCAGTCCAGCCCCGGCCCGCTGGCAGATGCGCCGCGTCCGCGCGGCCGGCTGGTCCCAGGCCACCGGAAGATAGGCGGCGCCGGCGGCCACCACCCCGAGAACGGCGGCGATCTGGTCCGCCCCCTTCGGCAGGGCGATGCCGACCACGTCGCCGTCCCGCACCCCCCGGCCGCGCAGCAACCCGGCGATGCGCAACGCCCGCTCGGCCAGGTCACGGCGGCTGAGGACCTCATCGCCCGCGATCAGCGCGAGGCGGCCGGGTCCGGCCAGGGCATGCTCGAAGAAGGCCTCGTGCAGTTGCCGCGCGTCGACCGGCGCGGCCGTGGCGTTCACCGCCGCCCGGACGGCCGCCTGGGCGGCAGGCAGGGGAAGACTGGCAGGCCTGTCCCAGTCGCCGCCGGCCAGGGACCGCACCAGCCCTTCGTAGGCGGCGAACATGTCGTCGAGAAGACCGGGCGGGAACAGATCCTCCACGGCATCCCAGTTCAGCAACAGCCCGTCCGGCGTCGGATAGGTCTGGTGGTCGAGCCAGACCTGGGGCGTCTGCGAGATCATCCACGACACCTGTCCGAAGATCTCGGCAGCCGCCTGCGGAACGAGGGCGCGCCGAGATTGCAGGCGAATACGACGGGCGCCGTCCGGCCGCCTCCCTGGTCGAGGCGGGCGAGATCGCGCAGCACCTTCCCGCCGAATAAT
>NZ_BADK01000221.1 GCF_000333595.1 Azospirillum sp. B506
CCCACCAACCTGTTCGCCCGTGAAAAGGGCAACTGGCGCCTGGCCCATCACCAGGCGGGGCCCATCGCTCCCGCCCGCGCCGATGTCGAAATCCCGGCCAGGCTGCCACGGCGCCTGCACTGACGGGACCGCGCCGTCACGGCAGGCTCGCAACTTCCGGCCGCGCTTCCAGGCGGTGGACGAGGTCGATCACCGCGTGGTCGGCGGCGGCCTGATCGGGGTCGCTGTTGGTCAAGGCCACCACGCCCCAGTCATGCGCCTTCGAGAAGGCGATATAGGCGTTGAAGCCGCCGGTTGAGCCGGAATGCCAATGGATCGGCGTGCCATCCGTGGCCCAGGCGACGAACCAGCCAAGCGCCATCGCCCCGCTTCCCAGACTGCCTGGATCGACCAGCGAGCGCCCGTCAACCTGCACGGCCTGCGCCAGCCCCAGTGTCGCTGCCACCGACGGAACACAGCCACGGCCGTTTGGACCCGCGGCGGGCCCGGCCCGACAATCCCCGAGATTGGCGGCAAGCCAGCGCAGCAGATCGTCGGCGGAGGAATAGAGGCCGAAGGCGGGGAGCATTGCCGGCGCCTCCCAATCCGGCACGATCCGACCGCGGGCGTGACCAGCCGCTTTGCGCGCCCGCTGCTCAGCCGTCAGTTGCAGGGTGGTGTCGCGCAGCCCGAAACGGTCGGTCACCAGCCGTTTCAGCAGCGTCTCGTAAGGCTGGCCGGCCGCCGCCGCCAGCGCCTCTCCCAACACCGACATGCCGGCGTTGGAATAGCTGAAGCGCTCCCCCGGTGGCACCGGCAGCCGGTATCCCGACAGCCACGATGCCAACTCGCCCCGCGAGAGCTGCTTGTAGGGGTTGCGCGGGTCCTCCAGCCGATTCCAGGAGAAGCGAGGCGTTTCCGGCACGTTGGGCAGGCCGGCGGTGTGGGTGGCAAGA
Organism: Azospirillum sp. B506; assembly: GCF_000333595.1. GTDB lineage: Bacteria > Pseudomonadota > Alphaproteobacteria > Azospirillales > Azospirillaceae > Azospirillum. The sequence continues at coordinate 936 of NZ_BADK01000221.1, forward strand.
TCGCGCAGCCGGATCGGCCGGCCGTTGTAATCCGGCACATGGGCGACCGGCAGCGGTCCAAGGCGCCGCAGATGGCGCTGCACCGGGTCGGTGGGGGCGACGCGGCCCTCCCGCATCAGGTCTGCCATGATGGTACCGGTGAAGGGCTTGGTCAGGGAGGCGATCTGGAACAGGGTGCGCCCGTCGGGCGGTCCGCCGTCGGGACGTCCGGCCTCGCCACGACCGATCACCAACGTCCGGCCGCCGCGGATGACACCGACCACAAGGCTGCCGCCTCCGGCCGGTAGCCGCCACGCCTCGACCGAGTGGGTCGCTGCCTCCATCAGTGGGTCCGGCTGCGGGTCGGTCCTGCGGTCCAGGCCGATGGCCCCGGTCGGCCCGAGCGGAACACTCCAGAGCAGCACACCCAATACGCCCCAGAGCAGCCTGCGCCGCATCTCCGCCTCCACCCGGCCCCAATCGCTGGTCCGGAGAGTGGGCGGGCGTACGGCAGACGGACAGGGCCGCGAAGGGCGATCCGGCGAAAGACGGGGCGGGAGCCGCCGGGGGTACTCCCCGGCCGCCGCGCCACCGCCCGACCGGTCAGGCTTGGCAGACCGATGACCGTCGGTTGGCGACGGCTATTCGGTGGGGATGTCGGCCCTGGGCGGACGGCGGTCCTTGACCACGGACAGCGGCACGTCGTCCGCTGCGATCTCCAGGATCGGGTGGCCGTCCAGCAGCGACGGGCAGCGCTTCACCTGGGTGAAGGCCAGGAAGAAGTCGGCCTTGCGCCAGTCCGGCTCGATGCCGTTCACCAGACGCAGCCAGGGCGGCAGCTCGAACCGCACCGCCAGGGTATTGCCGCAGACGGTCAGCGTGTACTGCCGCGGCGGCGGGTGGCCGTCATTCTCGCGCTCGACATACTCGATCAGCTCCTGCAGGGCCTCGTGCAGGGAGTTGCCCCAATAGTCCAGCTCGAACCGGCCATCGGCACCCCGTACGCCACCGACGAACTGGTTGTAGTACACGTACTGGTTCGGATGCATGGCGCCCAGTTGCCAGGCGTACACCACGCCGACCACGGTCATCGCCGCGGCGAACCCCTGGCCCAGCGCCCGGCCACCGCGCTGGCACAGGGTCCACAACCGGTCGGCGGCGATAGCCGCCATCACAACGAAGGGCGGCGCCAGGAACAGGAAATGGCGGATGCCGTTGTAGACCGACGGACGCATCAGCACGAACAGCAGGATCGGCAGGAAACCCGCCAGCGCGAGTGGCGTGTAGCGGACGACCGTGAAGGCGCCCGCCCGCCGCCAGCCGCCGCGCGCCAACCAGATCGCCGCCATGATCACCGCCGCACCGACGCCGATCACCACCGCTTCCGGCAGCTTCACCGCCAGAAGACCGGC
>NZ_BADK01000220.1 GCF_000333595.1 Azospirillum sp. B506
GGTCCTGGTGCAGCAGACCGAGTTGCTGGCCGGCCGCCAGCAGCGCGCCCTTGGTCGCCGCCTTCTCCGCGTCGCTCTTCGCTTTGTTCCCGCGGTCGCCAACTCGTGCAGATGCGCGATGGCGAGCGGGCTGTTCAGGTCGTCCTCCAGCGCCGCCAGCACGTCGAAGGGCACCTCGCCCGCCGCCGGTGCCGGTTCGCCGCGCAGGGCCTGATACCAGCGGTCGAGCGCGCCCTTCGCCTGCCGGATGCCCTCGCGGGTGAAGTCCAGCGGCTGGCGGTAATGGGCGCTCAGCAGGGTCAGGCGAATCGCCTCGCCGGGGAACCCGTCCAGCAGGTCGTGCACGGTGAAGAAGTTGCCGAGGGACTTCGACATCTTCTCGCCTTCGACCGTGACGAAACCGTTATGGACCCAGGTGCGAGCCAGCCGGTCGGTACCGTTGGCGCAGCAGCTCTGGGCGATCTCGTTCTCATGGTGCGGGAAGATCAGGTCCAGCCCGCCGCCATGGATGTCGAAGGTGACGCCGAGATGCTCCTTCGCCATTGCCGAGCACTCGATGTGCCAGCCCGGACGGCCACGGCCCCACGGGCTGTCCCAGCCGGGCTGGTCGGGGCTGCTGGGCTTCCACAGCACGAAATCGGAGGCATCGCGCTTGTAGGGAGCAACCTCCACCCGGGCGCCGGCGATCATGTCCTCCAGCGAGCGGCGGGACAGCTGGCCATAGCTCGGCATCGACGGCACGGAGAACAGCACATGCCCTTCCGCGGCATAGGCGTTGCCGCGCTCGATCAGCGTGGCGATCAGCGCGATCATCTGGCCGATATGCTGGGTTGCCCGCGGCTCGATGGTCGGGCGCAGGGCGTTCAGCGCGTCCATGTCGGCATGGAACAGGTCGGTTGTGCGCGCGGTCAGCGTGTCGATCGGCTCACCGCTGTCCCGCGCGCGGTCGATGATCTTGTCGTCCACATCGGTGATGTTGCGGACATAGGTCACCGCGGGATAGAGACGCGACAGCAGCCGGAACAGCAGTTCCAACCCCACCACCGGCCGGGCGTTGCCGATATGGGCGGTGTCGTAGACGGTCGGACCACAGACATACATGCCGACATGTCCCGGGCGAAGCGGCTCGAAGCGCTCCTTACGGCGGGTCAGCGTGTTGTAGAGGTCCAACGGCACGGTCCGAACTCCTGAATGAAGAGAGGTTTCAGGCGGTTTCGCCGGCGAGTCGCCGGAGGCTGCGCGCCCGTCCGATCAGGGGTAGCAGGTTCTTCAATTCCGGTCCATGGTCGCGCCCGGTCAGCGCGCGGCGCAGAGGAAGGAACAGCTCCTTGCCCTTGCGTCCCGTCGCCCCCTTCACGGCGCCGGTCCAGGCCGCCCAGGTGCCGAGGTCCCACGGTTCGTCGGGCAGCAGCGCCGCCGCCTGCGCCAGGAAAGCCGCATCCTCCACCACCGGCGTCACCGGCGCATGGGTCACCGCCCACCACTCCCGCGCATCGCCCAGCCGCCCCAGATTGGGCCGCACCGCCTCCCAGAAGGCAGAATCGGCGCCGGTCAGGCCAAGTGCCTCCAACCGGGACGCCACCGCGTCGAACGGCGTCAGGTGCAGGACACGGGCGTTCAGCCGGCCCAACTCCTCCGGATCGAATTTCGGAGTGCCGCGGGCAACCTTGGACAGGTCGAACTCCGCCACCAGCTCGTCGAGCGTCAGCCGCGCCTCGATGGGGTCGGAGGTGCCGAGCTTGGCCAGCAGGCTGTTGACCGCCATCGGCTCGATGCCGTCCTCGTCGCGCAGGCTGCCGACCGACAGGCTGCCCAGCCGCTTCGACAACCCCTGCCCGCCGGCATCGGTCAGCAGCGGCAGATGGGCGAAGATCGGCACCGCAGCGCCAATCGCCTCGCCCAGGGCTTCAAAGATCTGGATTTGCACCGCGGTGTTGGCGACATGGTCCTCGCCGCGGATGATGTGGGTGATGGCGAAATCGGCGTCGTCGACCACGCTGGTCAGGGTGTAGAGCGGCCGGCCATCCTCGCGGATCAGCACCGGGTCGCTCAGCGCCGTGCCCTCGAACCGCACCGGTCCGCGGACAAGGTCGGTCCATTCCACCGGAGCCGGGGTCAACTTGAAGCGCCAATGGGGTTTGCGCCCCTCCCCCTCCAGCCGGGCACGGTCCCCGTCGGTCAGGCGCAACGCCGCACGGTCGTAGATCGGCGGACGGCCCTGCGACACCAGGCTGGCGCGCTTGAGGTTCAACTCCTCCGCCGTCTCGTAGCAGGGATAGAGCCGGCCGGCGGCCTTCAACGCCGATGCAGCCTCGTCGTAGCGCGGATAGCGGTCGCTTTCGCGGGCGAAACGATCCCAGGTCAGGCCGAGCCAGATCAGGTCGGTGGCGATGGCGTCGGCGAACTCCTGGGTGGAGCGTTCCTCATCGGTATCGTCAAGCCGGAACATGAAGCTGCCGCCGGTCTTGCGCGCAAACAGCCAGTTGACGAGCGCCTGGCGCACATTGCCGACATGGATGCGGCCGGTCGGGCTGGGAGCGAAACGGACGGCGGTGGACATGGCTGGACTCGATTGCAGACAGGACAGGCGGGAAGTCCTAGCACGGGCGGAGCGCCTTCCGAAAGCTGCAGTCAGTCCGGAATGCGACCTCGGGGGCGGTCCCCCTCGTCCCGGGCGACATGGTCCGCCGGTGCTTCCCAATCGCCCAGCGCCCGGAGCAGCGTCCGCACCTGCCGGTTCAGCGAACCGATCTGCGCCAGATCCATCCCCGACCGCTCGACCAACGTCCTGCTCAGACAGGTGCTTTCATCCACCATTGCGCGACCAGCATCCGTCAGCCAGACCTGAACCTGTCGTTCATCCATCCTGCTGCGCCGCCGTTCGACAAATCCCGCCTGCTCTAGCCGCTTCACCGGCGGCGTGACCGTGCTCGATTCCAGCGCCAGCCTTTCGGCGATCGCCCCGACAGTCGCCCCGTCCTTCTCCCCCAGCACGCTGAGGATGAGGTACTGCGGATATGTGAGTCCCATGGCGTCCAGCATCGGCTTGTAGGTGCGGGTGATGGCCATGCTGGTCATATAAAGAGCGAAGCAGAGCTGCTCGTCCAACGGAACCGGGTGCGGAATGGCGGGCGAATTTTCGGGCGCTACAGGCATGGGACGGCCTCCTGACTGATCGGGTCCGGCAACCTTATCACCATATTTGATATCGCGATAAGAATTTGCCTGGACAAGCCCCTGCGAGGTCGTGTAGAAGATTACTTATCGCGATAAACGATATCGCAAAATCATTCCTCGGGAGAGCGACATGACCTCGTTGAAGACCGGCGCCTCGCGGCGCGGCATGCTGACCGCCGGCTTGGGCCTGTCCGCCGCCGCCACCCTGCCCTTCGTCCAGCCCGCACAGGCGGCCCAATCGGCCACGGCGTCCGCATCGGGCGCGAAGGGGGCGGGAAGCGGCACGGTCACGACAAAGGACGGCACGCAGATTTTCTACAAGGACTGGGGATCGGGTCAGCCGATCGTCTTCCATCATGGCTGGCCGCTGTCGTCGGACGACTGGGACGCCCAGATGCTGTATTTCCTGTCGCAAGGCTTCCGGGTCATCGCCCATGACCGGCGTGGCCATGGACGGTCGACGCAGACCGCCACCGGCAACGACATGGACACCTACGCCGACGATGTCGCAGCCCTGGCCGCCCATCTCGGCCTGAAGAACGCCATCCATATCGGTCATTCGACCGGCGGCGGCGAAGTGGCCCGCTATGTCGCCCGGCATGGCGGAAACGGGCGGGTCGCGAAAGCCGTGCTGATCGGAGCGGTGACGCCGATCATGCTGAAGACCGCAGCCAATCCGGGCGGCTTGCCGCTGGAGGTGTTCGACGGCTTCCGCACCGCACTGGCGGCGAACCGCGCGCAGTTCTTCCGCGACATCCCGGCCGGCCCCTTCTATGGCTTCAATCGTGACGGCGCCAAGGTTTCGCAGGGTCTGATCGACAATTGGTGGCGGCAGGGCATGATGGGCGGGGCCAAGGCCCATTACGATTGCATCAAGGCATTCTCCGAAACCGACTTCACCGAGGATCTGAAGAAGATCGACGTGCCGGTTCTGGTGATGCATGGCGACGACGACCAGATCGTGCCAGTCGCCGATTCCGCCCTGCTGGCGATCAAGCTGCTGCGGAAAGGGACCTTGAAGGTCTATCCGGGCCTCCCGCACGGCATGGCTTCCACCCACGCCGACATCATCAACCGGGATCTGCTGGAGTTCATCAAGGGTTGATGCCTCTTGCGAAAGCTCCGGCCGACGTCCGGAGCTTTCGCCGGCAGCCGGCCCGGGCCGCCCGAAGGGAGCGTTAGGCGAAGGCGGGTCTCCTGGGGTAGCGTGGCGGCAAAGCCAACCCCGGAGAGTTTCCATGGCAGATAAAAGCTTGCGCATCGGCGTCGTGCTGTCGGGTTGCGGCGTGTATGACGGCACGGAAATCCACGAGGCGGTCTGCACCCTGCTCGCCATCGCAAAGGTCGGCGCGGTGGCGGTGTGCTATGCCCCCGACATTCCGCAGGCCCAGGTCGTCGACCATCTGACTGGCAATGAAACCGGCGAGAGCCGCAACGTGCTGGTCGAATCGGCACGTATCGCCCGCGGCAAGATCATTGCTCTGAGCGAATTTTCCGCTGGCGACGTCGATGCGCTGATCTTCCCCGGCGGCTTCGGCGCCGCCAAGAATCTCAGCGACTTCGCCTTCAAGGGCACCGACTGCTCGGTCAATCCGCAGGTGGTGGCCGCAGTCGCGGCCATGCGTGCGGCCGGCAAGCCGATCGGCGCCCTGTGCATCGCCCCCGCGATCCTCGCCAAGATCCTGGGCCAGCAGGGGGTGGAACTGACCATCGGCAACGACAGCGGCACTGCCGCGGCGCTGGAGTCGATGGGGGCGATCCACCGCACCACCACCCATGGCGAGATCATCGTGGACGAGGGCCTGAAGGTCGTCACCTCCCCCTGCTATATGCTGGATGCCACTCTGGTACAGATCGCCGAAGGTGCCGAGAATACTGTCAAGGCTCTGGTCGATCTGGCGAAGTAACGATGAGGCTCCGGTAGCGAAGGGGGTAGATGTTCCCCCTTTGCCGCTCTCAATGTCACAAAGCCGGGCAATAATTCGTTAACCGCCGTCGCCCACCCTTTGCCTCGTCTTCTTTTCATCGGACGAGGGTTGGCGATGACCTGCATTGTGGGATTGGTGGATGGCGATCGCGTGTGGATGGGTGGCGACAGCGCCGGGGTGAACGGCCTGGACATCACCGTCCGCGCCGACACCAAGGTGTTCCGCAACGGCGACAGCCTGATCGGCTTCACCAGCTCCTTCCGCATGGGCCAGCTGCTGCATTACCGGCTTGAGGTTCCATCGCGCGACCCTGACACCGACCTGTTCCGCTACATGGTCGTCCACTTCGTCGACGCCGTGCGCAACTGCCTGAAGGATGGCGGCTACGCCCACCGCTCCAACGATGTCGAGACCGGCGGCACCTTCATGGTCGGGCTGGAAGGCCGGCTGTTCACCGTGCAATCCGATTATCAGGTTGGCGAGGCGGTGCGCGGCTATCACGCCATCGGCTGCGGGGCCGATTACGCGCTGGGGTCCCTCGCCTCCACCATCGGCCAGCCGCCGGAGGAGCGCGTGCTGAAGGCCCTGGAGTGCGCCGAACTGTTCAACGGCGGTGTCCGCGCACCCTTCACCATCCAGTCCAGCATGCGCCGCCCGCAGTTGGCGCTGACCGAAGCCGCGTAAACTACGGTCGCCCGGACTTCGACCAAAGTCGAAAGCAACGGCCAAGGCTGCGCTCTGGTCATCCGATGGATTCGTGGCATATGACTCTCTGTCCTGCTGCATTGCGGGACAGGGAATAACCACAAAAATATTGGGTGATAGAGATGACGGACCAAGCTGTTACCGCCGATGCTTTCTATGGCGAGGATGAGAACCCGGCCGGGTTGCTGAGCAACTGGGGAAACTCCCCACTTTTCGTTTTCCCCGCCTTGCTGCTGATTTTCATCATGCCGCTGGCGATCATCTTCCACCCGACCTGGGTGATTCTGCCGGCCGTGCTGTGGAGCTTCGGCATGATCGCCACAATCATCAAGCTGACGCGCGGCTGACGTCCGCGAGCCATCCGGACGTGGAAGGGGAGCCTCTCCCCTTCCCGCCGTCCACGCTAGATCAGATCGATATTGCCGCCGAAGATCGGGACATGCCGCAGCGGCGCCACCGCCCGGCGCGCGAGTCGAGGCCCCGGCGGAGCCCTGCGGCGGCCCGCCTCCGCCTGGACGGCCAGCCGCCAGACCGTCGCCACCATCTCGGACGCATGTCCGCGCCGGGCAAGGTCGGCCGGTGACAGCCCACCGTCGAGCAGCCCCGTCAGCAGATCGTCCAGCGCCTCGACCGGCGGCAGCCCGGCCGGGGTTTCGGCCTTGAGCCGTCGCGCCAGCACCCGGTCCGGCACCACCAGACCGGCCGGCCCGCGCATTCCGGCCGGCTGGTTGGCATTGCGCCAGCGCGCCAAATCCAGCACGGCCGTCTTCGACACATCGGCCAGAACGGCATAGCCACAGCCAATCTCTTCCGGGGCAAGGCCGAGCAACCGGTCGGTGCGGTCCACCGTCGACAGCAGCAGGGCGCCCATCCGTTCCGCCAGCGCCGCCAGGGTCGTGCCGCGCAGGCGGGCATGCAGCCGATCCGTTGTCACCACCGGCTCGCGGCCGGCAAAGGCCGGGGCAAGCAGCGAGTCGGCCGCTTTCAGCACCGGGGCCAGCGCGACATTGTCAAGGCGGCACCCCAGCAACTCCACGATCTCCGCCGCATCGTCCAGGCTGTCGGCCACAGCAACCGCCGAAGCCTCGAACGGACCGCCCGGCAGCGGTGCGCGGACCGCAAGCACCCGTTCCGGCCCCAGCGCATCGACGGCCATGGCGGCGACCAGCGCCGAATCGAGCCCGCCAGTCAGGCCAACCACCGCGCCGGGAGCGCCGGATTTCGTTACGGCATCGTGCAGACCCAGCACCAGAGCGCTGTAGAGCGCCGCCGTCCCGTCAACGGGAGCAATCATTTCGGCTTCAGAACTGTCCCAACCGTCGTTGGGATCGCGCTCCCAGCGGGTCAGCAGGAGATGTTCGGCGAACAGGGGAGCCTGGGCGACCAACCGACCGCCGGGAGCCAGCGCGAAGCTGCCGCCGTCGAACACCCGATCCTCCTGCCCGCCGACGAGGTTCACCGCGGCCAACGGCAGTCCGCATTCCACCACACGGGCAACAGCGGCCTGAACCCGCTCATCGGTACTGCCGGGTGCAAAGGGGCCGGCCAGCATCGCGACCAGCAGTTCGGCCCCGCTCTCCGCCAGCGTCTCCGCAACGTCGCCGGTTGCCAGATCGCCGCCGACCAACAGCCCGATCCGAACACCACGGAAATTCACCGGACCAGGCATCGGACCGGTATCGAAATGATCCTCCCCGGAGACATCGATCCCCCCGATGCCTGGTGCGGCTTGAAAACGAACGGCAGCGACCTCTCCGCCGTCGAGCAGCAGGGCGCCATTGTGGCGCCTGGGTCCATCGCGCCAGGGCGCCCCAACCAGCAATGCCGGGCCGCCATCGGCGGTTTCATCCGCCAGCGCCTGCACCGTCGCCTGCACCGCATCGAGAAAGACGGGAAATGCTGCCAGATCGAGCAACGGGGTGCCGGACACCGCACCGGCCGGGAAGACGACGAGATCGGCACCGCGGGCAGCGGCCTCGGCCCTTGCGGCGCGGATTCGACCGGCATTGGCGGCAAGGTTCCCCGCGGCGGGGTTGATCTGGGCGAGTGCTATCGACAGGCGGTCGGTCATGACGGGCGGCTCCCTTCTTCCGGGTCCTTTTGCGCCGAGGGTAGCAGCGCTTTCCGGCCGGGGAAAGCCGCGGCTCGTCGCAGGTCATGACGCAAACGGAACAAGTGGAGGCAAGATACCGGATGAAGTTCTACAGTGATCGATACTTAGTAAGGAAACGAATTTATGGTGATGATTGAAAGAAATCTATGAAATTAACAAACGGTAAAGGTTGTCGGCGCCATGCTTCCCACTGCGCAAAAACAACGCGATGCGGGGGCATCCATGTACTACGCGGAGCTCAGCGGCCCGAACGGCAAACCGTCGGTGCTGTCCACGGCTGTGCAGAACGGCTCGTCAAAGGCGGCCGGTGCAGCGAAGGACGCGCTGGCGAAATCGGACGCGAAACCGGTGGATAGCGACAAGAAGTCCCAATCCCCGGCCTACACCATCAGCCAGTCGATGGAATCGCTGCTGGACAGCATGACCGGCAAGAGCGGCGCCCAGGCAGGGACAGGCGCCGGCAGCACGGCGGCGGCCGGCGGCGGACTGGACCGCGCCAAGCAGGCCCAGTCGCTGATGCAGTCGGCACTCGACCATGGCAAGGGCCTGGCGGGCATGTTCGGCAAGGGCATCGACTCGCTGAAGCAGGGGCTCGGCGACACGCTGAGTGCGCTGGGCGTTCCGCAGAACCGCATCGACGATGCCGTGAAGGGGTTCGGAGACGGCCTGAAGTCCAAGCTGGACGGTATGGACCTCAGCGATCTGTCGGTGGACATGCAGGCCACCCAGTCGCAGTGGTCGATCGAGTCGCACGGAATCGACCTGGAAATCCAGGATGGCGACCGCAGCGTCAAGATTTCCTTCG
>NZ_BADK01000219.1 GCF_000333595.1 Azospirillum sp. B506
GCGATACCCGCATCGAGGCGGTGCTCAAGCGGCTTCGGGCCGTGCGGCCAAAGCCGGCCGGCAAGCTGCCTCTCGCGCGGCATGCGACCAAGCAGCCCAACGCGCCGGCCTTCGACGCCCGCATCGCGTTGCACGCAATCCTCGGCGTGGACCTCACCCAGATCCACGGGCTCGGCCCCTCCCTGGCGCTCAAGCTGGTGGGCGAGTGCGGCACCGACCTGTCGGCGTGGCCGAGCGCCAAGCACTTTACCTCCTGGCTGTGTCTGGCACCGAGCAACAAGATCTCTGGAGGCAAGGTGCTGTCGTCGCGGACCCGGCGTTCGGGCAGCCGGGCGGCGGCGCTACTGCGCCTCGCCGCGACCACGGTGGGTAGAACCGAGACCGCCCTCGGCGCCTTCTATCGGCGCCTGTCGGCCCGCGCCGGCAAGGCCAAGGCGGTCACCGCGACAGCGCGGAAGATCGCGGTGCTGTTCTACAATGCCCTGCGCCACGGCATGGACTACGTCGATCCCGGCGCCGCCTACTACGAGGAGCGTTATCGGAACCGCGTGCTCACCAACCTTCAGCGTCGCGCCAAGTCACTGGGCTACGTCCTGCAGGAGGCAGGCGCCGAATCCGTCGGAGTTTCTTAGGAACCGCCTTCACAGGGAATCGAAGATCAATCGACCGCCCTGGTGGCAAACGCGGGTGCGCAGAAGGCAGGGGCAGCAAAAGCCGGCGCACTGAAACCGGCACATGCAATGGCCGGGACACTGATACCGGCAGTCTCGGCCGGACCGCTGATGGCAGCCGCAGCCTTCGCCGGCGTGCCGAAGCCGGCGCATGCAATGGCCGGAACGCTGATACCGGCAGTCTCGGCCGGACCGCTGATGGCAGCCGCAGCCTTCGCCGGTGCGCCGAATGCCGCCACGGCAACGGCCTTCGCGCCAGTCGCAATCGTTTCGGTCAGGGATGCGACAGGGGAACGCTGAACGCCGGACTGCTGCAAGGCGCGGACATCGCCATGCACGACATCCGCAAATCCCTCGCTCGCAAGAAGGGCTTGCTTGCCTCGATGGTCCTCGGCACCCAACCGCTTGCGAAATTCACTGTCCGTGGCGAGACGCTTAATCAGGTCGAATGCCTTAATCGATGCCATGACTACCCCCATCAATGCGTCAACGGAATGCCGAAAGCCTGTCAGCCGGCCGACACATCGTATGGGGCAAGATCGCTCGCCTCAAACGGAAACACCATTTTCAGGCGGATATCGGTACTCACACCATCCGTAAAAGGAGAATTCATAGTCTGACTAGCGCTCATACGGCACCATCATCGCCATATCTTCCCCTGAAGAGACGCAACCATCCGCGACTCGGACGATTTCAAGGGTGCAGGCGCCGTGCCCGCCACTCCTCGCGCGTCTGATGCCAAACATCGGCCTCGGGCGGGTTCACCGGTTCCGGCAGAAGCGTGGTGCCGCGCAGTTGCGCACCCAGCTTCCGTGCCACAGCTTGCGAAGCGGTGTTGCGGGGATGGATGGTGTGGATAACCTCCGTCCAGCCGAGATGGTCGAACACCCAGTTTATCGCGGCGGCGGCACTCTCGACCGCATAGCCGCGCCCCCAGCGGTCCCGCATGATCGCCCAACCGACCTCCGGCCCCGGCCACCCTTCCGGCACCCAGGGACCGACACGGCCCACCCACCGGCCGGTCTCCTTCTCGATAACCGAGAACATCGCGAAGCCCTGGATCGACCAAGCACCGGCCATCGACAGGAAGCCGCGCCACGCCACCGGGCGCGATTGCTGGCCGCCAATGAAATCGGTCGCCTCCGGATCAGCCATCATCGCCGCCCAGCCTTCAAAATCCTCCGGCCGGGTCGGCCGCAGGATCAGACGGGCGGTTTCCAGCATCGGTTCCCCCACAGAGGCCATCGTCGCGCTGCCCCGACCGTCGGCAAAAGTCGCACCCATCAGAAAGAACACCATCTTGATTGAACCACCGGGCGAGAAAGCCCGGACAGAAACCCACAACCACCGGATACCGAAACCATCCACTGATCAACGGATGCAAGAAATATCATTCACAAGCATCGAACCCGCGTCCAGCGCGAAACGTCGGCACCACCATCGCCCAGCGAGACCTTGACCGAACACCCTAGGCTTTCTGGGCTAGGGCGACGGCGTGGATCGGATCCCATATAGTGCGACGACGCCCGGTCACTCCATGCGGCCGGGCGGACAAAAAGAACAGAGACAAGTACGGAGCACAACGATGTCGCGCTTTCGGATGGCGATCCTGGCCCTGACGGCGGTGAGTGGAGCAACACTGGCCGTTTCCGGTTTCAGCGGCAGCGCCGCAGCCCAGTCCAAGCTGGATTCCACGGGCCAGCCCGTTTGGGACGAGAGCCACAACCAGCGGCCGACAGCGGCCAGCGACCGCGCGCTGCCGGCCGGCGTGGTGACGCTGCGAACGGCGACCTCCGCCCCTGGGCTGCTTGGCGTCTATGCCCGCAACGGCCTGCCCTTCGACATCGTGCTGGGCCGGGTCGACGCCACCCAATGCACCAACATCCTGCCGGAGGATTGCGGCCTGCTCGGCACCGACATCCGCGTCGCCACCGGGACGGAGGTGCTGGTGCGCAGCGTGCGGCAGGCCGACATGACCCGCACCTACGGCTTGGTACCGGTCTACAGCTGGCAGCCGGCCGTCGCCGCCAAGTAAGGCGGTCCGCCGGGGGGCCGCCGCACGCTCTCGAACGCGGCCCCACCAGCCTTCACCCCTTCAATTTCCTTGACTTCCCGTCTTCCGCGGGCTGAATGCCCGGGAGACCAGACGGGTTGCCGGCGATGATGTCCTTGTCCAAGATTCTTCTTCTGGCGCTGGTGATCGGCGCCGTCTGGTTCGGCTGGCGCTGGGTCAACCGCGTGCAGGAAATCGGCCGCGCCCGCAGCGCCGCCCGCCGCCGGGACGGCGGACGCGATGCCGCTGCCGGCGGCTCGCCGCGCTCCCCCGGTGCCTACGCCCCGACTCTGGAGGCGGAGGACATGGAGAAATGTCCGGAATGCGGGGCCTATGTCGCTCCGCGCTCTGCTGTGTCCTGCGGCCGGCCCGCCTGCCCCTACGGACGCTGACGGCAGGAAAGCCCGCCCGCGCTGCAGCTTGATTTGACGGTGCCACCCGCCTATCGTGCGGCGCGTTTTCAACATTTCTCATTGTGGACCGTCCATGGCCTCCCAGATCGGGACTTCCGACGGCGGAAACTCCGCCGACCGCCGCGGCCTGTCGTTCCAGGCCCTGATCCTCAAGCTCCACCAGTTCTGGTCGGAGCAGGGTTGCGTCATCCTGCAGCCCTACGACATGGAGGTCGGCGCCGGCACCTTCCACCCGGCGACCACGCTGCGCGCGCTGGGTCCGGACGCCTGGAAGGCGGCCTATGTCCAGCCGTCGCGCCGGCCGAAGGACGGCCGCTATGGCGAGAACCCAAACCGCCTGCAGCACTATTACCAGTATCAGGTCATCATGAAGCCCTCGCCGGCCAACGCGCAGGAGCTTTACCTGGACAGCCTGCGCGCCATCGGCATCGATCCGGCGCTGCACGACATCCGCTTCGTCGAGGATGACTGGGAAAGCCCGACGCTGGGCGCCTGGGGCCTGGGCTGGGAAGTGTGGTGCGACGGCATGGAAGTGACGCAGTACACCTATTTCCAGCAGGTCGGCGGCATCGAATGCGACCCGGTCGCGGTCGAGCTGACCTATGGGCTGGAGCGCCTCGCCATGTATGTGCAGGGCGTGGAGAATGTCTACGACCTGGACTTCAACGGCCAGGGCGTGAAGTACGGCGATGTCTTCAAGCGCGCCGAGGTCGAATACTCGAAGCATAATTTCGAGTTCGCCAACACCGACATGCTGCTCCAGCATTTCAAGGACGCCGAGGCCGAGTGCCAGGCGCTGGTCGCGCAGAACCTTGCGCTGCCCGCCTATGACCAGTGCATCAAGGCGTCGCATCTGTTCAACCTGCTGGACGCCCGCGGCGTGATCAGCGTTGTCGAGCGCGCCGCCTATATCGGCCGCGTGCGCGCGCTGGCCAAGGCCTGCTGCGAAGCCTGGACGGGGGCGAAGTAAAAATATGGCTCAGATCCTTAACAACGAACTTCTCATCGAGGTGTTCTCGGAAGAAATTCCGGCACGCATGCAAGCGAAAGCTGCGCTGGATTTTCGCCGCCTGATCGTCGAGAAGCTTGCGGCCGCTGGTTTGGGCTTCCAAGCTGCCGTAGAGCAGTCCACTCCTCGCCGGATTGCGCTGGTGGTGAATGGCCTTCCGGACCGCACCGAAGACATCAAAGAAGAGAAAAAGGGTCCGCGCGTCGGTTCGCCCGAGCAGGCGGTCGCCGGCTTCCTGAAGTCGGCCGGGCTCGACAGCCTCGACCAGTGCGAGCAGCGCGACACCGGCAAGGGCATCTTCTATTTTGCGGTGACCGAGAAGAAGGGCCGCGAGACCGCCGCGGTGCTGGCGGAGATCATCCCCGCCGCCATGGCCGAGCTGCCCTGGCCGAAGTCGATGCGCTGGGGCACCGGCACCGTGCGCTGGGTCCGTCCGCTGCATTCGATCATCGCCCTGTTCGGCGGGCGCGTGCTCGACGGCGGCTATGACATCGGCGGCACCCAGGGCCGCATCGCCTTTGGCAACGTCACCCGCGGCCACCGCTTCCTGGCGCCCGACGCCTTCGCGGTGGAGAGCTTCGCCGATTACCGGGAGAAGCTGCGCGCCGCCAAGGTCGTGCTCGACCGTGAGGAGCGCAAGGCCAAGATCAAGGCCGATGCCGAGGCGCTGGCCAAGGCGCAGGGCCTGACCCTGTCGCCCGACGATGCCCTGCTGGAGGAGGTCGCCGGCCTTGTTGAGTGGCCGGTCGTGCTGATGGGCGGCATCGACGAGAGCTTCATGGACGTGCCGTCGGAGGTTCTCATCACCTCGATGCGCACCCACCAGAAATATTTCGCCGCGCTGGATGCCAACGGCAAGATGGCCCCGCGCTTCATCGTCGTCGCGAACACCGAGACGCTGGACGGCGGTAAGGCCGTGGTCGCCGGCAACGAGCGCGTGCTGCGCGCCCGCCTGTCCGACGCCAAGTTCTTCTGGGACCAGGACCACAAGACCAAGCTGGAAGACCGTAAGTCGTCCCTGGAGAAGATCACCTTCCACGCCAATTTGGGCACAGTGGCGGAAAAGGTAACCCGCATCCAACTGTTGGCCACAGAGATCGCCCGCACCATCGGCGCCGATGTAAAGGCGGCCAATCGCGCAGCTGAACTCTGCAAGGCTGATCTTGTAACCGAAGTGGTCGGTGAGTTCCCCGAGGTTCAGGGGATCATGGGCCGCTACTATGCTAAGGATCAGGGTGAGAGCGACGACGTCGCCGACGCCATCGCCGACCATTACAAGCCGGTCGGTCCGTCCGATTCCTGCCCGACAGTGCCGGTTTCGGTCGCGGTGGCGCTGGCCGACAAGATCGACACGCTTGTTGGCTTCTTCGCCATCGACGAAAAGCCGACGGGCTCGAAGGACCCCTACGCGCTGCGCCGTGCGGCGTTGGGCGTTATCCGACTTATCCTCACAAACGATTTGCGCCTCCGCCTGACTGATATTACTGGCTTCGCCTTCAATTCTCACTATGCCCAAGCGAGAATCATTGAGCATGAGCCGGAGGCGACTGGAAGCAATTCGCTTCAGAAGTTTGGAAAGGCGATAGAGAGCATTCCTTCACGTAGAGAAGTCTGGTCCGATTGGACTACAGACGGCCTGATGTCCTTCTTCGCCGACCGCCTGAAGGTGGTGCTGCGCGAGCAGGGCGTCCGTCACGATCTGGTCGATGCCGTCTTCGCGCTCGGCGGCGAGGACGATCTGGTACGGCTGCTCGCCCGCGTGAAGGCCCTTCAGGCGTTCGTCGGCTCCGACGAGGGCGCCAACTTGGCAGCGGCCTACAAGCGTGCCTCCAACATCGTCCGCATCGAGGAGAAGAAGGACGGCGCGAGTTTCGACCAGCCGGTCGATGCCGCCCGTCTGGCGCAGGACGAGGAAAAGGCGCTGTTCACCGCGCTGAACGAGGCTTCGGCCACCGCAAAGCCGCTACTGGACGCGGAAGACTTCACCGGCACCATGGCGGCGCTGGCGAAGCTGCGCGGCCCGGTGGATGCCTTCTTCGAGAAGGTCACGGTGAACGCGGAGGACAAGGACCTGCGCGCCAACCGCCTGCGCCTGCTGACGCAGATCCGCACGACGCTGAACGCGGTGGCCGACTTCTCGAAGATCGAAGGGTGATGCGGTTGGGGGGCGTTCGCGCCCCCCTTATTTTTAGAGTCCTGCCAAAGCCCGCCGGATCGCTTCGCGGAAGGCATCGAGCGATGCGATGTCCAGCAGGAACAGCGCATGGCCGCTGGCATCGCCGGCCGCCAGCGCCATGTCGATGCGCACGAACAACACCGGATCGGTGCCGGCCCCGATGACCGCAGCCGGCGCGCCGGCTCCATAGCCCGGAACCGCACCCGACAACTCGCCGCCGATCAGGTTGGACAGGCTGGCGAGACAGCCGTTCAGGATGATGTTGCCGATCTCGGTCAGCGCGTCCTGCTCCATCTCGCCCGGCGCCTCCGCGGCGGGATCGACGGGAACGAGGCGGCCGACCAGGGCGAGCGTGCCGCGTTCAGGGAAGATCAGCATCGCTTCGCCGGTGAAGGGACCGGTGAAGGCGCCGCGCACGGCGCAGACCGGTTGATCGCCGTCCAGCTCGTTGCCGACTTCGCTGGTGATGCGCGCCCGGGTCGACATCGCGAAGGACGGCACCGACAGATGCACCTCTTCGCCCAACATGGAGCTGAGGGCGGCGGCCGGTTCGCCCATGCCGATGTTGAACAGCTCGGCGATGGCGTCAGCCTCGTCGGCGCCGAGAAGTTGCGGGCCGTTCGGTGCCGGGACCGACGCAGACTCGGGAGAGCCGGGCTGTGCCATCGGCGTCACTGCCCGGCCGCGGCAAGGAAGTCGCGGATCTTGTCGGATGTTATCGGCTTGGCGATGAAACGGATTCCCAGCGCCTCGGCCTTGCGTTTCAGCGCGTCCTGGACGTTGGCGGTCAGCAGGCCGATGGGCAGGCCGGAGAAGCGTTCCTTCAGCCGCTCGGCCAGCACCAGCCCGTCCATACCCGGCATGTTGTAGTCGACGATGGCGGCGACCGGCGGCACGTCGCCGACGATCTCCAGCGCCTCTTCGCCACTCGCCGCGACGACGATGGTCCAGTCGGGCCGCAGAGAGGCGATGACACTGGAGACCATGTTGCGCGCCAGTCGGCTGTCGTCGACGACGAGAATGCTGGTCATGCCGATACTTCCGTCCTAAAGGTTTCGCTTGCACCTTCCGGGCTTCTTACCCGAAAGCGGCCCAACCCACAACACAGGCTTTACATCGTCACCGGTGACTTCAACCGCCACTGCCCCGCAATTATTCCCACACAAGATCAATGCTCATTCCAGAAACCACCGATCCCGACCGGCCTGATCCTTCCGGCGACATGCCGGTCCGGGCCGTGCTCGACACCAACATCCTGGTCGCCTATGCCCTGCTGGGCAATGCAGCGGCACGGCGGCACGATGCGATTCGCCGCTGTGTCGAGCGGGTGCGGGCGGATCGCGGCCTCGTCGGCAGCACCGAGACGCTGGCGGAGCTGGAAGAGGTGCTGATGCGCCCGACCTTCGACCGCTATACCGCCGCGACCGATCGCCGCGCCTTCCTGGACCGGATTGGGGCGGAGACCATGCTGGTCACGCCTGCGGCGGTGGGACGCCTGTGCCGCGATCCCGAGGACGACATGTTCCTGGCCGCCGCCATCGGCGGTTCGGTGCCCTGGCTGGTGACGGTCGACCGCCAGCTCCTGTCGGTGCGCCGGGCCGGTGAGACGCGGGTTCTGCGACCCGAACCGTTCCTGGCGGCGGTCACCGTCCGGACTGGCCATCAGCGATAACCGACAGAATCCTCTCGACAAACCGGCCGTCGTTTCTAGAATGAAAAGGGAACACATCGCAAACCGCGAGTGAACGAGGATTGGCCGCCGCAGCGCTGGCGGCATCGATGGAGCGCAGGGGGCATCTGCAGCGATGAGCGTCCAACGGCTTCTGTTCGAGGATCTGCCGGAGAGCGAGCCGGCGCGCAAGCCGCGCCGGACGCGGGCTGCCGCCACGGGCGCCATACCCTCGACCATGGCGGCCCAGGTCTCGGTCGATGTGGTGAGGGAGGCCGCTCCTCTGCCCAAGGCGGCGGCGCTGGCCGCCGGCGTCGCGACTCTGCCGCTCGCCCCGCCGGCCCCGCCACCGCCCCCTCCGGCCTTCGATCCGGCGGCGCTGTCGAATCCGGAACTGCGGGCGCTGGTCCAGGCGCTGCCCGACCAGCGGCTGGCGCATCTGCTGATCGAAGCGGCGCGCGAGCTGAAACGCCGCGCTGCTCCCGACCCTGGCGATACCGACGGCGAGGACGGCGATATCCCGATGGAGCCGAATCCCGCCCTTCTGCGCGCCGCCCGTCAGGCGGTCGGCGAGTTGTCGGGCGACGATTTCTGACCCCGCGCCCCACCGCTGGGGGCACCCCTTAGTCAATAAAGTTTCCGAGACAAACGACTCGGCTTTATGTCATGATCGTTTCCAGCCCACGCTCTATATGCCGCATCGCACAATAAAGCGGCCGTAAAGCGCCACCGGGCAAGCCAAACCCACATGCGACGTCTCCCGGAGGGAGCTTTGGACTGGATTGCTTGGTTGCAGGAATGGGGGAACGCCTTTTACCCGATGGCCTTTGTCTGGGCCTTTTTTGAAGGTGAAACATTTGTAATCTTCGGTGGTATGGGGGCCAAGCTCGGCATCGTCAATCTGTATTGGTTGGTCGGGTCGGTGTGGATCGGCAGTTTCATGGGCGATCAGGTCTGGTTCTGGCTTGGCCGCCGCTGGGGCAAGAAGGCTCTTGCCCGCTTTCCGTCGGCCGACGCCCACGCCTGTCGGGTCCTGAGCTGGCTGGAGAGATACGGCGTCGCCTTCATCCTGGTGTTCCGCTTCCTCTACGGCGTGCGCAACATCGCGTCGGTTGCCATCGGCACCTCCGGCATGCCGTGGTCCCGCTTCCTATTCTGGAACTTCATCGCCGCGGGCATCTGGGCCTGGAGCTTCGCCGGCGCCGGCTACATGTTCGGTGAGGCCGCCGCCGCCATCGGCGAGGATGGTCCGAAGATCCTGCTGCTGTCGGGCCTCGCCATCGGTGGTCTGTGGATCGCCGTCAAGAGCTTCCGCTGGGTCCGCCGCCGCGCGCTCGCCGCGACCAATCCGGCGGAGTGACGCAAGCCTGTCGGGGGGCGTCGAGCGAAAGGCCCGGCCCCCGTCAACCGGCTGTCAGGCCTCGACCTTTTCCTGATCCTTCAGACGCTCCCAGATGGCGTCGAACTCCGCATGCCGGTTGGCGAACAGCGACAGCAGGCGCGGGTCGAAATGGACCTTCGGGTCCAGACGGTCATCGCCGTTCAACAGAATGTCGACCGTCTTCTCGTGGCTGAATGACGGCTTGTAAGGCCGGGCGCTGCGCAGGGCGTCGTAACAGTCGGCGATGGAGACGATGCGGGCGGCGAGCGGGATTTCCTCTCCCTTCAGGCCACGCGGATAGCCGGTGCCGGCCCACTGCTCATGATGGTACAGCGCGATCTCGGCAGCCATCTTCAGCCGGTCCGAGGCGATCAGGATGTCGTGGCCGTAGATCGGATGCCGCTTCATTTCCGCCAGTTCGCGGTCGTCCAGCCGGCCCTTCTTGTGCAGCACGGCCTGATCGACGCTCATCTTGCCGACATCGTGCAGGGCGGCTGAAAAGCGGATTTCGTTGCAGAAGGCGCGGCTACAGCCGGCCCAGGTCGCCAGCGCGTAGGAATATTCGTTGACCCGCAGGATGTGGTTGCCGGTATCCTCGTCATGCACCTCGGCGGCGCGTGCCAGCAGGTTGACCGACACCATGAAGGCGCGCTCCGTCTCCGCCTGAAGCTCGGCGACGCGACGGCGCTCCCTGGTCAGGGCGCGGTTCCGCTCGGTCAGCCGCTCCAGCGTCGCGGCACGTTCCAGCGCGCGGCCGACGATGTGGTTGACCGGGGCGATCATCTGCTCGTGATCGGGAAGGAAAACCGGCGGCCCCTCCACCGGGCGGCGGTTGATCAACTGCACCACGCCGATGGGCCGGTCACGGAAGCCCTTGAGCGCGAAGGTCATAATGGAGCGGGTGCGGAAACCGGTGCGCTGGTCGAAGGCGGAATTGAAACTGTAGGGCCGCTCCGCCGGGATGGCATAGGCATCGTCCAGCAGCAGGGTTTCACCGGTCGCCGCCACATAGCCGACGATGGAGGTCTGGCTGACCGGCACTGAAAACAACGTCGTCTTGGCACGGACCACATCGTTCTGAACGCTGACCGCGTCCAGATGCCGATGCCGTCCCTGTCCACGCAGCATGAAGACCGTGCCCGCCTCGGCGCCCGTCAGCTCGCGGCACTTGCGCAGCACCCGGTCGCTCAGCGAACGCAGCGACTGGTTCGGGGCACTTTCGATGAACTCAAGAAACTGGCCGACCAGACCCACAACGTTCCCCCACCCCGGCGCACACCGACGGCGCTCCGAACAGATTACCCTATTTGTCGCACCCGGCAGAAGAGGCTTGCAGTCCCCAAATCGCGTGGCGAGGACGGCGTGGCCCTCACAGCCCCATCCAGCCGCCAGCCCACAGCCAGACCGCGGCCACCGCCATCGACAGCAGCGCCATCGGCACGCCGCAGCGGGCATGCTCGACGAATCCCAGCTTGACCCCGGCCGCCGCCGCCCGCTCCGCCACGATGATGTTGGCGAGGCTGCCCGGCAAAAGCAGGTTGCCGGCCAGGGTCGACAGCAGCGCCAGCCCGTAGAGCGCACCTTCCGGCGGTGACGGCCAGGCGGCCAGCAGCAGGATGACCGCCGGAACATTGCCGATGCTGTTGCTGCCGACCAGCGACAGCGGCAGCATCACCGCCAGCCGGTCGGGAAGCCAGCCGGCCGCCCGCAAGTCGTCGACCAGCGCCGCCGGGATGCCGGTCATCCCAAGCGCATGGTTGATGGCGAAAAGGGCGGCGAACAGCACCAGCAGATGCCAGTCGACCATGCCCAGCATGTCACGGCTGGCCATCCGGCGGCTGACCATCATGATGCCGGCGATCAGCAGAACCGCATGCTCCTGCGGGATGGAACTGGTGAACAGCGCCAGCAGGGCCACGGTTGCCACCACCGCCTTGCCCAACTGCCAGCGGTCGAGCTGCGGTGCCGCCTGGCCGGCTCCCTCATGCCCCTCCTCCGGCATGCCGAATCGGCCGCGCCAGACCAGCCAGACGGTTGCATAGGCGATGGCCATCGCCGCCAGCGCCGGACCGCCGCACACCGCCAGGAAGCGCCAGAAATCGAGATGCCCGACCTGCCCGATCAGGATGTTCTGCGGGTTGCCGATCATCGTCGCCGCCGATCCGGCATTGGCCGCCCCGGCCAGCCCGATCAGATAGGGCCGCGGGTCCAGCTTGCGCGCCTGTAGCCCCAAGCACAGCATCGGCGTCATGGCGAAGACGACCACATCGTTCGCCAGCACCGCCGACAGCCCGCCGGCGACCAGCACGATCACCGCCAGCAGCCGGGCCGGCGACTTCGCCGCCTGCGCCACCTTCAGCGCGCACCAGTCGTAAAAGCCGCTGCCGGCATATTGCGCCGACAGGATCATCAGCCCCAGCAGGACGAAGATGGTCGGAAAATCGATGGCCGAGACGGCGGTGGCGGTATCGAGCGCCCCGGTCGCCAGCAGCAGGATCGCGGCGACCAGCGCGATGCCGGTGCGGTCGATGCGCAGGCCGGGAAAGCCGCCCAGCGCCATGCCCAGATAGGTGGCGGCGAACAGAATCAGGATGGTTGCGGTCATGATGCCCGGTGCACAGGAAATACTGGAGCTTCATGCGTTTACTACGAAACGTATGACGCTCCTGCCGTTGTTTTTGCGATCGGATTCACGCTTCAAATCGATTCCGATTTTACGCGATCCGATCTAGTCGAGGGAGATGGTGGTTCCCTCGCGCGCGGCAAAGCAGTTTGCGAACTCTGCCTTGGCCGCCGCCTCGATCCGCTCCATCGTGGCGTCGTCGTGGTCGGGATCGTGGTGGAACAGGCCCAGCATCTTCACATGGGCGGCGCGGGCGATCCGCACCGCCTCCATCCAGGTGGAATGGCCCCAGCCGATCCGCTGCTTCCACTCCTCGTCGGTGTAGGTCGAGTCGTAGAGCAGCAGATCCACCCCATCAACGAGGTTCAGGATGTTGCGGTCGGGATGGTCGGGCACATGTTCGGTGTCGGTGACATAGGCCATCGCCCGGCCCTGGTACTCGATCCGGTAACCGGTTGCCCCGTCGGGATGGTTCAGCGCCGCGGTGTGGATGCGCACCCCGCCTTCCAGCTTGAAGCTGTGGCCGGGCGGCACCTCCAGGAAGCTCAGGTCACCGCCCATGGTGCGCAGCGGCACCGGGAACAGCGGCCGTTCCATCTGGCGGGCCATCACCGATTCGATGTCCGGACTGCCGGTGAGATGGCCGGAGATGACGCGGAGGCCGAAGCCCTTGGTGTAGGCCGGCGCGAAGAAGGGAAAGCCGCTGATGTGGTCGAGATGGGTATGGCTCAGCAGCAGCGTGGCGCCGGTCACCCCTTCGGCCAGAAGCTTGCGCCCAAGCATCCGCAGCCCGGTGCCGGCATCGATGATGATCCGCTGCTTGCCGGCCTGCACTTCGACGCAGGAGGTGTTGCCGCCAAAACCCAGATGCGAGGCCATCGGGCAGGGAATCGTGCCGCGCACGCCCCAGAAGGTGACTGAAAACCCCATTCCCCCGCCTCCAGGCGCGTTCAAACGCCGATCCGACCCCTTTGGCCGGCGAGTTTAACGCGAATCCCCAGTATGTACACGATAGAGGATGCCGGACGGATGCCGCGTCCCATACTGAAAAACGAACGGGGCCGCTTCATCCGAAGCAGCCCCGCCGGTCTTGTCGTTGCCAGGCCTTTTTAAAGCTCGGCGGCCATGTAGGTCGGCAGCCAGCCTTCGTTCGCCTCGCGCAGGCGCTTCAGCGAGACGGCATCGCCGCCACGGCCGGACAGCGCGGTGCCGCGGGTCTCGCCAAGCACGGTGACCGGCACGCCGGCCGCCTTGGCCTTCTCCTGTACCGTCGCGGCGACGTCCGGACGGACGGCCAGGACGTAGCGGCCCTGATCCTCCCGAAACAGCACGCGGACATGCTGGCGGTCGAAACCGGTCAGGTAGGCGCGGATGCCACCGGCAGCGCCATCTCGGCGATGGTGACCATCAGCCCACCGTCGGCCACGTCGTGGCTCGACACCACCAGACCCTCGCGGATCAGGCCGCGGACGAAGTCGCCGTTGCGGCGCTCCACCGCCAGATCGACCGGCGGGGGAGCCCCCTCTTCGCGGCCGAGGATCTCGCGCAGGAAGATCGACTGGCCGATGTGGCCCTTCGTATCGCCCACTGCGAGGATCACGTCGCCTTCGTTTTTGAAGGCAATACCGACGGCGATCATCGCGTCCGGCATGATGCCGACGCCGCCGATAGCCGGGGTCGGCAGGATCGCCTCGCCGTTGGTCTCGTTGTAGAGCGAGACGTTGCCCGACACGACCGGGAAGTCCAGCGCCTTGCAGGCCTCGCCGATGCCTTGGACGGCGCCGACGAACTGGCCCATGATCCGCGGCTTCTCGGGGTTGCCGAAGTTCATGTTGTCGGTGATGGCGAGCGGCAGCGCGCCCACCGCCGACAGGTTGCGCCACGCCTCGGCCACCGCCTGCTTGCCGCCCTCGATCGGATCGGCAAGGCAATAGCGCGGGGTGCAGTCGGTGGTGATGGCGACCGCCTTGGTCTGGCCCGGCACGCGGACGACCGCGGCGTCGGCCTGCCCCGACATGAAGCGGGTGTCGCCACCGACGAGGCTGTCATACTGCTCCCAGATCCAGCGCTTGGAGGCCAGATCGGGGCAGCCGAACAGCTTGGTCAGCGTGTCGCCCAGGCTTTCGGAATAGCCGTCGAACACGCTGTCGTCGAGGTCGGACGCCTTCGGCGTCGGCTCCCACGGGCGGTCGTATTCCGGAGCGGCGTTGGACACCGGGGCGATCGGCATGTTGCACCAGGTCTCGCCATACATCTTGATGACGAGGTTGCCGGTGTCGGTCAGATGGCCGATGACGGCGAAGTCCAGCTCCCACTTGTCGAAGATGGCCTTCGCCACCTCCTCGCGGCCGGGCTTCAGGATGATCAGCATGCGCTCCTGGCTTTCGGAGAGCATGATCTCATAGGGCGTCATCGCCTGTTCGCGCATCGGCAGGGTGTCGAGCGTCAGCTCGATGCCCAGGCCGCCCTTGCCGGCCATCTCGACCGAGGAGGAGGTCAGGCCGGCCGCACCCATGTCCTGGATGGCGACGATGGCGTCCGTCTCCATCAGTTCCAGGCAGGCTTCGATCAGCAGCTTTTCGGTGAAGGGGTCGCCAACCTGCACGGTCGGGCGCTTCTCCTCCGAATCCTCGGTGAACTCGGCCGACGCCATGGTGGCGCCGTGGATGCCGTCGCGGCCGGTCTTGGACCCGACATAGACGACGGGGTTGCCGATGCCGGCAGCGGCCGAATAGAAGATCTTGTCGGTCTTGGCGACACCCACGGTCATGGCGTTGACCAGGATGTTGCCGTTGTAGGCCGGGTGGAAGTTGGTCTCGCCACCCACGGTCGGCACGCCGACGCAGTTGCCGTAGCCGCCGATGCCGGCGACCACGCCCGAGACCAGATGGCGGGTCTTGGGGTGGTCGGGCGAGCCGAAGCGCAGCGCGTTCATGTTGGCGATGGGACGCGCGCCCATGGTGAACACGTCGCGCAGGATGCCGCCCACGCCCGTCGCCGCGCCCTGGTAGGGTTCGATGTAGGACGGGTGGTTGTGGCTCTCCATCTTGAAGATGACGGCGTCGCCGTCACCGATGTCGACCACGCCGGCATTCTCGCCGGGACCGCAGATCACCTGCGGGCCGGTGGTCGGCAGCGTCTTCAGCCACAGCTTCGACGACTTGTAGGAGCAATGCTCCGACCACATGACCGAGATGATGCCCAGCTCGGTGAAGGTCGGGGTGCGGCCCAGGATATCGAGGGCGTTCCGGTATTCCTCGGCGGACAGGCCGAACTCCTTGGCGAGTTCGGCGGTGACCGGACGCTCCTGCGCCTTGGTAGCTTCAGCGCTCACGACAGGGCCTCCACCAGACCTTCGAACATGGGCTTGCCGTCGGTGTTGCCATGCAGGGCCTCCACCGCGTCCTCGGGGTGCGGCATCAGGCCCAGCACGGTGCGCTTGGCATTGAAGATGCCGGCGATGTCGGACACCGAGCCGTTCGGGTTGCCGCGCGGATCGGCCCGCGCCTCGTCGGCGACATAGCGGAAGGCGACCTGGCCTTCACCGTCCAGCCGCTTCACCGTCTCGGCGTCGGTCCAGTAGTTGCCGTCGCCATGGGCGACCGGGAAGCGGACGATCTGGCCCTTCGCATATTTCTTGGTGAAGGGGCTGTCGGTGTTCTCCACCCGCAGATGCTGGACGCGGCAGACGAATTTCAGCGCGCCGTTGCGCATCAGCGCGCCGGGCAGCAACCCGGCCTCGGTGATGATCTGGAAGCCGTTGCAGACGCCGAGGACGCGGACGCCCTGATCGGCCCGCGCCTTCACCTCGCGCATGATCGGCGAATGCGCCGCCATGGCGCCGGAGCGCAGGTAGTCGCCATAGGAGAAGCCGCCGGGCACGACGATCAGGTCGACCTTGGGCAGTTCGGTGTCGCGGTGCCAGACCAGGTGCGGCTTGGTCCCGCTGACGGCCTCCAGCGCGGCGACGGCGTCGCGTTCGCGGTTGGAGCCGGGGAAAACGACGATGGCGGCCTTCATGGGGCGGTCAAAATCCGGCGTCGTGAGGGGGAGGAGTTCGCGCCGGACACTAAAGCCGCCGCCCCGGCAAAGCAAGAGTCGGCCAAAGGGCGGCGGAGTTGTGCGCGGCGCATTACATGCCGGGCGCGTCCTCTTCCGGGTAGGCGGTGATGTGGTGCAACGACAGGTCGGCGCCCTTGTATTCCTGCTCGGGGTCGAGGCGGATGCCGACGGTGACGCGCAACAGGCCGTAGACCGCCAGCCCCGCGGCGAATCCGAAGCCGGCGCCGCCTGCCGTGCCGACGATCTGGCTGAGGATCGACACGCCGCCCAACCCGCCCAGCGCCTCCTGTCCGAACACACCGGCCAGCAGGCCGCCGGTCAGGCCGCACAGCCCGTGCAGCGGCCAGACGCCCAGCACGTCATCGATCTTCCAGTCGATCTGGCATTTGTTGAAGGCCCAGACGAACAACAGGCCGGCGATGCCGCCGGTGACCAGCGCGCCCAGCGGATGCATGACGTCGGAGCCGGCGCAGACCGCCACCAGACCAGCCAGCGCGCCGTTGTGGACGAAGCCCGGATCGGTGCGGCTGATGACCAGCGAGGTGACGATGCCGCCGACCATCGCCATCAGCGAGTTCAACGCGACCAGACCGGTGACGCCGTCCAGCACCTGCGCGCTCATCACATTGAAGCCGAACCATCCCACGCACAGGACCCAGGCGCCCAATGCAAGGAAGGGGATGTTCGACGGCGGGATGGCGATCAGCGAGCCATTCGGGCGGTAACGGCCACGGCGGTTGCCGAGATTCAGCACGGCCCCTAGCGCCACCCAGCCGCCAAAGGCGTGCACCACCACCGAACCGGCGAAGTCATGGAAGGGCTGGCCGAAACTCGCCGCCATCCAGCTTTGCAGGCCGAATCGGGTGCCCCATACCGTGCCTTCCAGCAGCGGGTAGAACAGTGCGATCAACGCCAGCGTGGCGCCGGCCTGCGGCCAGAATTTGGCGCGCTCGGCGATGCCGCCCGACACAATGGCCGGCACCGCGGCGGCGAAGGTCGCCAGGAAGAAGAACTTCACCAGATCGTAGCCGTAGGCCGCGAAGCCGCCGCTTCCCTTGCCGACCAGCGTGTGGGCGTCGGCGAGGAAATCGATGCCGTAGGCCACCGCATAGCCGACGAAGAAATAGGCGATGGTCGACATGGCGAAATCCGACAGGATCTTCACCAGCGCATTGACCTGGTTCTTGCGCCGGACCGTCCCGACCTCCAGCAGAGCGAAGCCGCAATGCATCGCCAGCACCATCACCGCGCCCATCAGCACGAAAAGGACGTCGCCACCCGTCTTTGCCGCATCCATTTGCACAAACCTTCAGCATATCGCCCAAAAAAGCGGCGAATTGCTAACAGATCAGGCAAACGCGTGCAAGGGCTCAGCTGACGTTTGGACAGGCAGAGTGGCGGAATTGCAGCACAAAAAGCGGGCGAACCCGCTTTGGGTTGCCCGCCGTCTGCGCAAGAACAATGCCAACTGATGAGGATGTGGGCGGAGGTGCCTCCGCCCTATGCAGTCCGAAGCCGGCGCCTAAAGTCCGGCAATGGTCATGCCGTCGATGCGCACAGTCGGCGCATCCATGCCGAAGCGCAGTTCGAGATCGTCGGCGGCCTCCATGTTCAGGAACATGTCCTTGAGGTTGCCGGCAATGGTGATTTCGTTGACGGGATAGGCGATCTGGCCGTTCTCAATCCAGAAACCACCGGCGCCGCGGCTGTAATCGCCGGTGACGCCGTTGACGCCCATACCCATCAGGTCGGTGACGTAGAAGCCGTCCTTGATCTCCGCCAGCATGTCGGCGCGGCTGCGCTTGCCGGCCGCCATATAGACGTTGGCCGGCGCCGGACCGGGCGGGCCGGAGGTGCCGCGGGCGGCATGGCCGGTGGTCGTCAAGCCGAGCTGCCGCGCGGAGCGCAGGTCGAGCAGCCAAGTCGTCAGCACGCCGTCCTCGATCAGCGTGCGGCGCGACACTTCGACGCCCTCGGCATCGAAGGGGCGGGAGCGCAGGCCGCGCTTCACATGCGGGTCGTCGACGATGGTGATGGAGGACGCAAAGATCTGCTGCCCCATCTTGTCCTTCAGGAAGCTGGTGCCTCGGGCGATGCTGGGACCGCTGATGGCGCCGGTCAGGTGGCCGAGCAGGCCGCGCGACACCCGCGGATCGAAGAACACGGGCACTTTGCAGCTCTTGACCCGGCGCGGGTTCAGGCGGCGGACGGCCCGCTCGCCGGCCTCGCGGCCGATCTCGGCGGGATCGCGCAGGTCGGCGCCATAGACCTTGCTGTCATAGTCGTAGTCGCGCTCCATCCCCGTGCCGGTCCCGGCCAGGACGGAGGCCGACAAGGACTGACGCGATACGCCGTAGGTGCCCGCGAAGCCGTTGGAGGCGGCAATCGCAATCGTCGAACGGCTCCAGCCTGCATCGCCCCCTTCGGAATTGGTGACGCCCTGGACCGCCAGAGCCGCCTCCTCAGCGATGCGGGCGCGCTCGATCAGCGTTTCCGCCGAGGGTTCCTCATCATCGCAGATGTCGAGGTCGGGCCAACTGCGGGCCAGTTGTTCCGGATCGGCGATGCCGGCGAAGCCATCCTCCGGCACTACCCGGGCCATGGCGATGGCGCGTTCGACCAACTCGTCCAGCGCCTTGCCGCTGCGGTCGGTGGAGGAGACGATGGCCTGCCGCTTGCCGACAAACACCCGCAGGCCAAGATCGCCGGATTCGGAGCGCTCCAGCTTCTCGGTCTTGCCCAGCCGGTGGGCGAGGGACACGGATGCGCTGTCGAACAGCACGGCATCGGCGGCATCCGCACCGGCGGCGCGCGCCTTGGCGATCAGGTCGTCCAGCAGAGTCAGGACCCCAGAGGACTCCGTCTTTTGCTGGTCGTTCGGCGAAACGGTCATCAGGCTCTCCGGTTGGTCTCCGTCCTGTCTACCAAATGGGACGGCGACGCGGAACGGGGAAGAGGCAATTTGCCCCCTCCCCGTTCCGCGTCGCGGTCGAATTCCGGTTGTGCCCGCGGATCAGGCCAGTTCGCTGCGGCCGGCCGGAGCATTCAGCGCCGGAAGCTTGAGGGCGAAGGCGCCCTCACCCAGCAGCGACTGCACGACCAGCAGAACCGTCCAGAAGGCCGGGAATTCCCAACCGCCGCCCGGCGCATTGAACACCCAGCCATTGCCGGTATGCTGCAGCGTGGCACCGATCAGGATCGGCAGCAGGGCCAGCGCGATCCAGCGGGTGTAGACACCGGCGATCAGCAACAGTCCGCCGCCGATCTCGCCGAGGATCACGAGATAGGCGAAGACACCGGGATAGCCGATGCTCTCGAAATAGCCGACGGTGCCGGGAATGGTGAAGGTCAGCACCTTCAGCACAAGGCCATGGGCCAGGAACAGCAGGCCGAGGCCGACGCGCAGCAGGAAGGCGGCATAGGGGGCGGTGCGAGTGTCGATCATGGTCAGGGTCTCCTCAGTCAGGGTGGCCGCCCCAAAGCTCTGGGTGGGCCGCGTTTCGTCTGAGGAAGAGATTAGGCCGGATCGGTGCTCGGGATAATCCGCTGAGTTCGTGAAGGTTTGTTGCTTGCGGAGGAACAATGGGGCGACAGACCGGTGAGGATTCTCGGGGAGGCATGCCACGCATCCCCCTCACCCTAACCCTCTCCCCAGGGGGGAGAGGGGATTCCAGTCACCTCACCCGCGCTTCCAGCTCGTGCCCTGAGGGCCGTCTTCCAGGACGATGCCGTTGTCGGCCAGTTCCTTGCGGATGCGGTCGGCCTCGGCGAAGTTCTTCGCGGCGCGGGCGGTCTTCCGATCGACGATCAGCTGTTCGACTTCGGCGTCGCTCAAGCCCTCCACCCCGCCGGCCGGCGCCCAGCGGAACCACGCTTCCGG
>NZ_BADK01000218.1 GCF_000333595.1 Azospirillum sp. B506
GCCGCCCGACAGGCGGTCACGGTCGGCCCCGCCATAGAGCGGGTCATTGCCCAGCCCGCCCAGCAGCTCGTCGGTGCCGGCATCGCCCTTCAGGAAGTCGTTGTCGACGCCGCCATCGAGGCTGTCGGCGCCGTCGCCACCGAACAGGGTGTCGTCACCGGCACCACCGTCCATCGTGTCGTCGCCGCCGCCTCCTTCCATGTAGTCACGACCGCCCAACCCCTCGATCCGGTCGTTGCCGTCATCGCCATACAGGGCGTCCTCGCCGCCACCACCCAACAGGGTGTCGTCGCCATCCTCGCCATAGAGCGAGTCATGGCTGGCGTCGTCGTCGCTGCTGTCGATCAGGTCGTTGCCGGCGCCGCCGCGGACCAGATCGCTCCCTGCCCCGCCATACAGGCTGTCGTCACCGCCATAACCGTAGATGGCGTCGTTGCCGCCGCCGCCGCGGATGGTGTCAGATGCGGCATAGCCTTCCAGCGTGTGGGCGGCAGCATCGTCCCGCGTGTCGATCGCCAGGACGGGATTGGCCAGGTCGACGGTGCTCCCATCGGCGAACAGCAGTGTTTGCAGGTAATTGGCACCGTTGCCGGCACCGCTGAAGCGGTTGGCGATGACGATCCGGTCGGGCTTGCCGTTGAAACGGACATGCAGATCGTTGCCGTAGCGTTCGAACCGCAGGTCGTCGCGGCTGTAGCCGTCGCCGAAGGACAGCCGGTCGTTGCCGCCGCCGCCGACCACGGTATCGGCGCCGCCCTGATAGAGCACGAGGTCGTCGCCGGTCCCGGTGACGATCCAATTGGCGCCGGCCCCACCGGCCAGCGTGTCGTCGCCATCCTCGCCATAGAGGGTATCGGCATCGTCGCCGCCCGACATCATGTCCGCACCGGCACCGCCATACAGAGTGTCGGCTCCGGCACCGCCCAGCAGACTGTCGTCGCCGGCCTCGCCGTTCAGGTAGTCGTCGCCGGCGCCGCCGTCCAGGCTGTCATCGTCAGCCCCACCGAGCAGGCTGTCGACACCGGCCCCGCCGGACAGGCTGTCCCTGCCGGCATTGCCTTCGATGGAATCGTTGCCGGCATTGCCCTCGATCAGGTCGTCGCCGGCACCGCCATACAGCGCATCGTTGACGGCACCTCCATAGAGCGTGTCGTTGCCCGCTTCGCCATAGGCAACGTCGCCGCTGGCCGTCTCGTCCCGGCTGTCGATCAGATCGTCGCCGTCGCCGCCATAAAGGGCATCGGCTCCGGTCCCGCCATACAGCGTGTCGTTGCCGCCATAGCCATAGATGGCATCGGTGCCGCCATTGCCACGGATCACGTCGCCGGCATTGTAGCCTTCCAGCACATGCCCGACATCGCTGTCGCGCGTGGCGATCGCCAGATCGGTGCGGGACAGGTCCAGCGTGGTATCGTCGGCGAAGCGCAGGGTCTGCACATAGTTGGCACCCTCGCCATTGCCGTTGAAGCGGTTGGCGACGACGATCCGCTTGCCGAGATCGTCGAAGACCAGATGCAGATCCGCGCCGAAGCGCTCCAGCCTCAGGCCGGCCCGGCTGTAGCCCTCGCCGAAGACGAGCTCGTCGTTGCCGCCGC
>NZ_BADK01000217.1 GCF_000333595.1 Azospirillum sp. B506
TGCCCATTCCTTCTGCCCCGGTCAGTCGCCCCATCACCGCCATGCGGCGGTGATGGCATGCTCCACGGACGGATAGAGATCGGGATCGATGCTCATCGTCCCGGCCGTTGGCGGAGCGAAGCCGGCCATGGCCTGGACCAGCCCGTCCACCATCGAATCCAGCAGCACGGTCCCATCGGCGGTTTCCATGCTGTCCATATGGTGCTCGGCACCACTGTACCAGCCGGCGATGGTCACCTTGTCGGCCGTTCCGACCACCTGCACCTCCAGGTCGCTGCCCGATTTGGTGAACCAGAGCTGGTGGGCATCGATGCCGGCCTCGAACACCAGCCGGTCGTTGCCGATGTCGCTGTCATTCTCGACGATGCGATCCCGCCCGTCCCCGCGTCCGAAACGGTAGACATCGTTACCCAGCCCGCCGGCCAGCGTGTCGTCCCCCGCCCCGCCGCTCAGCGTGTCATCGTTGTCCACCGACCTGGACACCACGACGCTGTTGGAGCCGAAGCCGACGATGTCGGCGCGACCGTCGCCATCGACATCGGCGACCTGCCGCGGGTAGCTGTTGTAGTTGCTCCAGCCGTTATAGCCGTAATCGCTGATGCCGAGACGAATCCGGCTGAAGGTTCCATCCTCCCGACCGAACGACACATAGGCTCCGTTGGACGCGAAGCCGACGATGTCCATCCGTCCATCGCCGTTCACATCCGCCAGTTCACGGGGATATTGGTCCTGGGTTGTCCAGCCGCCCGAATCCTTTGTGAAGTTGTCGCTGTAGGCGGTGATGATCGGGCCGAAGGTGCCGTCGGCCCTGCCACGGGCGACGTAGACCTGGGAGGAACCGAAGCCGACAATGTCGGCCATACCATCGCCATCGACATCGCCGAGAAGACGCGGATAGTCATTTCCGTTGGACCAGCCACCATAGCCGGTCGTGAAGTTGCCACTGAAAGCCACCTTCACAGCCCCGAAACTTCCGTCCGCCTGTCCAAGGGCGATGACCACGGAGGAGCTGGAGAAGCCGACAATGTCGGCCCTGCCATCGCCGTTCACATCGCCAAGCAGGCGGGGATACTGCCCCATGCTGGTCCAGGTCGTGCCGGAAGTCAGAGTGCCGCTCAGCGCCGTCTGTGCCGTCGCGAAAGTTCCATCCGCTTGGCCCAGGGCCACCCGCACCTCGCTGCTCGCGAAGCCGACGATGTCCATCCGGCCATCGCCATTCACGTCGGCCAGTTGCCGGGGATTGACGTTCTGACTGGTCCAGCCGCCATAGGTCGGCGTGAACTCCCCGTTGTAGGCGACCTTGACGGGTCCGAAGCTGCCGTCCGCCTGCCCGAGAGCGATCTGGACAGAGCTGCTGGAGAAACCGACGATGTCCGCCCGGCCATCGCCATTCACGTCGCCGGTCAGGCGGGGAACATAGTCCTGCGTGGTCCAGGTGACCGAGAAGGCACCATTGAACACCGTTTCCCTCGTCTCGAACAGGTAGGTGCCGCTTCCCGACCCGGCATCGCCAACCAGGCTGTCGTTGCCGTCGCCACCTTCCAGCACATCCCGGCCGGTGCCGCCCACCAGAGTGTCGTCACCGCTCCCACCGGAAAGCCGGTCATCGTCGGCACCACCACCAAGCCCGTCGTTGCCGGCACCGCCATCGAGACTGTCGTCGCCGGCCTCACCCGACAGGGTGTCGTTGGCATCGCCGCCCTCCAGCGTGTCCCGTCCGATGCCGCCCACCAGTGTATCGACGCCGTCCCCGCCCGTCAGCCGGTCGTCGCCGGCACCGCCGGCAAGCATGTCGTCGCCTGCACCGCCATCGAGGCTGTCGTCGCCATCGCCGCCCGACAGATTGTCGTTGCCGCCGCCGCCCAGCAGGGTGTCGTCGCCCCCCTCGCCATAGGCGACGTCGAAGTCGCCGCTTCCCGCCAGATCGGCCCGGCTGTCCAGCAGGTCGTTGCCGTCGCCGCCATGCAACTCGTCACGGCCGGTGCCGCCGACCAGCGTGTCGTCGCCGCCATAGCCGGCCAGCAGGTCGTTGCCGCCCCGCCCGTCGATCAGATCGCCGTTGCCATAGCCGAACAGAGCCTCGCCGCCATCGCCGCCGACCGTTTCCAGCCGCAGCGCCGGATTCGACAACAGCACCTCCGTCCCGTCCTGGAAGCGGACGGTCTGGAGATAGTTGCTGCCGTCGCCCCCATCCTGAA
>NZ_BADK01000216.1 GCF_000333595.1 Azospirillum sp. B506
AGGCCGTTCACGATCTGCACCTGGCGGACGTGGCGCGCCTGCTGCAGCAGGTCGAGAACGGGAAATTCGAGGATCGAGTCCTGCAACCCTTTCGCNTTCATCTCGTCGACCGAGATTTTCGGGATGAAGGTGGCGTCCTTCGACGTCTTCGGGTTCGCGGTGTAGAGGCCGTCCTCGTCCTTCACATAGATCATCGCCTTGCAACCGAACTGCTCGGCCACCAGGAAGCAGCCGGCGTCGGTGCGGTAGGGTGGGATCACGCCCTCGGCGGCCGGGCGAATCCACAACTTGTAAGGCGGCATGCCGCTGAAGACGACACCGTTCACTTCTGCCAGATAGAGCGGCACCGCCGACAGACCGGCGCCATCGACCGCCGAGATGCCGTGCTTGGCCAGAAGCTGCCCCAGCATCGCCGCGTTCTGGTCGGCCACCGAGGCGCCGAGCTGCGCCAGCACGCCGGCCGGCAGGTTGAGCCCCGCAGCGATGGAATACAGGTGGCGTGCCCGGGTGCCGGCGCCGGTGCCGATCAGCAGCTTGTGGGACTTGCGGGCGGCGACGATTTCGTCCACCAGCGGATAGACGGCCGTACGACCACGATCGATGACGCTCTGGCCGCCGATCTTGAGCACCGTCGCATCAGGCAGGATGCGGAAGTCGGCAGCCGCTTCCGCTGCTGTTTCGAGCTGCTGGTCGGTCAGCGATCGCTGCATCAGAAGCGCTTCGAGCGCGGCTGTCGTCTCGGTCATCAGGGAGCTTCCCTTTCGTCAATCGGGTCGGTGCCTTGCCCGTCAGGCCGGCCGATCGTCGTGACGGCCTGGTCCGTCCGGGCCGGGAACCGGTGGAAAGGTGACTCCTTATCCACACAGCGTCAATGGGGAAAGGGAAATGTCTTTTTATTTCATTGCACTATGATGCTTTGACTTGCAAAACGCCCATCGCGTGGGCAACCGCGCCGGCCGTGATCGCATTGCTTGGTCAGCTGGGAGCCGTCGTCGGCCTTTCCCGCCGACCGAGCATTCCCTTGGCATCGGCCGGCATCGACCGTTAGATACGGATGAACACGGTCGATGAGAGGCGTACGTGACGGATTCGGCGGCTTACCATCGCCTGATGGCATGTTCGGTATCCGGCGGCCTTGCCGATACTCAGGATCTCGGGAGGATGCTGCTGCGCCGCTGCAGCGACGCCTCGGCACCATACAGAGGCGCATTGGGGCTTCCTTCGGACAGGTTGAGTGCTCTGGTCGAAAGCGTCTTCCCGGAGGCGGCGGTCGGCTGGGCACCGGGACGCTGTTTTTCGAGTCACGTCCATCATCTGGCCGGAGCGACGGCGGAGTGCCATCACGCCTGTCCCGTCGGCATGGACCTCACTGCAGCGGAACTCACCTGGTTGGAACGCGAGGAAGCGGACTTCCTCCAGCTGCTGCTGCGCAACCGCAGCAGCGACCAGCCGGTTGCCACCGCCTTCGCCACCGTGATCGCCCGCGCTTGTGTCGAAAACGACCACCTCTGGCGCTCCCTCGGACTGGCGGGACGCAACTCCCTGGCGGACCTGCTCCTGCGCCATTTCCGTCCGCTGGCATCCACAAACATGCGAAAGTTGCGTTGGAAGCGGTTCTTCTACGAGCGGCTTTACACAGAAGGTCGCCCCTCCAACCGGCCGACGGTGTGCGATGACTGCTCCCATCATCCAGAATGTTATGGGAACACCGTTCCTGAGTCACTACGGAGACCGTGATGATCGGGATCGTACGCAGCCAATACCCAAGCCATAAGACTGGCGGCACGACATCAACCTGAACAAAACTTATCCCAGCCGCAAATCCACCAGGAAAACGTAACAATCTCAGGTTAATGAACGCATACGTCATCTTGGAGGATGCCGATTGTGCTGCTATAGTTAGGAGGCAAAGAAACTTGCGCATGCTCGACCTGCGTCTGGTCGGGCCGATGTTGAAGCAGCCCGCTCATAATAGGCATGCGCAACATCCACTGCCCAGAGGTCTTGACGAAGGCCGGCTTCACCTATACCTCCTTTTGCCGTCTCCCAACGTTCTCCTGATTTTGCAAAGGCCTTCTCAGTTATGCGCAAATCGGATCGACTGCAGACCGTCCTCGCCATCGGCGTTGACGCACCGACGCGCCACCGGAGAAAGAAAAGTGCAAAACGCATCAGGATTCAGCGTGATAAAAATGGATGAAAAAGGCGACCTTGAAAATTCTTAAATCTTTATCGAGCAAAGAACAATTCATACGCAGAATAAAATACTGAACTCCAGGATGCCAGAGCCATGCCATTCGGCGAGATAAGCGGCGTATTTATAGAAGAAAACTCCGGTTGGGTCGTTAAAGGCTGGGCATATGACGAGAAAAATCCGAAATCCTCGATAGTCGTTGTCATATATTGTGATGAAAAGCCATTGGGGTCATTCGAGGTCGGCCGGCTCAGCACCGAAAAAGATTATGTGTCGCCGTTGGCCGCAAAAAAATTTTCCATAAAAATCCCCGAAGCATTTCTCGATGGGGAAGAACATGTCATGCGATTCTTTGCAGGGAATCCAGCAAAGGAACTGACATGGCAGACAAGCAACATTTTCAGGTTGCAGCCGTTCTATGGCGCCATCGATCCGCTGAAGGGCGATGTCCTGAGCGGATGGGCGATCAATGGCAGGAGAACCGACAGGGCCACCAACATCGAAATCGAAGTGGACGGCGTCTGGCTCACCAGTCTCGTTGCCAACGAGCCGCGCCCTCACAGCGCCGGCCTGGAGAGCGGCAAGGCCTGCGGTTTTTCCTACACGCTTCCCGCCTTCATCTTCGACGGGAAAACGCACGCCATATCGGTTCTTTTCTCGAACCTGGACAGCCACCTTGCCGGAAGTCCGATCAGGAAGGAATTCGGCAGGATTGCTTACAGCATCGAAAAGGAAAGCCTGCGGTATTTCTGCAGAAATCCGGACGTCATAGAACAAGCCCGCGTCCATGGAAGGTCAAGCGCCTCCTGGCACTACGATAATTTTGGCGTCGAAGAGCAAAGGGAATCCCCCCAGTCCATCCGGCCGGTGTCGTCGCTGCACATTTTCCCTGAAGGCGCCGGGATCATCCAATGCGGCGAACTCGTCGTAAAATCGGTGACGGACGATGGTTTGTGCCGACAGGCCCGGACCGAGCTGTGGGTCCGACTGCAGGACGCTGTGGAGATATCCGCGTCGATCACCATTCTCGGCGTGGAGATTGCGACCGAAGTCGCTGTCCTTGGCTTTCCAGACATCGACCCGACGGCTTTCTGCATCTTCGCCACTGCCGAACTGCCCCCGAAGGCGGAGGTCTCGATGGTCGGCGTGCGCATTGTCCGCAAGGACGATCCGGCATGCACGCTGGCGGTTTCCACCGATACCGACCTCTGCTGCGGGATCGACATCGTTGAGAACGTCACGTCCCATGTCCTGACACTCGAAGGGTGGCTGATGGAGAAGGACAGGGATGCCTGCAGCATCTTCGTCCTGATGAACAACGTGCCTTTGACAGTTGAAATCCACTGGCGCGACAAGGCGGACGACAGCTCCTCCATTTGGCCGGAGCCGACCGCATTTCCGGTCGTGCAGTGGACCGGCCTCGTGGATATTAGCCGCCACCCCCCGGGTCCGGCATCCATGTCGGTCACCGTCCTGCGCCGAAGCGACGGCGCCGTCCGCCATCTCGGCGGCGCAGCGGTCACGGTGCCCGTTCCCGCCCGCCATGTCTTTCCCGAAAGCAGGGCGAAGATCGGCAAGCTGTCCAGCCGTCCGTTCGGCATCGCCATTCTCGACGGCGGCCATTGCGACCCGTCCCCCTGGGAGGGTGCCCTTGGCACGCTCGATTTTCTCGGGACCTACTCGTCCCTTGAAAGGCTGATGGCGGAGGATTGGTACAGGTTGGGCAACGACAGCCTCGTCATTCTCATTCCCCACGCCCCGCTGCCGCCCGATCCGACGCTTCTGGCCAGGATGATCTCCGGCTTTGCCGACGGCGAGTATGGCCACACCCTGATGGTCCCGGCCTTCGACGATCTCTATTCGCAGGACGGCACCTGCGTCCTCGCCCGCCGGTCGGCGCTGGATCTGATCGTCGGCCCCGACGCGATGGCCGGGCAGAGCCAGCCCCCCCTGCTGATGCGGTTGTCGAGCGATCAGTTGAGCGTCTGCACGCCGGATCCCGGACTCGTTCTGAATGTTGAGCATATTCGCAGAGGGGCCTCACCGGCAGAGCAGCTGGTCATCGAAGGGTGGATCGCCTGCAAGGGAGACGAGTTCCCGACCATCGAGCTTTCCGGACCGGCAGGGCCGCTCCAGCTACGACTGACCTACAAGCCGCGCCAGGATGTCTGGCGCCATTTTCCGGATCATGTCCGCTCCCTTTCGACCGGCTTCATCGGAACGGTCGGATGGAAGGATCTGGCGGTCGGCTTCCACAACTATGTGCTGCGCGGGTTCGCCGGGCCACGGAGCACCGACACCATCCTGCCGGGCATCGAGATTTTGCCGATGGTCGGCCATCTTGAGCAGCCGAAAGACGACAGTGAGGTCGATGCGAAACGGATCTTCGTTCGGGGATGGGCGATTTCCCACGATGGGACGGCGATCCGTGTCCTGGCGACGGATGACCGGATCCAGCGGGAAATTCCGGTCGATTGGGTGCGGCGCCCGGACGTCGCGGAGCATGTCGGCTGTCCGGCATCGGTTCCTGTGGGGTTCCAGGGCTTCCTCGATAGCGAAGGCATGGACATCTCCCGGCTGACCATCCGCATGTGTTCGGACACGGGCATCGCCGAACGGATCCTCACCGGCCTGACGGTCGCCCCTCCGAAGGCCGAGATCCAGGTCCGGCATCCCGTCTGGATCGCCGGCACGCCCCGCGTGTCGATCCGCGGCAATGTGGCGACGTGCCACGCCGATGTCCAGGCGGTCGCCCTCATCGCCAACGACCGCTTCTATGGCCGCACCCCGGCCGTTCAACCGGTCACGGACGTGGCACTTTCCGGGACAATGCCGCTCGGCATGTATAGCGGCTTCCATCTGGAAGCCGATCTGGCGGACCTGGCGGGACAGGACGTCACGCTGACTGTGGTGGCCTATATCAGCGGCCAGATCCACCAACTGAGAAGCTTTTCCGTCATGGTCCCGAAGGTCATGGGCGCCGACGGAGACCGGTTCCGCTGCGCCCTCGACACCCCACGGGAAGGGGAGACGATCGGAGAGAATGCGCCGATCCCGGTCACGGGCTGGGTGCTCCAGTTGGATGGGCACCCTCTGATCATCCGCGCTTATGTCGACGATGCCCTGCTCCACGAGACCGAGGCTCTGCAGAGGCGGGTCGATGTCGACCAGGCCTTTGGCCTTCCCGCGGACAAACGGTCAAAAGGATTCCGCTTTATCCTGCCAAGGCAGATCCGGGCGGGTGAGGAGTTGACGATCCGGCTGACCTGCCATGACACCGTCACGCAGGAAACCGCCGAAATCGGCATGCGACGGGTCTTCGGCGCGCCCGCCGCACCGCTCACCGACCACCGCCTGTCTCGCTGGCTCGAAGCCAATGCGCTCAATCACCGGTCGGAGGAGGATGCCCGGGCGCTGATGGCCGGTTGGACGGTCAGGCCCAAGGTCTCGATCGTCATGCCGCACTACCGGGCAAAGCCGGAATGGCTGGACCGCGCCCTGGAAAGCGTGGATGCCCAGTGGTACCGGAACTTCGAGCTATGCATCGCCGACGATGCGTCGGACGAATCCGCCTACACGGACAAGCTCCGCCAGCTGGCGGAATGCACCCCCTGGATCACCCTGACCCTCTGCAAGAAGAATGGAGGCATTGCCTCGGCAAGCAACGCCGCCGCGGAGATCGCCAGCGGCGACTTCATCCTGTTCCTGGACCAGGACGACGCGATCTCGCCGAACTGCCTGTTCGAGTTCGTGAAGCTTCTGCAGGACAGGCCTGACCTCGACATCCTGTATTCGGACAGTTGCAAGATCGATCAGCTCGGCCGGCTTTTCGACCTGACCTTCAAGCCGGACTACGATCCGGACATGCTGCTGTCCTACATGTACCTGAACCATGCAATGATGATCCGCCGAAGCCTGTTCGAGAAGGCGGGCCGCTTCCATTTGGGGTTCGACGGTTCGCAGGACTTCGAACTGGCGCTCCGGCTGGTCGAGCACACCCGGCGCATCGCCCATGTACCGGCAGTGCTGTACCACTGGCGTGTCCTGCCCGGATCGACCGCGCTTGCCGGCGACGAGAAGCCGGAAGCCTTCAATGCCGGCATCCGGGCCGTCGAGGCGGCCCTGGACCGGCGGGGCCTGCCCTACAAGACCGTGGACCGGTCCGACTTCGCCGTCCGGTCGCGCACGGGCTTCTTCCGCATCGTCTGGGATGCTCCGGAAAAGCCGCTTGTCAGCATCATCATCCCCACCCACAACCAGATGGAGTTGCTTCGCACCTGCATCGACTCCATCGAGCGGGTGTCGACCTACTCGAACTACGAGATCGTCGTCGTCGACGACCGTTCCGACGATCCGGCCACCCTGGCTTATCTGCGGAGGCTCCGGCACAAGGTGCTCACCGTGCCGAACCGGGGGCAGGGCTTCAATTTCTCGGCACTGATCAATGCCGGGGCGGAAGCCGCCGGGGGGGAATACCTGCTTCTGCTCAACAACGACATCGAGATCGTCACGCCCGGCTGGATGGAAGAGATGCTGGGTTGGGCGCGCCAGCCCGGCGTCGGGACCGTGGGGTGCCGTCTGCTGTTCCCCGGCGGGCATGTCGTGCAGCATGCCGGCCTGGTCATGCGGCTGCAGGAGGATTCGCCCGGCCATTTGTTCCGCGGCGAACCCGCCTACAGCGGCGGCTATTACGGCTGGTCCCAGATCGTCCGCGGCGTCAGCGCGGTCACCTTCGCCGCCGCGATGATCCCCCGCACCGTCTTCGACGAGCTGGGCGGTCTGGATGCCGACGAATTCCCGGTCGCCTATCAGGATCCGGACTTCTGCATGCGCGCACGGGCGGCAGGCTATCGCATCGTCTATACGGCGCATGCCGAGCTGATCCATCACGAAAGCGTGTCGAAGCCACGCACCTTCAAGGATTCGGCCGACCGGATGCGCTTCCATCTCCGTTGGCCCGATCCGGATCCCATGTTCAATCCGAACCTCGTGGGACTGGGGGAGACGCCGGCCGCGACCGACCGCCGCGTGCATCTGACCGCACCAATGATCAAGGTCCGGGTCGCGGTTCTGGTCAACAACACACGGCTCCAAGGGGCGCCGACATCCCAGTTCCTGATCCTGCGGGGGTTCGCCCTCCGGCACGGCTTCGACATCCATGTGCTGGCGGTGGACAACGGGCCGCTGTTCGATAGCTATCGGGAATTCGCCACAAGCCTCACGCGCCTGGAAGGGCCGGAGGCCGGCTGGAACCGTCAGGCGACCGATTGGCTCGAGGTGGTTCGTCCCGATCTGGTGTACGCGAACACGCTGGAGACGGAGTGGTTCGTGTCGGCAGCCCTGGCTCTCGGTCATCGGCCCTTCTGGCATATTCACGAGAGTACCGTGCCGGCGCGGTTCTTCGACCCGAACATCCCGCGGGCCCGAAAGGCGGAGCGCTGTCTGGCCGAGGCCGGACGCATCGTCTTCGTCGCCGAGGCGACGGCGAACCTGTTCCGCAGCGCGCAACTGCCCATGGCACCGGTCGCGACCATCCGCAATGGTGTGGATCTGGCCGAGTTCAGGCCGCGCTCACCCGACGACACGGTGCGCAACCGGCTTGCCCGGTACAACATCCCGCCGGAGGCGGTCGTGATCGGTACGGTTGGCACGATTTGCCCGCGCAAGGCCCAGCATCTCGCCATCCGCGCCTTCATCGAGGTGCAGAAGATGGTGCCGAACCTGCCGGTCTGGTTCGTCAGCCTGGGCGAAACACCGCCGGAGCAGGCCGCCTATGGCGAGATGATCCGGACCATCATCGCCGAAGCCCCCCATCCCGAACGCATCCTGCTTCTGCCCGAGGATCGGGCCGTCGCCGACTGGTAC
Organism: Azospirillum sp. B506; assembly: GCF_000333595.1. Lineage (GTDB taxonomy): Bacteria > Pseudomonadota > Alphaproteobacteria > Azospirillales > Azospirillaceae > Azospirillum. Next base: position 8,060 of record NZ_BADK01000216.1, read on the forward strand.
CGGTGCTTTGACGTGTTCATCCTGGCGGCACTGGGGAATCCTTTCCAATGGTGGTGATCGAGGCGATGGCGAGCGGGCTCCCAGTGGTTTCCAGCAACGTGTTCGGGATCGCGGAGCAGGTGATCGACGGCGACACCGGCTTCCCCTTCGACCCCGGCGATGTCGAGGGTATGGCCGGTGCCCTGTGGAGGCTGTCGATGGAGCCCTCCCTGCGGACCCGGATGGGGAAGCGAGGCCGGTTCGTGGCGGAAAGACTCTATGGCATCGATCGGATGGTCGACGCCTATGCCCGGGAATTCCGGCTGTTGCGCGAAGAGTTGGGCTGAGGAGCAGTGTTCGATGTGCGGAATGTTCGGCATCGTGACCCGCAAGGGGGAACAGCCCAATTTCGGGCTTCTGGTGAGTGCCACCGACTCGCTTCAGGCTCGCGGCCCCGACAGCGGCGGGCATGCGGTCAGCGGGCGCGTCGCCTTCGGAGCGAGGCGTCCTGCCGTCATCGATCTCAACAGCGGCGGCCAGCCGGTCGAATCCCGCTGCGGTACCGTCGTGGCGATGCAGAACGGCGCGATCTATAACCACAAGGACCTGCGCGCCGAGCTTCTCGGACTGGGCTATCCCCTGCGCAGCTCCGGCGATACAGAGATTCTCACCTATGGCTACATGGCCTGGGGAATCGACGGCCTGCTGGAGCGCCTGGACGGACTTTACACGTTCGCGGTGCATGACCGGGCGCAGGGGGTGGTTCATCTGGCGCGCGACCGGATGGGTGAGAAGCGGTGTTTCTATCACTTTGATGGGCAGAGCCTCGTCTTCTCCTCGCAGCTGCTCACGGTCGCCCGCTGCCCCAACATTCCGTTCCGCCTGAACCCCTCCGCCGTCGAAGCCTATTTCGCCCTGCACTTCGTTCCCGGTGAGGAAACGGTGCTGGAGGGCATCCACAAGCTGCAGCCGGCCCATGTGCTGACCTATCGGCTGGACAGCGACAGTGTCGTGGTGCGGCGCTACTGGCAGATCGAACCGCAGCCCATCCGCCCCCCGCTCCACCGCCGCGAAGCGACGGCGGAGTTGAGGAGGCGGGTGGAGTCGGCGGTGGACTCGCGCCTGATCGGCGACGTGCCCGTCGGCGCCTTTCTGTCCGGCGGCATCGCCTCCTCCGCCATCGTCGCCTGCATGGCCGAGCGGGTCGCAGGGCTGAAGACATTCAGCGTCGGTTTCGAGGACGGCAAGTTCGACGAAATCCCTTATGCCCTCACCGTCGCCCGCCGGTTCGGCACCGATCACCATCACCTGACCTTCGGGATGAAGGATTTCGAACAGCTCATCCCCGACGTGGTCGCCGCGATGGACGAGCCGACCGGCGACCAGGCGTTGCTGCCCGCCCTGTGGATGGCCCGGCTGGCGCGCCAGCACGTCGCGGTCAGCCTGAGCGGCGAGGGAGCCGACGAGATCTTCGCCGGTCACGACCATTACCAGCCGAAGATGTTGCCCGACGACTGGCGGGCGACGGCCTACGCCGCCTTCCGGCCCTTCTTCAAGCCGACGGAGGTGGACAGCACCATGTTCCACCGGACGAGCGACCGGACGCCGAGCGGTTTCCCGCTTGTCATCGATGGGGAAGCCAGGGCGGCGATCCTGCGCCGCCCCGGCATGTTTGAACACAGCCCATGGTCGAAGTCCTTCGCCGACGGCTTCGCGAAGTTCCAGGATCCGCTGCAGGCGGCCTGCTACACCGATCTGGTGACATCGCTGCCCGACAATCTTCTGGTCAAGGTCGACACGATGGCGATGAGCGCCTCGCTGGAAGGGCGCTGCCCCTTCCTCCAGCCCGATCTCGTCCAGTGGGCGCTGGGGCTGCCGCAACGCTTCAAGGTCGGCCTGCGGGGATCGAAGGAGATCCTGCGCGACGCCTTCGCCGACCGGCTTCCCCCGGAGATCCTCAACCGACGCAAGCACGGCCTCAACCTGCCGCTCAATGCCTTCTTCCGGTCCAATGCCGGCCGGAGCATGGTGATGGATCACATCGATACCATGCACGACCACGGCATCGTCCGCAGCGACCGCCTGCGCACCATGGTGACCGGCTGGCTGACGCAACCGGAACCGCCCGGCCGTAACCTGATGGCGCTGCTGCTCTACCGGATGTGGCTCTCCCACGCCTACCGGCAACCGAAATTCCAGCTGGCATCGGAGCATCAGGAAGAGAAAAGACCGCAAGCCCTGCTGACCGCCTGATCGTGCCGGGACCCGGCTTCGGGGATCGATGAGCGGATGCGGTGGCCGGCGCGTCCACCGTGCTGAACCGGTGGCATGCCGATGCGGCACAAGACCGGCGACCTGCTGGTGCGCCGACACCCATCCTGCGGCGTCGGCCAGCACCTGTGATGTGGATTTTCAGGCCTTTCATCCTATGGAAT
>NZ_BADK01000215.1 GCF_000333595.1 Azospirillum sp. B506
GCAGTTCGGCCTGTCGGAGATCAACTGGGGCATCATCCCCGGCGGCAACGTCACCAAGGTGGTCGCCGACCTGATGAGCCAGCGCGAGGCGATGTACTACATCCTGACCGGCGAGACCTTCGACGGCCGCAAGGCGGCGGAGATGAAGCTGGTCAATTTCTCGGTGCCGCGGGCGGAACTGCGCGCAAAGGTCCGCGCCATCGCCAACACTCTGCTGGAAAAGAACCCGATGACGCTGAAGGCCGCCAAGGACGCCTTCAAGCGGGTGGTTGAAATGCCGTTCGATGCCGCGGAGGATTATCTGGTGGTCCGCCAGGAATCGCTGAACTTCCTCGACAAATCGGAGGGGCGCAAGCAGGGCATCAAGCAGTTCATCGACGACAAGACCTATCGTCCGGGGCTCGGTGCCTACAAGCGCGGCTGAACTCCGCAACTGAAATCCGACAGGGCAATAAGCGGCCGCGCCGGCGACAGAACACCGGATCAACCGGGACAGGACCGCGCGGCCGGAAATGGGAGGGTGGGAATGTCTGAGACCGAACCCGCGGACGGCCGGAACGGTGCCGGCCTGCGCTGGGAAGCGCCCGATCCCGTGGCCTATCAGGCGACGGTACAGCCGGCCGCCCAGGCCTGCGTCGACCTCGGCAGCGGCGAGCGGTTGACCTACGAGGCGCTGCATCGGCGGATCGACCGCTGCGCGGCCTGGCTGATCCGGTGCCTGGAGGTGCAGCCGGGCCAGGGCGCCGGCGGACGACGGGTCGCCTGGCTCGGCCGCAACGGCATCGACCAGCTGACCATGGCCTTAGCCTGCATCCGCGCCGGGGCCGTGTTCGTGCCGCTGAACTGGCGGCTGACGGTGCCGGAACTGGCGGCCCTGGCCGCCGATGCGACGCCGTCGCTGCTGATCCATGGCGACGGGTTCGCCGCGACGGCGCAGGGCATCGGGGAGAGCGTGCGGGAAACGGTGCCGGAGCTGAGGCGGATGGATGCGGCATCCGTGCGGAGCGGATGGGAGGCGGAGGAGCCGGTCGCCGGCCTGCCGACACGCGATGCCGGGGCGCCGTCGATCATCATCTACACCTCCGGCACATCGGGCCAGCCGAAAGGCGCCATTCACACCGAGCAGACCGCTTTCTTCACCGCCACCAACTTCGCCCTGCTGAACCGGGTCGATCATTGCAGCATCTTCCTGTGCGACATGCCGCTGTTCCATGTGATCGGCATCGTCACCATCTGCCGCTCCACCCTTCTGCAGGGCGGCACGCTGCTGCTGTCGCCCGGCTTCGATCCGGTTCTGACGCTGGAGCGGCTGGCCGATCCGGCGCTGGCGGTGACGCATTACATGTGCGTGCCGCAGATGGCGCAAACCCTGCGCCAGCAACCGGGCTACGCCCCCGCGAAGCTGTCGCGGCTGGTCTTCTTCGGCACCGGCGGCGCGCCCAACCCGCCGGCGCTGGTGCGGCGCTTCCTCGACGAGGGCGTACCGATGGCCGACGGATATGGCAGCAGCGAGGGCGGCACCGTTCTCGGCATGCCGGTGGGCGACCTGTCGCGCATCGCGGCAAAGGCGGGATCGGCCGGCCTGCCGCCGGCCTCGGTCCGGCTGCGGCTGGTGGACGACGCGGACAACGACGTCGCCGACGGCGAGGTCGGTGAGATCCTGGTGCGCGGCCCGAACGTCTCGCCCGGCTACTGGAACCGGCCGGCCGGCACGGATGCCGGGACGGAGGGCTGGTTCCGCACCGGCGACACCGCGCGCCGCGATGGCGACGGCTTCTACTACATCGTCGACCGCAAGAAGGACATGTTCATCTCCGGTGGCGAGAACGTCTATCCGGCGGAGGTCGAGGCAGCGCTGCTGGAACTGGACACGGTGGCGGAAGCCTGCGTGATCGGGATCGCCGATCCGCAATGGGGCGAGGTCGGCTGCGCCTTCATCGTGCCGCGCGCCGGCTGTTCGGTGACGGAGCAGGAGATCGTCGAGCATTGCCGCGGCCGTCTCGCCCGTTTCAAGACGCCCAAGCGCATCGTCATCGCCAACGCGCTGCCGCGCACCGCGTCGGGCAAGCTGCGCAAGAACCTGTTGCGGGAACAGTATAGGAGCGAATCGGCGCTCTGACCTCCGGGCCGCTGGAAATATGTCCAACAGCGGCAAAAGCGAAACCGACGATCGCGATGGAAGGGAAAGGACAGCCATGCCCCCGGAACGCAGCATCGACATCCAAGGCTTTTTGAACGCGCATCCATTCTCCCGCCGACAGATCGGCATCGTCCTTTTGTGCCTGTGCACCGTCCTGCTGGATGGCTATGACACGGCAGCCATCGCCTTCATCGCGCCCTCCCTTCTGACCGAGTGGGGGTTGCAGCGCCCCGATCTCGCCCCGGTGCTGAGTGCGGCCTTGTTCGGTCTGGTGATGGGATCGCTCACCGCCGGCCCGTTGAGCGACCGCATAGGCCGGCGGCCGGTGCTGATCGTCGCGGTGCTGATCATGGGGGCTGCCTGTCTGGCCTCCGCCTTCGCCGGGGATCTGGCGACGTTGATCGCATGGCGTTTCGTCACCGGCATCGCGTTGGGAGCGGCCATGCCCACCGCCCTGACGCTGGTCAGCGAATATAGCCCGTCCCGCTGCCGGGCGCTGACGACGAACCTTGTCTTCTGCGGCTTTCCGCTGGGGGCGGCGCTGGGCGGCGTTCTGGCTGCCTGGATCATCCCGGCCTTCGGCTGGCGCACCGTGCTGCTGGCCGGCGGTGCGGCACCGTTGCTGCTGGCGCTGGTCCTGCTGCTCCGGCTGCCGGAATCTCCGCGCTTCGCCGTCACCCGCGCCAAGCCGGTGGAACAGATCCGCAAGCTGCTGACGCCGATCTCCACCGCTGCGGCCGACGCCACACGGTTCGTGGTGGCCGAGACGGCGGCGGCAGGCGGCAGCCGCGGTGCCATCCGGCTGGTACTGTCGCGCGGCTTCATCCTCGGCACGCTGATGCTGTGGATCGCCTATTTCATGGGGCTGGCGATCTTCTACGCCATGATCAACTGGATGCCGGTGCTGTTCCGGGACGCAGGTCTGGCCCCGGCGGCGGCGGCGCTGGTCGCTTCGCTGTTCCCGCTGGGCGGCATCGGATCGCTGTTCTCGGGCGTGCTGATGGACCGCTTCGACGGCAACCGCATCGTCGCGATCTTCTTCGCGCTGACCGGACTGGCCTTCATCGTGATCGGGCAAATTGCCGGGCAGGTCGGGATGCTGACGGTCGCGGTGCTGGTGACGGGAGCGCTGATGAACACCGCACAATCGTCGCTGGGAGCGCTGGCCGCCGCCTATTACCCGACGCAGGCGCGCGCCACCGGCATCGCCTGGATGATGGGGCTGGGCCGTTTTGGCGGCATCGCCGGCTCCTTCCTGGTCGCCTGGCTGGCCGGATGGCAGTTGAGCTTCTCCGGCATCCTCTCCGCGCTGGCCATGCCGGCCTTTCTGGCGGCGGCGGCGCTGTGGCTGAAGCAGATGGCTGGCGTCCCACACCCCTCACCCGGCCTGAAGACCGCGGCGGCGCCGGGACGCGGTTGAGCCCGCCGCCTCACCCTCTCTTGCGTCCGCCCTGCCCTGTGGCCCGTGCTTTGACAGGGGCGGCATCGGCCTCGTCCACATCGAAGGGCGAGGCCGATGCGCTTCCGGACGCGATCATCCGGCCGAGCAGGCTCAGCAGCTGGTCGCGGCCGTCCGGGCCGATCTGTTCGCAGATCCGCCGCTCATGATCGGCCCACAGCCGCTGCAGTTCGGCCAGCAGTGTGGAGCCTTCGGCCGTCAGGTGGAGGGCATGGGACCGGCGGTCGCCGGCCGCCAGCTTACGCGCCACCAGCCCGCGCTTCTCCAACAAATCGAGCATTGGCACGAAGTTGGTGCGCTTGATGTTCAGCGCCGCGCTGACCTGAGACTGTTTCAGGCCGGGATTGCGGCCGATGATAACCAGAACCGAGAATTGCGCCGGCCTGAGATCGACGGCGGCAAAGGTCTCGATGAAGTCGGCGAACACGGCCATCTGCGCCCGCTTCAACAGAAAGCCCACGGATTCGCCCAGAATACCGAGATCGATGGCGTTCCTGTCGTCGGCCGCCGCCTCCGCTTTGGACCGGTGGCTGTCCTCGCCCCGCTTGCGAGAGGATTTCGGGACGGCTTCGGCCATTGGATCTGCACCCGTATCGACTGTGTGAATGGCGGACGCACCGCCCGGCGAATGGAGCGGAGAGTAGCAGGCCGATCGGCTTTGCAGAATCGTCATCCCGGCGGTCACCGCAGGAATGTGATTTTCGATGCGGCCGGGCCAGCGCCCGTCCGATCGGATACGCGCCGCCGAGATGGCTGAAACACCGGCAGCCCGCCTCTTCCGAGACGGGCTGCCGGGCGTCCATTCGGGCGATCCGGTCAGGCCGGATGCGCACCGGTGCGTATGATCGTCCCGACATGCTCGCCCCGCAATGCGGCGGTCAGCCGGCCCGGCACCAGACCGTTCACGATCTGCACACGCTCAAGGTGACGGGCGTTCGCCATGATCCCGGCCAGCGACCGGTCCACCGGCAGGGTGCCTTCGAACCGAGCCAGATCGGCGGCAGACACCTCGCGCAGCAGTTCCGCACTCTCGGCATCGGGACCGTTCGGGTCGGTGGTGCAGATGCCGTCCACATCCTCCACGATGGTCAGTCCGGCGGCGCCCAGCGCGTCGGCCAGCAGGAAGGCACCGGCATCGGCCCGGTGCGTCGGGATGCGCGACCCCGGAAACTCGTGGTGATGGTAGGGTGGAAAGGCGCTGCCCACCACCGCCCGTGCCGCCGCCAGATGGATGGCGAGCTGGCTCGCGATGGTCGGGTGCTCGACATAGGAAACACCCTCCGAAGCCAGCAGCGAGGCGAGGATATGACCGTTCTGCCCGGCCTCGCTCGCGGCAAGCGGAGCCAGCGACCCGACCGGCAGGCCGAGGTCGAGGCCG
>NZ_BADK01000214.1 GCF_000333595.1 Azospirillum sp. B506
ATAGACGCACATCTGCTGAAGCAGGGAGAGGACCAGGGTGAAAGGTTCGATGGGTATGGCGGGCATGGCGGTGTTTCCCGGCAGCGGCCTTGCGGGACCGGCGCTGCTCCGCGCCATCCTACACCGGCGGGGCGTCGCTGCCGATGGGACATCCTTGCATCCCTTGGCGCACAGCCTTGTGCTGTCTCCTACAGCTCAGCCCGCATTGCCGGAGGGGCCGGAGGGGCCGGGCGGGACGGACCGCATCCCGTCTCGATGTACTGCCGGTATTCATCGCGCTGGACGGCGTAGAGGTCTTCGCCCGCCGCCGGAATGTTCCTGGCGTGCCGCAGGGCCGACGCCGAGCCGCCCAGGTCGATCACCACGAAATCGGCGGCCGCCAGCGTCGTCGAGATGAAGCTGAGCGCATAGACCTCCACGGCGATGCCCGCCGTCAGCGCCACCGCCGCCACCGTGTTGGTGGAGCCGACGAACGGCAGCACGAGGTATGAGCCGGGCGTGAGGCCGGTCTTGCAGAGCGACGTGCCGAAATTCTCCTCCCGGCGCTCCAGACCGAGCGGTGTGGCGACATCGAACAGGCCGCCGACGCCGAGTGTCGAATTGATCCCGAAGCGCGCCGCCGAGGCGGCGGCACCGCCCGCCTTGCCCTGCAATCCGTTGTCGAGGACCATCTCGATCTCGGTCAGGTTCGCATAGGCATTCGACAGGCCGGCCGCAACCGGGGCGGGCACCCATGGCCCGATGTGATCGACGGCCGGATTGACGACCCAATCGACCAGCCCCTTGTTGACCGCGAACATGGCCCGGTTGAACGATTCCAGGGGATCCGCGGCGGAGGCGGAGACCGGGGCGCACCCTACCGCCAGGGCCATGACCAAGCCTGTCGCAATCCTTACCGCCATGCCGCCCTCCCGCTGTTTTCACGGCCCTCGCCGATCCAATTCTACATGCCGCCGGATGCGGCCGGCAAATCAGGGCAAATCCAGCTTGCGGACCGATTACCGCCGACGCGGCGCCGGATGCAGCAGCGCCAGTTCCGGCGTCACCGACTGCCGCATCGCCGCTTCCCATTCGGTCATGGTGACGAAGCGCAGGCCGCGCTTCTGCCCCTCCTCCAGGATCGCCGGCAGGGCCGCGACGGTCGCCGCCTTGGTGCTGTGCATCAGCACGACCGCACCGGGGACCAGCCGCTCGACGATGCGGCGGCGGATGATGTCGGGACCGGTGTCCTTCCAGTCCTGGCTGTCGGCGGTCCACAGCACCGTCGCCATGCCATGGTGTCGCGCCAGCGCCGCCAGCGCATCGTCGACATCGCCATAGGGCGGCCGGAACCATGTCGCCATGACGCCGACCGAGGCCAGCGCCTTTTCCGCCTGAGCGAGATTCCACTCGCGCTCGGCCGGCTTCAGGTCGGTGGTCATCGGGTGGGTCTGGGTGTGGCTGCCGACCTCGTTGCCGGACGCCGCCACCAGCTTGGCGATGTCGTGATGCTCGGGGATCTTGGCGCCGATGTAGAAGAAGGTCGCCTTCGCCCCATGCGCGCGCAGGATGTCGAGGATATGCGGGTCATGCCCGTCCGGCCCGTCGTCGATGGTCAGCGCCACCACCTTCGCTCCCGGCAGCGTCAAATCCACCTGGGCGAGGTCGAGGTTCGATCCGGGGATCAGATGCTGCGTCACGAAGGGCGCCGCTCCATGGGTCGCGGCATAGCTGCGCTGGCCCGCCATGGCGGAATCGAGCGGGGCGGACACCGGCAGGGCGAACAGGGCGGCCGCCAGCCCCACGGACAGGACGGAACGACGAAACGGGGTCATCATCGCGGTGGCACTTGGAAAAGGTCAGGGAAAAAGGTCGGAGCCGCTCCCACCCATCGATTGGGGTAGGCGCGGCCGATGCCCGAGCTTTGCGCCCACCCGCAGCGATGGACAAGGGATTTATTGCGGATCTGCGGGGGATGGAGGCCGGCTGCCCCCTCCCCCGCGGCCCCGCTCTTACAGCTTCGCCCGCAGGGTCAGAAGCACGGTGCGCGGCTCGCCATAGATGTTGCCCGACTGCACATTGTTGATGCGTTGGTAGTAGGTGCGGTCGAACAGGTTCTTGACATTGACCGCGGCCGTGACCTTCTCGGTCACGTCATAGGCGACACGGGCGTCCACCGTCGCATAGCCGCCCTGGGTCAGACGGGCATAATTCAGCGACGGGAACTCGTTGTACATCGAGGTCTGGGCGGTCACGCCACCGCCGACGCTCAGCCGGTCGTCGATGCTCTCAGGCAGGCGGTAGTTGGTCCACAGCTTGATCTGGTGCATCGGCGCGATGGCGGTGAAGGCGCTGGCGGAGTTGGCGCTGCTGTCCAGGCTCTTGGCACGGGTGAAGGTGTAGCCGGCATAGGCGTCCCAGCCCGGCAGGATCTCGCCGGAGACATCCAGTTCGAAACCGCGGCTCCGCGCCTTGCCGCCGGAGATGTAGATCGACTGGTTGGGGAAGCGCGGATCGGACTGCGCCCGGTTCTCCTCCTCGATGTGGAAGACCGACGCGGTGGCGTGCAGGCGTCCGCCGAAGTAGTCGGCCTTGACGCCGGCTTCATACTGCCGCCCCTTCAGCGGTTCCAGCACCTTGCCCGACGCATCCACGAGGGATTGCGGCTGGTACATCTGCGTCACGCTGGTGTAGAGCGCATAGGTCGACATCACCGGCGACATGGTGCCGGACGGCAAGGGCGGCACCATCATGGCCGGCGGCTATGTCGACATCAACGGCAAGCCGATCCTCGACGGCTCGCTGGCGACCCCGACGCAGTTCTTCTCCGACTGCCCGGACGGCTGCAACATGCTGGCCCCGGTCGCCGGCGCCAAGGTGGCCGGCGTCACCGGCAACACCCTGTTCGCCGTCGTCCAGTTCGAGTAC
>NZ_BADK01000213.1 GCF_000333595.1 Azospirillum sp. B506
CGTTGGCCTTGAACACCTCGACCGCACCGGTGATCTGCCCGATCTCGTCCTTGGAGTCCGACGCCGGGACCGTCACGGTGAGGTCGCCGCGCGCCAGCGTCAGCATGGCGTCGGTCAGTCGGCGCAGCGGGCGCAGGGCGGCGACCGTCCACAGGCCGAAGGCGGCGGCCAGCAGCAGGGCGGCGCCGCACAGCGACAGCATCAGCGTCTGGAAGCCTTTGGCGACGTTGCGCGCACGCGCGGCGATGGTCTGGTTCTTGTGCTCCTGCAGGTCGATGAAGGCGTTGATCCGCTTCAGCCATTCGGTCAAGGCCGGCCGGGCGTCCTGCATCAGCCCCTTCTGCGCGGCGGCCATGTCGTTCGCCTTGCGGGCGGCAATCACCGATTTGATCGCCGGCAGGGTCTTCGCCTCGATCTCCTTGATGCCCGCCAGCAGTTGGCGTTCTTCCGGCTCGATGTCGGTCATGCTGGCGAACATGGCGTCGAGCGGCTTGGCGGACTCCTCGTAGAAGGCGGCCAACCGGTCGATGTCCGCCAGCACGAGCGACAGGGTCGCCGGATCGGTCGTCAGGACCACGTCGCGCAGCGCGATGGCCCGGTCATGCACGCTGCCGCGGAAATTGATGGCATAGCGCTGCTTGACGCTGTTCACGTCGTTGATCCGGGTGAGGTCGGAATCGATCTTCCGCACCTCGCGGACCCCGATGACGGTCAGGCTGATCAGAAGCACAAGAACCACGCCGAAGCCGAGAAACAAACGTGTGCGAATCGTGGCGTGCCGTGGAAGAAACATGGTGGTGCTTCCCGTCAAAATTTGTCCGCAGGGGCGATTGCCGCATACTAGCCCAAAAGAGTTACTCTTTCAGGTGGAACTAGATGTGATTTTACGGCGTCCCGGCAAGGAGTCCTGTGCGCAGCCGCCGAAAACTGCGCGGGTTGCGGTTCGAAGGTTCCGCCGCAATATGCGGGGTCCGGAGACCGATCCGAAAACCGCCTTTGGAATTGCCGATGCCCCCCCTGTCCGCGCGCTGCCAGTCCCGCCGCCTGCCCCGTCTGGTGGCGGCGGCCCTGCTTCCGGCCCTGCTGTTTCCATCGCTGCCCCCCGCTTCGGCCGCCGCCGCGGAGGGGAGGGCGAATGGAGGTGCCGACCAGGAGCGCGCCACGTCCGAAAGTCCAAAATCCGAAAGCCCAAATTCCGAAGGGCCAAAGTCTGAAGCCGGAAAGGCGGAGGCTGCGAAGCCGGACGATCTCCAGGGCTTCGATCCCCAGCGCAGCGTGACCCGGCACAGCCTGCCGCTGCCGGACGGTGCGCTGGCCTACAGCGCGGCGGCCGAGTTTCTGCCGCTGCGCGACGGTCCCAAGGAGGAGCTGGCGGCGCGCATCTTCACGGTCGCCTATATCGCCGAACCGAAGTCGCCGGCAGACCGGCCGCGACCGGTCACCTTCGTCTTCAACGGCGGACCGGGAGCGGCGTCGGCCTACATGCATCTGGGCGCCGTCGGCCCGAAGGTCGTTGCCTTCGGGCCGGACGGTGCGTTGCCGCCGCCGCCGGCGCCGCTGGTCGACAACCCCGACAGCTGGCTGGCCTTCACCGATCTGGTCTTCATCGACCCGGTCGGCACCGGTTTCAGCCGCGCGGTAAAGCCCGACCAGACGGAAAAGCGCTTCTGGTCGGTGGAGGGCGATGCCCGGTCGATGGCGGAGATCGTCCGGCTCTGGCTGACGCGCAACGGGCGCTGGTCGTCGCCGACCTTTCTGGCGGGGGAAAGCTATGGCGGCTTCCGCATCGTCAAGATGGCGGATGAACTGATCGAGCAGGTCGGGCTGGCGGTGAACGGTCTGATCCTGGTCTCTCCCGTCGTCGATTTCGCCGCCATCGACGAGGATGGCATCCTTGGCCCGGCCTGGAAGCTGCCGTCGATGGCGGCATCCGCCGCCGCCCTCGGCCGCACGCCGGGCACGCCGGAGCAGGCGGCGGCGGCGGCGGAGCGCTTCGCCCTCGGTCCCTATCTGACCGGGCTGGCCGGGCTCGACTATGGCCGGCTCGACGCGGCGCAGGACGTCTTCGCCGAGGTGGCGCGCATCACCGGCCTGCCGGTGGAAACCGTGCGGCGCCAGCGCGGGCGCATCCCGATGGGAGTCTTCGCGCGTGAGCTTCTGCGCGACCGTGGACGGGTCCTCAGCATCTATGACGGCACCTTCACCGCTGCCGATCCCGATCCGGGATCGCCGCGCCTGCCGTTCGATCCCTTCCTGAAGGGGACGGTGCCGATCTATTCCACCGCCTTCGCCGCCTATGCCCACGACATGCTGGGGGTCAGAACGGAGGCGCCCTATCGGCTGCTCAGCGACCGGGTGAACCGGAACTGGGAATGGCCGCGCATGACGGTGCCGAGTGCCGTGGATGCGCTGCAGACGGCACTGACCCTGCAGCCGGCGCTGCGGGTGTTGATCGCCCATGGCCGCACCGACCTGATCACGCCCTACATGGCGTCGCGCTGGGTGGCGTCGAGGCTTGAGCTGCCGGAGGGCGAGCGCGACCGGGTTTCGGTGACGGTGCATCCCGGCGGCCACATGATGTACACGCGGGTGGAGGGCCGCGCGGCGCTGGCCGCCGATGCCCGCGCGCTGATCGCGGCGAGCCTGCGGAGCCGGTGACGGTCCGGCGGCACGGCCGGAGCCTGGCTGGCTGGAATCGAAAAGGGGCGCCCCGGCCGGGGCGCCCCTTTCCGCGTGTCGGGCCGAAGCCGCGGATCAGAACAGGCGCAGGATCGACTGCTGCGACTGGTTGGCCAGCGAGAGGGCGATGGTGCCCAGCTGCTGCCGGGTCTGCAGCATCAGCAGGCTGGCGCCTTCCTCGTTCTGGTCGGCCAGCGTCAGCTTGCTGGCGCCTTCCGTCAGCACGTCGCTGAACTCCTTGGTGAAGCTTTCGCGGGTCGTGATGATGTTCAGGTTGGTCGACAGCTGCTGCGACGCGGAGCGGATCGTCGCCTTGGCGTGATCCAGGCCGGCAACCGCCTTGTCGATGTCCGAACGGTCCATCCAGCTGTTCTGGGCGCCGTCCAGCTGCAGGCCCTGGCCGCTGGTCGACAGGTTGACCGCGGTCACCGTGATCGAGTTGGTGTTGCGCTCGTTCAGCTGGACCGTGATGTCGTTCGAGGTGTTGGCGTCGGAAATCTGCTTGGTGACGATGTTGGCCGAGCAGTTGGCCGAGGCGGCCTTCTTGATCGTCTTGGCATCGACTTCCACGCGGACCGTGCCGCTGTCGAAGTTGAAGGACTGTTCCCCGCCGGTCAGCTTTCCGTCGCCCTGGTCGTTCATGCCGTCGCGGGTGACCTGGGCACCGTTGGAGTTGGTGACCTGGATCTGCAGGTCGACCTTCTTTTCGATGGTCGAGACACCGTTGCCCTGGTTGTTCGCCGCTTCCAGCAGGCGGCGGTCGACCGTGAAGGACACGATGGTGCCCGACGCGAAGCTTTCCGAGATCTTCTTGGTCAGCGCGTTGGTGGCGCTGGTCGTCACCGTCATCTCGCGCACCACGCCGGCCGTGGCGTTGCCGGTCAGGGTGATGGTGCCGGTGGTGCTGACCGAGGCGGTGGAGATGTCCGTGCCCTGCAGGCGGCCGCCAGTGGCAATGGCGTTGGTGATCGACGCCTGCAGCTTGGCCGCGACGTTGGCGGCGGCATTCTGGCCGACCGCGACGTCGCCCGACGTGGCGGCATAGCTGAAGGACTGGCCTTCCACCGTGATGGTGAAGATGTCGCCTTCTTCGATGGTGCCGCCGATGTTCACGGTGGACACCTGGGCGCTGTTGGTCTTGGCGGGCGTCGCCAGCTTCGCTTCGATGGTCTGGGTGTTGTCGAAATAGGAGATCGTGCGGCTTTCGTCGCCGTCCGTCACGATGAAGTCGCGCGAGCGGCCGTTGGCGCCGCGCACCTCGATCTGAACGTCGGAGAAGCTGCCAAGCGTACCGGACATCGTGCCCGACAGCTTCAGGCCGACGAAGCCGTGTGCATTTTCGGTCTTGGAGATGTCGGCGGTCTTGCCTTCGATCGAGCCGTCACCCTTGACGCGGATCGAGTAGGTGTCGGACGAGATGACGTTGGTGACGCGGGCGTTGTCGATGCCGGTCATGCTGTTGACGGCGGCACGGGACGCGCTGGTGCTGTCCATGCTCATGCCGTTGCCGTTGATCAGGTTCTTGCCCTGATAGCCGCTGTCGGCGGCCAGCTTGTCGATCTGGTCCTTCAGCGTGTTGAACTGGCTGGCCAGCGACTTGCGGGTGGCGACGGAGGCGGCGTCGTTGCCCAGCGCCGCATAGGCGGCGGTGGTCAGGCCCTTGGCCTGGTCGACCAGCGAGTCGATCGAGGTGAGGCCCTTGTCGGCGGCCTGGATCGTGCTGATCGACTGGCCCATCGCGTCCTTCAGCGAGGACAGGTCGCCGGCGCGCTGGTTCAGGCCCTTGGCGGCGAAGAAGGAGGTGGGACCATCCAGAGCCGAATTGATCTTGTTACCCGTCGACAGGATGTTCTGCTTCTTGTCGATCTGCGACTGCGTGTTCTGCAGCTGCAGCAGGTTGGTGCGCATTGAAGCGGTCAGGGTCACATTACCGGCCATGGTCCTAGTCTCCTTCTGAGGCTGTCCCCGCCCTTGGTCATTTGACCGGCGAGGCAACGTGCGTTTTCCTGACACCACTCTTTCAAGCGCCGTGCCAACTCCGGAAATACGGCGTAAGCATTTGATTTTGCTGTAAAATAAATGGAACCCGGCAAAAATGGGCAAGGGTGGGCCCAGGCCGCCCGGTCCGGCGGCCGTAAAAGTTTCCCGGAATCTTTTGCCGCTGACGGACGGTTCTGCCGGGGTGGCGGGCGGCAAGAATCTTCCCACCACCCGGCAGGCACGGCTATGGTCGTGCTCCAAACCACGTCCCAGACATCGAACGCATGGCCCGGCACGGGCCAAAGCAGGGAAGGGAGAAGCATCATGACCGGTCGGATCGACGCGCGCCTGGCGGAGCTGGGCATCGAATTGCCGCAGGCTGCCGCCCCGGTGGCCGCCTATGTGCCCTACACCCTCTCGGGCAACACCCTCTACATCTCCGGCCAGGTGACGGTCTGGAACGGCGAGCGCAAGTTCGTCGGCAAGGTCGGCCAGGACTTCACGGTCGAGCAGGGCAAGGAGGCGGCGCGTCTGTGCGCGCTGAACATCCTGGCCCAGGCCAAGGCTGCGCTGGGCGGCGACCTCGACCGCGTCACCCGCGTGCTGCGGCTGGGCGGTTTCGTCAACTCCGGTGCGGATTTCCACGATCATCCGCTGGTGATCAACGGTGCGTCGGAGCTGATGCGCGACGTCTTCGGCGAAGCCGGCCAGCATGCCCGCGCCGCCGTCGGCGCCCCGTCGCTGCCCGGCAACGTCGCGGTCGAGGTCGACGCGATCCTGGAAGTGGCCTGAGGCGCATCAGGGCAACGACGGTGGCTTGCTGTCTTGCGGCATGACGCCTACCTCCTTGCCATCCTTCGAGGAGAGGCGTGCATGCCCGACGGCAACGAAGCCATCACAGTCAAGGTTCTGAGCGGGATCGGCGAGGCGGACCAGCAGGGTTGGGACGCCTGCGCCGGTCCCGGCAACCCGTTCCTTTCCCATGCCTTCCTGCTGGCACTGGAGGAATCGGGTTCGGCGACGCGCAAATCAGGCTGGCAGTCCAGCCATCTCGCCGCCTTCGACGGGGCCGGCCGCATGGTCGGCGCGGTGCCGGCCTATCTGAAAAGCCATTCCTACGGCGAGTATGTGTTCGACCACGCCTGGGCCAACGCCTTTGAGCGGGCGGGGGGCAGCTATTACCCCAAGCTGCAGGTGGCGGTACCCTTCACCCCGGTGCCGGGGCCGCGCCTGCTGGTGGCGCCAGGTCCGCGCGCCGAGGCGGTGGCCGATGCCCTGGTCGGGGCGCTCGAACAGGTGGCGGAGCGCTATGGCGTCTCCTCCGCCCATGTCACCTTCCCGGAGCGCGGCGACTGGGACCGGCTGGGCGCGGCCGGCTGGCTGCAGAGGCTGGGGGTGCAATATCACTGGCACAACCGCGGCTATGGCAGTTTCGACGGGTTTCTGGAGGCGCTGAACTCCCGCAAGCGCAAGGCGATCCGCAAGGAGCGGCGCGAGGTCGCCGAAAGCAGCGTCCGCCTGCACACCCTGACCGGCGACGACCTGAAGCCGGAGCATTGGGACGCCTTCCACCGCTTCTATCTGGACACCGCCGACCGCAAATGGGGAGGCGGCTATCTCAACCGCCGCTTCTTCGATCTGCTGGGCCGGACCATGGCCGACCGGGTGGTGCTGGTGATGTGCGAGGATGGCGGGGAGTGGGTGGCCGGTGCGCTGAACCTGCTGGGCGATGACGCTCTGTATGGCCGCAACTGGGGCTCCGACGGGCGCTATCGCTTCCTGCATTTCGAGGCGTGCTATTACCGTGCGCTGGACTTCGCCATCGAACGCGGGCTGGCGCGGGTCGAGGCCGGCGCCCAGGGCGAGCACAAGATCCAGCGCGGGTACCTGCCGGTGCCGACCTACAGCGCTCACTGGATCGCCGATCCCGGCTTCCGCCGCGCGGTGGAGCGCTATCTGGAGCAGGAACGTCCGGCGGTCGAGGCGGAGATCGAGGCGTTGGACCAGGAACTGTCGCCCTATCGGCGGGAGGGCTGAACCTTATCCCCAGTCGGCCAGCACCGCGGCGGCATCGCTTTCCCGCAACGGCGCCCGTGCCGGCGGCGGGGCGCCGTCGACGCGCAGGCCCATCAGCGTCTCTACCAGCGGCTCCGGGCCGGCCGAGACGCGGACCTGTCCACGGGCGGCGATGTGTGGGTGGGCGTGCACCTCCGCCAGTTCGGGCAAAGCCTCGAAACAGCAGTCCACCGGGTCGAGCAGATCCGTCCACTCCGCCAGCGTCCGGCCGGCGAACAGGGCGTCCAGCTCGGCCGTCAGGGCGGTCTGCGGCAGGGGATCCTCCTGCCGGGCGATCCAATCGGGGCGGCCGACCGCCTCGCAGAAGCCCTGCCAGAACTTGGCCTCCAGCGCCGACAGGGTGACGAAGCGGCCGTCGGCGGTGCGGTAGATGCGGTAACAGGCGGCCCCGCCCGACAGCAGAGCCTCGCCGCGCTTCTGCAGGGTGCCGCGCGCCGCCGCCGTCAGGGTCATACCCTGCCAGCCCAGCACCGATTCCATGATCGACAGGTCGAGGAAGCAGCCCTGTCCGGTCCGCTCGCGCCCCAGAAGCGCGCCGGCCACCGCAAGCGCCGTCTGCTGGGCCGAGGCGAAATCGGCGACCGGCAGATAGCTGATGACCGGCCGGTCCGGCAGCCCGGAGGCATCCAGCCCGCCGCCCACCGCCATGTAGTTCAGGTCGTGGCCCGCCCGCGACGCATAGGGACCGTCATAGCCCCAGCCGGACAGGCTGGCATGGATCAGCCGCGGGTTGATCTCCCGCAGCCGCCCGCGTCCCAGCCCGAGCTTGTCCATCACGCCCGGCCGGTAGCTTTCGATCAGCGCGTCGGCCTTCGCCAGCAGCCCTTCCAGCGCCGCGCGGCCCTCCGCCGCTTTCAGGTCGAGGCGGACGATCGTCTTGCCGGCGTTCAGCAGCTTGTAGGCGGCGGTGGTGCCGTCGCTGTCGGTCGGGCCGAGCCGGCGCAACGGATCGCCGGCCGGCGGCTCCACCTTCACCACCGTGGCGCCGAGGTCGCCGAGCAGCTGGGCCGCATGGGGGCCGGGCAGATATTGCCCGAGGTCGACGACGCGCAGTCCGGCCAGGAAGGTCAGCGGCATGGCGGCGTCAGCCCCCGGTGACGCTCATGTGCCGGCCGACGGCCGGACCCTGGTGGCGGCGGTCGATGATGAAGTCGTGCCCCTTGGGCTTGCGGGTGATCGCCTCGCGCACGGCGTCGATCAGCGGGCCGTCCTCGTCGCTGACGCGCAACGGCGTGCGCAGGTCGGCGGCGTCCTCCTGGCCCAGGCACATGTAGAGCGTTCCGGTGCAGGTCAGCCGCACGCGGTTGCAGCTTTCGCAGAAATTATGGGTCAGCGGCGTGATGAAACCGACGCGCTGGCCGGTCTCCTCCACCCGGACATAGCGGGCAGGGCCGCCGGTGCGGTGGTCGCTCTCGGTCAGGGTCCAGCGCGTCTGCAGCTCGGCCTTCAGCATAGTCAGCGGCCAGTACTGGTCGAGCCGTGCCCCCTCGCCGATGTCGCCCATCGGCATCACCTCGATGAAGGTCAGGTCGAAGCCCTGCTCGCCGCACCAGGCCACCATGCGGTGGATCTCGTCGTCGTTGACGCCCTTCAGCGCCACCGTGTTGATCTTGATCTTCAGCCCGGCTTCCTTGGCCGCCTGGATGCCGCCCAGGATCTTGTCCAGCTTGCCCCAGCGGGTGATGGCCTGGAACTTGTGCGGGTCGAGCGTGTCCAGCGAGACGTTGATCCGCCGCACCCCGGCCTCATACAGCCCGGCGGCATGCTTGAACAGCATGGTGCCGTTGGTGGTCAGCGTCAGCTCCTCCAGGTCGCCCGACTTGATGTGGCGGCCCAGCGCGTGGATCAGCCGCATCACGTCGCGCCGCACCAGCGGCTCGCCGCCGGTCAGCCGCAGCTTGCGCGTGCCCAGCTTGACGAAGGCGCTGCACAGCCGGTCCAACTCCTCCAGCGTCAGAACCTCCGCCTTCGGCAGGAAGCTCATGTCCTCGGCCATGCAATAGACGCAACGAAGGTCGCAGCGGTCGGTCACCGACACGCGCAGATACTCCACCTTGCGGCCGAACGGGTCGACGAGCGGGGCAAGGGCGGCTGACGGCAGGCTTTCGGACACAGGGTCGATCATCGCTGGACTCCACGGGCGGCCGCGACGGGC
>NZ_BADK01000212.1 GCF_000333595.1 Azospirillum sp. B506
GGCGGCTCTGCGGGTCGCTCCCGCATCCGTCGACGCCCATTACGGGCTGGCGCTGGCCCTGCACCGGCAGCAGCGTCCGCAGGATGCCGAACCCCATTACCGCAAGGTGCTGGAGACCTGCTCCCATCTGGCCGAGGTCCACAACAACCTCGGCGTTGCCCTGCAGGATCTCGGCCGCTTCGCGGAGGCCGCGGCCGCCCATCGCAAGGCGGCGCGGATCGATCCGACTGACGCGGCGTCCTGGTCCAGGCTGGGCGTGGCGCTCCACCACATGGGGCAGGATGCCGAGGCGGAGTCCGCCTTCCGCAAGGCGGCCGGCTTCGCGCCGCAGGATGCCGACTGCTGGCACAGCCTCGCCTGCCTGCTCAACGATGGCGGCCGTCCGGCGGAGGCGCTCGCCGCCGGCCGTCTTGCGGCGGCACTCGATCCGGCGGGCGCGCGCAATTGGCTGGCTCTGGGCAACGCCGCCCATGCGGCGCAGCGTCGGGACGAGGCATGGCGTGCCGCGTCGGCCGCGGTCCGGCTGGAACCGCCCAACCCGGCGGCGCGCAACAACCTCGCCAACGCCTTGCGGGAGCTTGGCCGCCTGCGTGACGCCGTCGTCCAATACCGTGCGGCGCTGGACCTGCAACCCGATTTCCCGGTGGCCGAGACCAATCTGGCCCTGGCCCTGTCGCTCCTGCGCGATGCCGACGGCGCGCTGGCGGTCCTGCGGGCTTTGCTGGTCCGGCAACCGGCGAACAACGAGGTCTGGCGGCGCCTGGGCGGCGTGCTGGCGGAGGCTGCGCGCCCCGATGCCGCGGTCGCCGTCCTGCGCAAGGCGGTGGCGCTGGCTCCCGGCGAGCCAGACGCCCATGCCGATCTGGCGATGGCCGCTGCGATGGCCAACTGGAGCGCGCAGTCGGTGGACGCCTGCCGGCGGGTCCTTCGGCTGGTTCCCGGCCATGCCGCCGCCCTCGGCCAGCTCGTCCACCAGCAGAGGCTTCTGTGTGACTGGTGCGATCTTGACGGGCTGGAGGCGCAGCTCCTGCGGCGGCTGCGGGAAGGGGCGGAGGGGGTGTCGCCCTTCGACGTCCTGTCCTGCGCCTCGACCCTGGCCGACCAGCAAGTGGCTGCGGCCCGCTGGGCGGCGGCGAAGGCCCGCGGCGCCACCCCGGTGGCCCGGACTGCCGCGGCTGTCCGCGACGGGCGGCTGCGGATCGGCTACCTGTCGGCGGATTTCCGCGAGCATGCGATGGGCCACCTGATGGTCGATGCCCTGGAGACGCATGACCGCTCCCGCTTCGCCGTCACCGCCTATTCGACCGGCATCGACGACGGCAGCGTGCTGCGTCAGCGGTTCCAGCGCGGGATCGAGCGCTTCGTCGACCTCCGCCGCCACACCGACGCCGATGCGGCGCGGGCCATCGCGGCGGACGGCATCGACATCCTGGTCGATCTGACCGGTTTCACCACCTTCTCGCGCACTTCGATCCTGGCGGGGCGTCCAGCTCCAGTGCAGGTCAACTGGTTGGGCTATCCCGGAACGCTGGGGGCCGGGTATGTCGACTACATCGTCGCCGACCCCACGGTGATCGCGCCGGGCGAGGAGGGATTCTTCAGCGAACAGGTGGTGCGGCTGCCCGATTGCTATCAGCCGAACGACCGCCGGCGCGCCATCGCCGACGCCACGCCGACGCGCGCGGACTGCGGGCTGCCCGCGGACGGTTTCGTCTTCTGCTGCTTCAACAGCACCTACAAGCTGACGCCCGGACTGTTCGATGGCTGGGCGCGCATCCTGGCGGCGGTGCCGGGCAGCGTGCTGTGGATCTATGCCGGGACTCCCCAGGTTGCGGCCAACCTGAAGCGCGAGGGCGAGGCCCGCGGCCTCGATCCCCGTCGGCTCGTCTTCGCCCAGCCCCTGCCGCATGCCGAGCATCTGGCGCGGCACCGGCTGGCGGACCTGTTCCTCGACACGCTGCCCTACAATGCCCACACGACGGCCAGCGACGCGCTGTGGGCGGGACTGCCGGTTCTGACCCGGCGTGGAACGACCTTCGCCGGGCGCGTGGCGGCCAGCCTGCTGCAGGCCGCCGGTTTGCCCGAGTTGATCGTCGCCGGGCAGGAGGAGTATGAGGCGGAGGCTGTGGCGCTCGCCCGATCGCCCGGTCGGCTCGGTGCCCTGCGGCAGCGGCTGGCACGCAACCTGCCGGTCTGTCCGCTGTTCGACACCCCGCGCTTCACCCGCCATCTTGAGGCGGCCTACCGGGCGATGTGGGAAACTCACCGGGCCGGCGGGGCGCCGCGTCCGATCATCATCACGGCTGACAACAGCGGCGGTCCGGCCTCCGCCAGACAGCGAGAAGGGGAAAGCACATGACGACCGGCGAACGCATGGGGGCGCGGCTCCACATCGTCGTCCCCTACCGGGATCGCGAAAGCCATCTCCAGCAGTTCGTTCCCTGGGTGAGCGCCTACTTCGACCGTCTGGCGCAACCGATCGATTATCGCGTCACTTTCGTGGAGCAGGAGGCCGGACTTCCCTTCAACCGTGGGGCGCTGATGAATGCGGGCTTCCTGCTGGGCGAAGGGCGGAGCGACTACAGCTGTCTGCATGACGTCGATTACCTGCCGGTCGATGCCGATTATTCCCCGGTCGATTGCCCCACGCCCCTCCTCTGGTACGGGGCGGAACAGCGGCCGGTGGCGCCGGGAGTCTCGGACCGGACGGTGACCTCCAACCTGGAAAGCACGATGGGCGGTGTGCTGCTGATGCCGAACGCGACGATGCGGCAGGTCGATGGCTATTCCAACAGCTTCTGGGGCTGGGGATACGAGGATTTCGACTTCTCGCTGCGCATCCGGGCACGCCGCCTTCCCACCAGCCGGCGGATGGGGCGCTTCCATCCACTCGACCATATCAACGAGGGCTTCACGCCGGACGCGGCGCCGTCCCCCATTTCGCTGGTGAACCGCCGGACCTTTCAGCAGCTGTGGTCGACCGGCAAAATTCCGGTCGGCGATGGGCTGTCGACGCTGTCCTTCGATGTGCTGGACCGCCGCCCGTGCGAGGGCGAAATCGTGGGCGACCCAAGCCGGTGGGAAATCGTTCGCGTGCGGTTCAACCACCGTCCGCGCCCGGAGCAGGAAGCGGCCGTTGCCGCCCATTGGAGTTCCCGCGGCGCATAGGGACGGTTGACCATGTTTGGGGGGAGGCGGCGCCGCGCCGCATCCCCCCGCTGCCGTCACATGCTCGACTTGCCGCCATGGGCCGAGGACCAGCCGACCGGGTCGTTCAGGAACTTCTCGACCTCGGACAGGGTGTTCTCGTCGAAATAGCGGTTTTCGCGGGCGACCTTCAGCACGTCCCACCAGGTGCACAGGGCATGCAACCGCACGCCGATGGCGTCCATGTTGACCTTCGACTGCGGGAAGATGCCGTAGTGGAAGATCACGAAGGTGTCGGTCACCTGGGCGCCGCCGTTGCGCAGCGCGGTGACGAAGTTCTCCTTGCTCTTGCCGTCGGTCGCCAGATCCTCGACGAGCAGGACGCGCTGCCCCTCGGTCAGCAGGCCCTCGATCTGGGCGTTGCGGCCGAAGCCCTTCGGCTTCTTGCGCACATACTGCATCGGCAGTTCCAGACGGTCGGCGATCCAGGCGGCGAAGGGGATGCCGGCGGTCTCGCCGCCCGCCACCGCGTCGATGGCCTCATAGCCGATCTCGCGCTCGATGGTGGCGACGGCGAAATCCATCAGCGCCTTGCGGGCGCGGGGGAAGGAGACGATGCGGCGGCAGTCGGTATAGACCGGGCTGGCCCAACCCGAGGTGAAGATGAAGGGGGTTTCGGCGTTGAAATGCAGCGCCTTGATCTCCAGCAGGATCTTGGCCGCGGTGGCGGCGATGGTGGCCTGATCGGGCAGGGTGGACATGACGGAGGCTCCGGGAAAACGGGGATGGCGCCCTGTGTAGCGGTCGACGGCCCGATCCGCAATTCCCGACGATCCGCCCGGTCATCATCGCGCCGCCGCAGCGGCACCCATGTCAGGCCATCTGGACGGTGCGGACGTAGCCGTCGACCTCCGTCCGCAGACGTTCCATCTCGCGGCGCAGCTCGGCCGCGGCCGCGGCCAATTCGCCGGCGGTGCGGTCGGTGCTGACGATTGTGTCATGGACATCGCCCAGCATGCCGGACATTGCCGTCACCGCGCCCGAGCCATCGTTCATCGCCTGCAGGATGCCCTGCGCCGCATCCGCCTGGCGCGACACCGCCTCCGCGATGGCCGCACCGCTGTCGCGAACCGCCTCCACCGTGTCGGATACCAGGTCCATGGCGCGGACGGCGTCGTCGACGATGGCCTGGATGCCGGCGATCTGGCCCTGGATGTCGTCGGTGGCGCGGGCGGTCTGACCGGCAAGGCTCTTCACCTCGTTGGCGACCACGGCGAAGCCTTTGCCGGCCTCGCCGGCGCGAGCCGCCTCGATGGTGGCGTTCAACGCCAGCAGGTTGGTTTGGCTGGCGATGGAGGTGATCAGTCCCACGACGTCGCCGATCCGGCGCGAGGCATCGGCAAGGTCGCCGATTCTGCGCGCCGCGTCGCCGGTCCGCTGGACGGCGTCGGCCGTCATGCGGGTGGCCTGTCCGCTGTGGCGGCCGACCTCGTCGATCAGGGCACCCAACCCGTCGGCGCCGGTCGCGGCATCGCGCACGATGCGGGCGGCGGTGTCCGCATGCCCGCGCACGTCGCCGATCTCGGCCGCGGCGCGAGTCGCCTCCGCCGACATGGTGCCGGCGGTCGATTGCAGCTGCTCGCCGGTGGCGCCCAGCCCGCGCAGAACGGCCTCGGTCTGGCGGGTGAAGCGGTCGGTGGCCTCGCTCAGGGCGGCAAGCTTGCTCAATTCCCCGGCCAGCCGCGCCTCCTCGTCCGTCCGGCGGCGGTCGAGATCGATGGCTTGGCTTTGCATCAGCATCACGGCGGCGCTGACCCGTCCGATGGCGTCATCCACAGGATGATGCAACGCGATGTCGCGTCGTCCGCGCCCGATCTGCGCAATCGCGTCCGTCGCACGGTCGAGCGGGCCGGTGATGGACCGGCCGATGAGCAGCGCCAGCACCGTCGATCCGCCGATCGCCAGGATGGTCACCACACCGATCAGGATGTATGCCCAGCCGGTGATGACTGCGGAGTCGCTGTTGTTCGCCTGGTTCTCCGACCGGATCAGAGTGGACAGGGCGTCGTTGCGCTCCTCCAACTCATGGAAACGCTGCAGAAAGGCGGAAAGTTCGGCCTTCGCCCTGGCCGTGTCGCGCAAGGCGAGATCGACCAGCCTTTCCGCGGCCTGGATGTAATCCTCCATCGGGCCGCGCAACTCGCGCAAGCCGCTGCCGACCACAGGGCTGAGGGCTAGGCGCCGGTTGGCGTCCAGCGCTTCGCGGAACGTATCGGAATGCTCCTTGATGTCCTTGCGGACCTCGTCCCGGTCTTCGCTGGCGCCATCCGGTCCGACCAGCAGGGCGGCAAGCACATCGGCCCGCAGGGCGTCGTGCATCATGTCGCCCTGCTGGTGATTGGACAGGGCTTCCCCGGTGGTCAGAACCTGCCGGTTCGCCTCATCGACCGTGGAAAGCGCGGCTATGCCGACGCCCCCCACGATCAACAATGCCAGAGCAAAGGACAAGGTGAGGAGAGACAGTTTCCGGGACAAAGTCAGAACGGACATCCGCACAACCCTTCATTCAGGCAGGCCTTCGCTCAGGCGGGAAACGGGTCTGGTGCACCGTCCGTTCATTGTATGGAATTTTCTTATCATTTCTCCATAGGGGTTTATGGGGATATTGCGCGGCGGGCTGCTCTCCCCCGCCGGTGTCCTCAGCCCTTGCCGCGGACGCTGCCCAGGAAGCGGTCCACCTGGGCATGCAGCAGCTCCGCCTGCTTCGACAGCTCCCCGGACGAGGCAAGCAGGCGCGACGCACCGCTTCCGGTCTCCGACGCCGCCTGCAGCACGCCGCCGATCGAAGCGGAGACCTCGTTGGTGCCGGCCGCCGCCTGCTGGACGTTGCGGGCGATCTCCATGGTCGCGGCGTTCTGGCCGTCGACCGCCTGGGCGATGGTGCCGACGATGACGTTCACATCGCCGATGGTGGCGGCGATGCTCTGGATCGCCTGCACCGCGTCGGCGGTCGCCGTCTGGATTTCGGCGATCTGCTGCGAGATGTCGCCGGTCGCCTTGGCGGTCTGGTTGGCCAGGCTCTTCACTTCGCTCGCCACCACGGCGAAGCCCTTGCCGGCCTCTCCCGCCCGTGCCGCCTCGATGGTGGCGTTCAAGGCCAGCAGGTTGGTCTGACCGGCGATCGAGTTGATGAGGTTCACCACGTCACCGATCTGGTTCGCCTTCGACGACAGCCCGTCGACGATGCGGTTGGTGCCGTCGGCCTGGTCGGCGGCCTGCTTGGCCTTGCGGCTGCTCTCGCCGATCTGGCGGCCGATCTCGGCGATGGAGGCGGCCAGCTCCTCGGCCGCGGCGGCCACGGTCTGAACGTTGACCGACGCCTGTTCCGACGCGGCGGCGACGGTGGTCGCCTGGGTCTCTGTATGGTCGGCGGTGGTCGCCAGCGACTTGGCCAGGGTCCGCACCTCGGTGGAGGACGACGCGACGCTGTCGACCACGCCTTTCACCTCGCTCTCGAACCGGTCGGCCAGTGCCGCCATCTCGGCCCGCTTGCGCTCCTCTGCGGCATGTCGGCTCGGCCGACGGCGC
>NZ_BADK01000211.1 GCF_000333595.1 Azospirillum sp. B506
TTGTCGAGGATCAGCATCAGCCCGTCGCGGTACAGGATGCGGTCTTGGATTTGGGCGGGTGTCACGGGCTACTCATCCCCAGGCACGGGAAATCAGGAGGTCGATGGCGGCGATGATGCGGTCGCTGTCGCCGGCGAGGGAACAGACCCTCTCGCCGAGCCGTTCGGTGCGGACCGTCACGGTCTGTCGTGGATGAAGAACCACCGAGCGTCCATCGATTTCAAAAGATGAATTCAATTCAGGATCGATGGGCGGCTCCGCGCGCTTGTCGATCATTGGAATGACGACGCGGCTGCGTGCTCTGTCGAACCTTCCCGATTGAATGACAACCACAAAAGGAGTCGTCTGTCGGCCAGCGCCGATGTTTCTGTGCACGTCGAACTGGCTCATAAGATGTCGTCGACATGCTGCTCCGCGAAAGCCCCATGTTTTTCATCGAAGCGGTTCCATGCGTCGATGACGTCATCCAGGCGACCCTCACGATCCGCCTTCGCCACCTCGTCGGCCAGCATCTTTTCGACCCGTTCCGACAGGTCGCCGGGAAGGGGCTGGGCGCGCTGCAGGATGTCCTCGTCCAGCGACAAGGTGATGTCCCGCTTCGGCGCGCGCCGGTCATAGACACCGTCCATTGCACAGTTCTCCCCGATCCCGATACCCCGATCCCGATGCGATGAAGATAGGCGTCTCCGGTGCCGTCCTGCAAGCCGGCAGAGAAAAGGGCGCGGGGCCTCTCGCAAGGCCCCACGCCCCTTTCAAATCCTGTCAGCCCGGATCAGGCGAGCTTCAACTCCTTGAAGAAGTCGTTGCCCTTGTCGTCGACGATGATGAAGGCAGGGAAGTCCTCGACCTCGATGCGCCAGATGGCTTCCATGCCGAGTTCGGGATACTCGACGCACTCCACCTTCTTGATGCAGTCCTGGGCCAGGCGGGCGGCGGCACCGCCGATGGAGCCGAGATAGAAGCCGCCATGCTGCTTGCAGGCCGCCGTCACTTCCGGGCTGCGGTTGCCCTTGGCCAGCATGACCATGGAGCCGCCCGCCGCCTGGAACTGGTCGACGAAGCTGTCCATGCGGCCAGCCGTCGTCGGTCCGAAGGAGCCCGAGGCGTAGCCTTCCGGCGTCTTGGCCGGGCCGGCGTAATAGATCGGGTGGTTCTTGAAATAGTCGGGCAGCGGTTCGCCGGCGTCCAGGCGGGCGCGCAGCTTGGCGTGGGCCAGATCGCGGGCGACGATCAGCGGGCCGGTCAGCGACAGGCGGGTGCGGATCGGATACTGGCTCAGCGTGGCGCGGATCTGCGCCATCGGCAGGTTCAGGTCGATCTTCACGACCTCGCCCGACAGATGCTCGTCACCGATTTCCGGCAGATACTGGGCCGGATCGGTCTCCAGCTGTTCCAGGAAGATGCCGTCCTTCGTGATCTTGCCCACTGCCTGACGGTCGGCCGAGCAGGACACGCCGATGCCGATCGGCATCGACGCACCGTGGCGCGGCAGGCGGATGACGCGGACATCGTGGCAGAAATACTTGCCGCCGAACTGGGCGCCGATGCCCATGTTCTGGGTCAGCTTGTGGACCTCGGCCTCCATCGCCAGATCGCGGAAGGCGTGCGCGTCCTCGCCGCCCTCGGTCGGCAGATTGTCGAGATAGCGGGCCGAGGCCAGCTTCACCGTCTTCAGGTTCTGCTCCGCCGACAGGCCGCCGATGACGATGGCGAGGTGGTAGGGCGGGCAGGCCGAGGTGCCGAGATAGCGGATCTTGTCTTCCAGGAACTTCAGCAGCCGGTCGGGCGCCAGCACCGACGGCGTGGCCTGATGCAGGAAGGTCTTGTTGGCCGACCCGCCGCCCTTGGCCATGAACAGGAACTTGTAATAGTCCTCGCCCTCGGAATAGATGTCGATCTGCGCCGGCAGGTTGTTGCGGGTGTTCTTCTCCTCATACATGGAGATCGGCGCCAGCTGGCTGTAGCGCAGGTTGCGCTTCAGATAGGCATCGCGGGCGCCTTCGGACAGGGCGGTCTCGTCGCCGCCCTTGGTCCAGACGCGGCGGCCCTTCTTGCCCATGATGATGGCGGTGCCGGTGTCCTGGCACATCGGCAGGGTGCCGGCCGCGGCGATGTTGGCGTTCTTCAGCAGGTCGAGCGCCACGAAGCGGTCGTTGGCCGACGCCTCCGGATCGTCAAGGATCTTGGCGAGCTGGGCCAGATGGCCCGGACGCAGCAGATGGTTGATGTCGGAGAAGGCAGCCTCGGCCAGCAGGCGCAGACCTTCCGGCTCGACCTTCAGGATCTGCTCGCCGTCGAACTCGACGACCGAAACATGGTCCGAGGTCAGCTTGCGGTAGGTCGTGTCGTCCTTGGCGAGCGGAAACAGGCCGCGGGCTGAGGCGATGTCGTCGGGCATTGGGGCGTTCCTTCGTGACGATCTTTGGCGTGACGAACCTGGCGTGACGATCCAACGGCCGCCGTTCGCCTCCGCGGGACAAGGCCCGGCCGGGCGCGCGAAGGGGGCAGGCCGCGCTCGGCACCCCTTATACACCGCTGCGGGGCGGACACAACCATCGGCGCGAGTAACAGTGCGCGACGGTTTGTCGTCAGATGAATGAAGGGCTGAAGACAGGCAAAAGAAA
Organism: Azospirillum sp. B506; assembly: GCF_000333595.1. Classification (GTDB taxonomy): domain Bacteria; phylum Pseudomonadota; class Alphaproteobacteria; order Azospirillales; family Azospirillaceae; genus Azospirillum. The sequence goes on from NZ_BADK01000211.1 coordinate 2,625, forward strand.
AGGCCGGTACACCGAAATGGTAATACCAGCCTTTTCTTCTTGTCGCTGGCGCCGGGTGTTTACGCCGCCGCCTTTACCCGTTTGTCGACCACCGCATGGGCTTGCGGCGCCGGTTCAGCCGGAGCGCCGACCCAGTCGCCATGGGCGGGGATTTCCTCGCCCTTCATCACCAGGGTCAGCGGGCCAAGGCGTGCGAAATCGCCGACATGGGTATCGTAGAGCACGGTGGCGCCGGCCCCGACGGTGACGCCGGTTCCGACCGTCACCCGGCCGACCTTCATCACGCGGTCCTCGTACAGGTGGGTCTGCAGGGCCGACAGGGCGTTGATGGCGCAATAGTCGCCGACCGACACACAGTCGAACTCGGTGATGTCGGTGGTGTCCATGTAGACGCCCTGGCCGAACTTCGTGCCGAACAGGCGCAGGACCCAGGGCAGCATCGGCGTGCCGCGCAGATGGTCGAGCAGGACCTTGCCGGCCAGACCCCAGTAGAGCACGGCCACCGCCTCGGTCCGCATGGCCCACCAGGACCACATCGGCTTCATGGTCGGGGCGTAGCGGCCCATCAGCAGCCACTTCACCAGCGCCACCACCAGCACCATCGCGGCAGGAATGGCGACGCTGACCGCCAGGAACTGCCAGGCGAAGGCGCCCCAGCGCTGGTCGAGGATGGCGGGGGCGAAGAACTCCACCGCGAAGGTGCCGAAGGTGATGAACAGCATCGACGGCATCGACAGGCTGAACGCCTCGAACACGGCGCGTCCCAGACGGCGGGCGTGCGACGGCTCGAAGGTCCAGTTGGCCGACACGTTGTCGAACTTCTGGCGCACCGGCAGCTTGATCGGCGGGCTGCCGAACCAGGTGTCGCCGGCCTGCATCTCGGCATTCGCCGGGGGCTTGGACTTGATGCCGATCAGCGTGCCGGTGGGGATGGAGGCGCCCGGCGGCACCACGGCGTCGTTGCCGACGAACACGCGGGCCTCGGTCTTCACGGCTGCAGATGCATCCAGCCGCGACGGAAGTCCTCGTCGCCCAGCAACACCTCGTCGGCGATGAAGCATTCTTCGCCGATGTCCACCAGATCGTAGCGGCCGGCGAGGTTGGTCGAGATCTCGGCATCGCGGCCGATCCTGGCGCCCATCAGGCGGTACCAGGCCCGCATGTAGACGGTGGCGTAGAGCGAGCTGAGGGTTCCCAGCATGACCTCGGTCGCCAGCGCCACGACCCATTTGCGGACGTAGAACCAGCTGTGGACCGAGTAGGAGCCGGCTTCCACCTTCGGCAGCACGATCCAGCGCATGGCGGCGATCAGCAGCACGGTGAAGGCCACCAGGAACATGGCGGTCGGCCAGGCGATGGCGGGGACATAGTAGAGATAGTTGACCTTGAACACCCCGCCCATCCAGGCGTCGAGCTTGTCGAACAGGTAGAAGGCCGGGAAGATCGGGATCAGTGCCACCGGCGGCAGGCCGACCAGGGCGACCAGATAGATCAGCGACTGGGCGGCGCGCTTGACGATGCCGGCGCGCGGTTCCTCGGGAAGGGCCGCACGGTCGACGGTGCCGACCTTGCGGGCGGGCGAACCGTCCCACTGTTCATAATCGCCGGTGTGGGTACCGGCGGCGAGCGCGGTCAGGTCGGCCAGCTCGGTGCTCCTGCCGACCACGGCGTCGTGGCCGATGACACAGGAAGTGCCGACATAGGCATCGTCGCCGATTTCGATGGTGCCGATCACCAGCTCGTTGCCGATCACCTCGGCATTGGCGAGCTTTACCTTGCCGCCGGTCGAGGCGCCGCGGCCGATGCTGACCAGATCGATGGCGCCGGATTCGAACTCGCCGATCATCGCGTCGGCGCCGACCCTGGCGCCGAGAGCGCGCAGGAACAGCCGCATCACCGGCGATCCCTGGAACCATTTCAGATGCACCAGCGCGATGAAGCGCTGCGCCAGCCACCAGCGGTAATAATAAACGCCCCACAGCGGATAACGGCCCGGCTTGGTCCGGCCGATGATCAGCCATTTGGCCGCGATGGCGATGGCGACGGTGGCGATGTTTATGACCACATAGACGCCGAACAGCGTGGTGATCTCGCCGAAGATTCCGGCATCCTCGCCGGACAGCAGCATGTAGCTGACGAACACGCCCAGCCACTGCACCGTCATCAGCCCCAGGATGACCGGCAGCGCCGCGGCCTGGGCCAGACCGCACAGCAGACGGCGGCCGAGCGGCGGCGGCTCGAAGGACAGGTCGGCCGGCTTGGCGCCATTCCCGGCCGGCGCCTTGGCGTCCAGCCGCTCTGCCATCCCACGCAGGGTGCGGGCGCCATAGACGTCCTGCAGGGTCAGGCTGGCCAGCCCGGCGGTCTCGCGCACCGCCGAGACGAAGCGCGCCGCCAGCAGCGAATGGCCACCCAGATCGAGGAAGAAGTCGGCTTCCAGCGGGATCGACTGGCCGGGGAAGACGCGGCGGGCAGCCTCCAGCAGGGTGGCCTCGGTCGGGTTGCGCGGCTCCTCCTGCTCGCCGGCGCCGGCATCCTCGGTCAACGCCATCGCCTGCAGGGTCTTGCGGTCGGCCTTTCCGGAGGTCAGGCGCGGCAGCTCCGCCACCTGCTCATAATGCGAGGGCACCATGTAGGCAGGCAACTGGGCACGCAGAGCGTCGCGGAGAGCGGTCCTGTCGAGGGACGCGCCGGGCTGCGCGACCAGGAAGGCGACCAGACGGTCAAGGCCGTTGTCGGTGCGCAGGACCACCGTGGCCTGGGCGACGCCGGGCAGGTCGGTCAGCTTGGCCTCGATCTCGCCCAGTTCCAGCCGGAAGCCGCGGATCTTCACCTGATCGTCGATGCGGCCATGGAAGCGCAGGTTGCCGTCGGCATCGACGCTGACCGCGTCGCCGGACCGGTAGAGCAGGGGATCCTGTGTACCGGCGCGGTACGGATTGGCGATGAACTTCTCCGCCGTCAATTCGGGGCGGCCGAGATAGCCCTGGGCCACGCCGGGGCCGCCGATCAGAAGTTCGCCCTGGGTGCCGGGAGCCACCGGCCGCAGCGTTTCGTCCACCACATAGCAGGTGTAGTTGGGAATTGGGCGGCCGATGGTGACGGGGGTGTCGGGATGGACCTCGGCCACCGTGGCGACGACGGTCGCCTCGGTCGGGCCATAGCTGTTGAACAGGCACCGGCCCGGTCGGCACCAGCGCGCGGCAACCGCCGGCGGGCAGGCTTCGCCGCCCAGGATGACGACGCGCAGCGACGGCACGTCCTTCGGCAGCATCGCCAGCAGGGTCGGCACGGTATCCAGAACGGTGACGCCGGCCTCTGTCAGCACGTCGGCCAGCCGGTCGGCCTCGTCCAGCACCTGGCGGCTGGCGACCCACAGGGTGGCGCCGGCCAGATAGGGGACGAAGATCTCCTCCAGCGACAGATCGAACGCCACCGACGCGCCCTGGAACGCCACATCGTCGGCGGTGATGCCGTAGATGCTGTTGGCGGCACGCAGGTAATGGCAGATGTTGCGGTGGCTGATGACAATGCCCTTGGGCTTGCCGGTCGAGCCCGAGGTGTAGATTGCATAGGCCGGGCTGTCCGGCGTCACGCCGTCGGCGCGCAGGTCGAACGGCCGCTCGTCGCTTCCCAGCGCGTCGCTCAACACGTCGCCGATGCGCAGCACCTGGACCTCGGCGCCGGCGTCGGCCAGCGTCGCCGCCTTTGTGCCGGTGACCAGATCGATCAGGATCGCCGGGGCGGCACAGTCGGTCAGGCTGACCGCGACGCGTTCTGCCGGAGCATCGGCGTCGAAAGGCAGATAGGCCGCGCCGGCCTTCAGGATGCCCAGCAAGGCCACATGCAGGTCGAGCGACCGGGCCATCCACAACCCGACGAAGCAGCCAGGACCGATTCCGCGCGCCCGCAGGCCGCGGGCGACCCGGTTGGCGCGTGCGTCCAATTCGGCATAGGTGACGCGCCGGCCTTCATAGACGATGGCCGTGCGATCCGGATGCGCCGTGGCGGTCGCCTGTGGGATGTCGGACAGCAGCTCGTCGCGGAGGAGGGAGGGATCCACCACGCCGCTCAGCGTCGGGACCGTCGGAGTGGCGGTCCAGGGAGCGGAGATCGTCGATTGACCGGCCGGGGAAACGTCGGTCGGGCCGTTGGCCCGCGCAGTCAGCAGAGTCACGCTGTGTCAGCCTTCCAAAGGGAATCAGCGCGGTGGCGCCAAACGGACCCGATCGTTATGCGGCCCCGGCGGTCGGCTGAACGCGGCATTGGGCCGCTCTCAAGTTGTGGCGCTTTATGGTTAACGAATGCTTGCCATTCGGCGTGCCGGCACCCGTACCGATGGGAGATGACAAGTCTTGGGCTGCCCAAGCGCTGCGAAAGCAACATTCGCCCAACCGAAAGAAAGTGAAAGACCCGACGGCACCCGATACATGCGGATACATGGACGAGTATGGTCGCGCCTTCATGATCCGTTGCGCGGCGACGGTCAAGCTTATCCTTATGGAACTGAACCGAAGGGCTGGGGCCTGTGTCGGCGCTATCACATGCCCGGCGACATCGTCCACGGACCGGTGACTTCCGCTCGGGTCGATGGCATGCACCATTCCGGTTGCCTCTGTTCGGCTGTGTCGCAACCAAGACCAGAATAAGCCTCCCAAATGGGTGGGCATGCACGGGCCGGGGTGGCCTGCTCGGCGCAGGTCCTGTCCGCTCCGCGAACATGTGGTGTCGCCCGGCATAATGCGCCATTCGAGGCACGCATGGCTGAGGTTCCTGGATTCCGGGTTCGGTCGCAGTTTTCATTATGGACATCATCAAAAACGAGAATGATGATGGTCGTCATCAATGGTGTCCGGCATCGGCCCGGGCGCAGAAGACGGACGAAGGGCGGGAGAGGGTCATGAGCGTGGTGATGAACACGACCGGGGCTGACATGAGTGGGCGGGTTGCGCTCGTTACTGGTGGCACGTCTGGTATTGGCCGGGCGACGGCGCTTGCCTTTGCCGGTGCCGGGGCGACGGTGATCGTCACCGGCCGGCGCGAGGCGGAAGGGCTTGAAACGGTGGAATCGATCGGTCGTGCCGGCGGCCGCGGCCGCTTCGTGGCCGCCGACGTCGCTGATGCCGGCGAGGTGGCCGCGCTGTTTGAACGGATCGAGCGCGACTATGGCCACCTCGATGCAGCCTTCAACAATGCCGGCATCCATCAGGTCGCACCGATCACCGACATGGAAGAGGCTGCCTTCGACCGCATACTGACGGTCAATGTCAAAGGCGTCTGGCTCTGCCTGAAGCATGAGCTGGCGATCATGCGGCGCCAGGGGCACGGCGCGGTGGTCAACACCGGATCGGTGCTGGGGCAGATTGGCATGGCCGGCAACGCCGCTTATTCCGCCAGCAAGGCGGCGGTCGAGGGGCTGACCCGGACGGCCGCCATCGAGGTCGCCGCCTTCGGCGTGCGGGTCAATGCCGTCTGCCCTGCGATCATCCAGACACCGATGACCCAGGCCTCCTTCGGCGGTCCCGAACGGGTGGAGGCTGTGCTGGGGCCGCGTCATCCCGTCGGCCGTGTCGGCCGCCCGGAAGAGGTGGCGGCGGCGGTGCTCTGGCTCTGCTCCGACGCTGCCGGCTTCGTTACCGGCCAGTCGATCAACATCGATGGCGGCGTAACCGCCCAATAACTGGGTCAGACAACAGGCAAGCCACCGGAGTCCCGGCCGATGCTATCCACCCCTCTTGCCGCCGCCTTGGCTCGGCGCGACATCCACTATGCCTGGGTTGTCGTCGCCGTCACCTTCCTGTCCATGCTGGTGTCCGCCGGAGCGGTCGGGGCACCGGGCGTCCTGCTTCTGCCTCTCCAGCGGGAATTCGGCTGGGACACTGCCGATATCTCCACCGCGATGGCGATCCGCCTCCTGCTGTTCGGATTGATGGGGCCTTTCGCCGCTGCGATGATCAATCGCTTCGGCGTCCGCCGCATGGTGCTGTCCTCGCTGACGCTCGTCGGTGGCGGGCTGCTGGCGTCGCTGGCGATGCGGGAGGTCTGGCAACTGATCCTGCTGTGGGGCTTCGTGGTCGGCTTCGGAACGGGCCTGACCGCCATGGTGCTGGGTGCCACCATCGCCACCCGCTGGTTTGTCGCCCGTCGCGGATTGGTGATCGGTCTGCTCACCGCCAGTTCCGCCACCGGGCAGCTGGTGTTCATGCCGTTGCTGTCGATGCTGACGGAGGCCTATGGCTGGCGCAGCGCCATCGGTCTGCTGTGTGGCCTGATTGCCGTGGCCGCGTTGGCGATGCTGGCGCTGATGCGCGACCGTCCGGCCGACCTCGGCCTGTCCGCCTTCGGCGAGGTCGCAGGAGCTCCGCCTGCCGCGCCGGCCGGCGCGATCCTGTCGGCCGCGCTGGGCGCTCTGCGGGATGCCTCGGTGACACGGACCTTCTGGGTTCTGTTCGCCACCTTCTTCATCTGCGGTGCCAGCACCAATGGCTTGATCCAGACCCATCTGATTCCACTCTGCGTCGACTTTGGCGTACCGGAGGTGCAGGCGGCCGGTCTGTTGGCGCTGATGGGGATCTTCGACTTCGTCGGCACCGTCGGGTCGGGCTGGCTGTCAGACCGGTACGACAACCGCTGGCTTCTGGTCTGGTATTATGGCTTGCGTGGCCTGTCGTTGCTCTATCTGCCCTATTCAGACTTTACGCTTTACGGACTGTCGGTCTTTGCCGTCTTCTACGGGTTGGACTGGATCGCCACCGTGCCGCCGACCGTGCGCCTGACGGCGGAACGCTTCGGGCGGGATCGCGCAAACCTGGTCTTCGGCTGGATTTTCGCCGGCCACCAGTTGGGCGCCGCCGCCGCGGCTTTCGGTGCCGGCCTGTCACGGAGCGCATTGCAGACCTACCTGCCTGCTTCGCCACCGCAGGCGC
>NZ_BADK01000210.1 GCF_000333595.1 Azospirillum sp. B506
CGCCGGCTTCCGTTTCTTCACGTCTATGGCCCGCGCCAGGACCCGGCGTCGCCTTATTCCGGCGTCATCTCCATCTTCGCCGGGCGCATCGCCCGGGGGGAGACGATCATCGTCAACGGCGACGGCGAGCAGGTCCGGGATTTCATCTTTGTCGGGGATCTGGTGCGATACCTGACCGCAGCGATGGAACATCCGCGACGCGGCGCACCGGTCTACAATGTCTGCACCGGCCGTCCGACCTCGATCAACCGGCTGGCGGACGTGCTGGCGGAGCTGTCGGGCCGGCCGCTCGACCGGCGCTACGGTCCGGCGCGGCCGGGCGATATCCGGATGTCGATCGGCGATCCGTCGCGTCTGGTCGCCGCCTTCGGCATGAGCTGCGACACGCCGCTGGAGGATGGGCTGCGCGAGACGCTGGCATGGTTGGGGTGAAGGGCCGGCTCAAGGGACGGATTGAAGGGGCCGGTTTTCCGGTCCCGCTTGCTGTCAGTCCACTGCCGGATCGTCGATTGTCCGGTCTTCAGCGACCCGTCGGCGCGATGACCGGCCGCCTTGCCGCCCTGCTGCTGGGCCTTATTGCGCTTCCGGCCATTCTGTTTCCGGCTGACGCCGGCGCGCAGGAGGTGCTGCGCACCGACCGCACCGAACCCGGCCATCTGCGCCCGCCCTTCCGCGCCTATGAGCCACCACCGCCCGGCCACGAGCCGCGCCTGCTCCGCACCGAAAGCCGCCTGGTCTACAGCCTGCCGCAGGGCTTGAAGGGCTTTGCCACATTGGACCGCACCCTGTCGCACCTGTGCCAGCGCGGCGCCTTCCTGCAACAGATCGACGGCCTCTATTGGGCGGCCACGCCGGACCATCGCTATGGCGTCGCCTTTTCCGGCGGCGCCAACCTGATCGATCCGCAGAACCGCCGCCAGCCGGGCAAGACCTATTTCTTCCTCAACCAGGACAGCCGATGCGAGGTCTGGATCGGCGATCAGGCGAAGCTGATGCCGCACTATATCGCGGGATGACCCCCCTCTCCCATACCGGGAGCCCCTCGTCCCAGGGGAGAGGGGGGTGCCCCGAATTTCACACCGCCGTTCTCCGTTCCGCCGTTCCCATGATACCAATTCCCCTTGTCCCCAACTGCGGAGCTCACCGCCGATGCCGACCGGATGGAACAGTGAACACTCCCCCGGAAACTGTTTCACGCTGTTCCAAACGTCGCATCCGGCTCCCCCTCGCATCCCGGCGGGCCGACCCCATATAGGGCCGGTCATCGGCCAGACGTGAACGACCGCCCGTGCGCATTCCCGACCTGAACAGCCTCTACGACGCCGGCAGCCGGCTTCTCCTTGAATCGACGGTGCGCGTCGGCGTCACCGGACTGCGGCGGGCGGGAAAGACCGTCCTCGTCACCGCGCTTGTCGACAATCTGCTGAAGGCCGGGCGGCTGCCCTTCATGGATGTCGTCTCGTCGGGCCGCTTCCAGGCGGCGCGGCTGCGGCCTCAGCCCGATCCCGACGTGCCGCGCTTCGATTTCGAGGGCCATCTTGCCGCCCTGACCGGTCCCGACCCCCATTGGCCGGAGCCGACGCGCGGCATCGGCCAGATGCGCGTTTCCCTGCGCTATCGCCCGGACTCGGCGCTGAAGCGCTCGGTGCAGCCGGTGGCGACGCTGAATCTCGACCTCGTCGATTACCCGGGCGAATGGCTGCTCGACCTGCCGCTGCTGCGCCAGAGCTTCGCGGACTGGAGCGCCCAGACCCTCGAACTCGCCGCCCGCCCGCCGCGCGATGCGCTGTCGGCCTCCTGGCGCGGCTGGCTTGCCACCATCGATCCGGCGGCTTCGGCGGAGGAGGAGACGGCGCGGCGCGGGGCGGCGCTCTACACCGAGTATCTCCACGCCTGCCGCCGTGCCGACACGCTGCTCAGCCTGATCCAGCCCGGCCGCTTCGTCGAACCCGGCGACATGAAGGACGCACCGTTGCTGACCTTCTGTCCTTTGCATGGGACCCAGCGGGGCAGGGGAAGTCTTTGGGCGCTGATGGAGGAGCGGTACGAGGCCTACAAGACCAACGTCGTCCGCCGCTTTTTTGCCGAGCATTTCGCCCGGCTCGACCGGCAGATCGTGCTGATCGACGTGCTGGGCGCGCTGAACGCCGGTCCGGCCGGGATGGCCGATATGAAGCGTGCGCTGGAGCTGAGCCTGGAGCCGTTCCGCCACGGTGCGTCCGGCTGGTTCGACTGGCTGTTCGGCAGCAAGATCGACCGCGTGCTGTTCGCCGCGACCAAGGCCGACCACATCGCCGCCCACCAGCATGCCCAGCTTCGCGCCCTGCTCGACCGGTTGGTCGGCGACGCCCGCAATGCCATCCGCTTTGAAGGCGCCCAGGTCGAGACCATGGCCATCGCCGCGCTGAAATGCACCGAAAGCGTGGTGACGGAGCATGAGGGGCGCCAACTGCGCTGTGTCCGCGGCGTGCCCGTCGGACGCGACCGCCCGACCGTGCTGTTCCCCGGCGAGATCCCGGAGGATGCGGAGGCTTTCCCGCCCGGCCGCGACCGTCCCTACAACTTCCTCGCCTTCCGTCCGCCCGACGACCTCGGACGCGACCCGCGCGGCCTGCCACACATCCGCGTCGATCAGGCCCTGCAATTCCTTTTCGGGGATTACCTGACGTGACGGAGCACGAGACCGGAACACGCAAGTCCGGCAAGTCTTCAGGTGGCTGGGTTCCGCCGATGGAGCTGGATCCCGACCGCGCCGCCCCGGTGCCGGCGGAGGAGGAAGCGGCCCTGCTGACCGGCACCGGCGATCCGGCCGATTTGCTGCCGGCGCCCGCCACGCCGGTGCGGACCACGCGCAGGCTGGGGCGCTGGCTGATCGGGGCGCTGGCGGCGCTGGTTCTGGTGGCGCTTGGGTTCGACACCGCCGACCTGCTGGCCCGGGCCTTCGCCACCAGCCTTGTCCTGGGTGGGCTGGTCGCGGTGCTGGCGGCCACCGCCGGCATCGCCGCGCTGGCGATGCTGACGACCGAGCTGCTATCGCTCCGCCGCCTGCGCCGGATCGAGGAGTTGCGGGCCGAGGCCGGCCGTCTTGAGCTGGACGCGCCCGGTGGCCGGGCCGACCGCTTCGCCGGGTCCCTGGTGGCGCTCTATGCCGACCGCCGGGAACTGGCTCCGGCACTGGCCCTCGTGATCCACCATGTCACGGACGCCCATGACGAGCATGAGGTGGTCCGGCTTCTCGACCGCGAGGTGCTGAGCCCGCTCGACCACGCCGCCTACCAGCGGGTGCTGCGCGCCTCGCGCGACACCGCCGTCGCCACGGCGCTGAGTCCGGCCGCCCTGCTGGATTTCGCGGTCGTCCTCTGGCGCAACCTGACGCTGGTGCGGGAGATTGCCGCGCTCTATGGCGCCCGGCCCGGCTATGTCGGCTCGCTCCGGCTGCTGCGCCGGATGCTCGCCAACATCGCCGTCGCCGGCGTGACCGAGAGCGCCCACCATGTGGCGGTGGAGGCGCTGGGCGGGTCGCTCGCCGCCGCGATTTCCACCCGGATGGGGCAGGGGGTGATCAACGGCCTGCTGACCGCGCGGGTCGGGCTGACCGCCATGCATCTGTGCCGTCCGATCGCCTTCGGCCCCGACAACCGCCCCAGCCTGAACCGCATCAGGAAGGAGTTGCTGTCGGTGCCGAAGCAGGTGCTGTGATACGGGCGGCGTGAGATGGCGCTCAGGCGCCGGCCATCATGTCCGTTTCGGAATCATGGACGGTGCCGATGGCATGCAGCGAGCTTTGCAAGGCCAGCCGGTCCAGCTGTTCCACTCGCAGGCTGGCGAAGATCTTGATGCGGCTTTCCAATTCCACATAGGTGCGGCGGAAGGCCATGCGGATGCGGTCTTCCGTTCCGGTGGCGGCAGCCGGGTCCTCGACCCCCCAATGGGCGACAAGAGGAGCGCCGTTCCACACCGGGCACATCTCCCCCGCCGCCTGGTCGCAGACGGTGAAGACGAAATCCAGCGCCGGCGCTTCCGGTTGGGAGAACTCGTCCCAGCTCTTGGAGCGCAGCCCGTCGGTCGGCAGATTGAAGGCCTTCAGAGTCGCCAGGGTGTGCGGGTTGATCTGGCCGGCCGGATGGCTGCCGGCGGACCATGCATTGAAGCGGCCGGCGCCCCACCGGCGCATCAGGCATTCGGCCATGATGCTGCGCGCCGAATTGTGGGTGCAGAGAAACAGGACATTGTAGGTTTTCTGCTCGGTCATCGCCAACCCCAGGGTTCGGCCCGCCGGCAGGGCGTCGGCGGGAACGGGACTGCGGCACTCTGCCGCCTGCCCCGCTCCCGGTTCAAATCAAGCTTTTATGTCAAGCCTGACACGGTAAGACCGGCCGCATCAGGCAAGGTCGAAGACCAGCACTTCGGCCTCGTCCGCCCGGTCGAGCGTCACCGCCTCCTCGTCCGTCAGAGCGGCGCCGTCGCCGGCCTTCAACAGGGTGCCGTTCAGATGGACCCGGCCGCGGGCGACCTGGACCCAGGCATGGCGGCCGGGACGAAGCGGCAAGGTGACGCTCTCCTCGCCGTCCAGCAGCGTGGCGTACAGGTCGACATCCTGGTGGATGGTGACGCTGCCGTCACGGCCGTCCCGCGACCCGACCAGCTTCAGTTTGCCACGCTTCTGCTCGGTCGGGAAATCCGCCTGCTGGTAGCCGGGCGACAGATTGTTCGCCTCCGGCAGAATCCAGATCTGGAGGAAATGCACCGGCTCGGTGTCCGACGCATTGTACTCGCTGTGGCGGATGCCGCGGCCGGCGCTCATCACCTGGACCTCGCCCGGACGGATCACCGAGCCGGTGCCGATGGAGTCCTTATGCTCCAGCGCGCCGTTCAGCACGTAGGAGACGATTTCCATGTTGGCATGCCCATGGGTGGGAAAGCCGGCGCCGGGAATCACGCGGTCCTCGTTGATGACCCGCAGGGCACGGAAGCCCATGTGGGCCGGATTGAAGTAATGGCCGAACGAGAAGCTGTGGTTGCTGTTCAGCCACCCCATGTTGGCGACCCCACGCTCGTCGCGATGGCGAATGGTGATCATGGTGGAACCCTCCGTGCCTTTTGGGCGTGTCGTTGTCTGGAGGGGAATTTGGCACCCGGGGTATCAAAGAACAATCTAGCGCTATTGCATCAGATTGTTCTTCAAGGCGGCACAATTTTAGCCTGCCAACGGCACACCCACGGCGAACACGGTTCCGCGCCCTTCCACCGAGCGCACCGTCACCGGATGGCCCAGCAACCGGGCGAGACGCTCGACGATGGCGAGGCCAAGCCCGATGCCTTCGCTGCGATCCCGGTCGGGACGGTCGAGCTGGACGAACTCCTCGAAGATGCGCAGACGGTCGGGTTCGGCAATGCCGCGGCCGGTGTCATAGACCTCGATCCACAGCCTGTCGCCGCGGGTACGGCAGCCGACCAGGACACCACCGGCCTCGGTGTAGCGGATGGCATTGGCGATCAGGTTGCGGATGATGCGCTCCAGCAGCGCCGGATCGCTGCGCACCACCGCGTTGGTCGGGATGGCGCGCAGCCGCAGCCCCTTCGCCTCCGCCTGTCCGGCGAATTCCGCCTCCAGCTGGTCGAGCAGGGGGGAAAGCGGCAGGTCGGCGGGCTTCGGCGTCACCACCCCGGATTCCAGCTTGGAGATGTCGAGGATGGCGTTCAGCAGGTCGCGCATCGACCGTTGCGCCGCCTTCAGGTCGGTCAGCAGGGCTGTCGCCTTGCCGCTCTGTGGCTGGCGTTCCAGCATGCCGGTGAACATGCCGATTGCCTGCAGGGGCTGTTGCAGATCGTGGCTGGCGTGGGCAAGAAAACGGGATTTGGCACGATGGGCCTGCTCCGCCGCTGTTTTTGCGGCATGCAGTTCAGCGGTCCGTTCCCGCACCTGCTGCTCCAGCGTCGCATTCGCCCGTTCGATGGTCTCTGCCATGCGCAGGATTTCGGTGAACTGGCGGCGCACCTGCCGCGTCATCGGCCGGAAGATCGCCACCGCCTCGACCACCAGGATCAGAAGGGTCACCAGCAGCACCGCCAATCCCAGCCGGTGCAGGGTCTGGAAGCCCGCCTCGCCCTCCTCCTGGTAGAGCGCAACCATCTCCTCCAGCCGATCCAGCAGCGGGCCAAGCGCCTGGGCGGTGATGCGGCCGGCCTCGGCCGGATCGGGCGGCTGGCCTGCCGAAGCGGCGGCGATGACGCGGCGCAGGCCGGCGATATGCTCGGTTACCACCGGATCCAGCGGATCCGGGCCGCTGTAGAACAAGTCCCGCGGAGGCGGTCCCAGCGGCTGACCTTCCTGTGGCGCGGGCCGGCCGCTCAGGCGATGGTGTGCCGCCTCGAACATGTCCGTGATCTCACCCAACCGCTGAGCGAGTTCGATCCGGGTCGCCGGGTCGGTCGCGGTCTTCAACTGCTCCACCAGCAACGCCGTGCGCTGCGACAGCATGCGCTGGCGGCCGGACACGTTGACCACCTCCAGCATTCGTTCGTGCTGGCCGATCACCCGTTCGGTCATGACGAAGCCGGCCAGCGTGCCCAGCGCGATCAGCGTCAGCGCCAGGGCATATCGCAAGGTCATCCAACGGGCTGTCGTCGTGCCGATCGGCTTCATGCGCTTGTCCCCCGGGCCGGGATCGCCCCGTTTGCAGACATCGATCATGGGGCAGCCTGCCGCGTTGCAGCAAGGCCGGTGCATGGTGGCGACGCTATGACACTTCGGTAAAGCCGCAAGCCTCCAAGACCGCTCTCATATGAGCCGGGACCGGCGCCACGGCCCCCACCGGTTCGCGCTTGGGGTAGAGTGGCAGCGAGATGGCACGGGAATGCAGGTGCAACGGCTTGCCTTCCGGCCCGCCATATTGCGGGTCGCCCAGCAGAGGGCAGCCAATGGAGGCGCAATGGACGCGAATCTGGTGGGTGCGGCCGGTGTGCGGCGTCAGTTCCAGCCAGGTAAATCCGTCCGCCTGCCCGCGCACCACATAGTCGGTGACTGCCGCCTGCCCGTCGGGCGCGCCGACGATGCGCCAGCCGCCGGTCTTGTTGGAGACCTTGGCAAGTGGCAGGTCGATCCGCCCGGACTCCTGCGGCGGTGTGCCGGCGACCACCGCCCAATAGGTCTTATCGACCTTGCCGTTCTGGAACAGGATGCCGATCTTGCGCAGCGCCTTGGCATGACGGCCGAGGATCAGGCAGCCCGACGTGTCGCGGTCCAGCCGGTGGGCCAGCGACGGCGGCTTGGGAAAGCCGAAGCGCAGCGCATCGAAATGCCGCTCCAGATTCGGCCCTCCGGCAGGGCCGGCATGGACCGGCAGCCCGGCGGGCTTGTCGAGGATCAGCATCAGCCCGTCGCGGTACAGGATGCGGTCTTGGATTTGGGCGGGTGTCACGGGCTACTCATCCCCAGGCACGGGAAATCAGGAGGTCGATGGCGGCGATGATGCGGTCGCTGTCGCCGGCGAGGGAACAGACCCTCTCGCCGAGCCGTTCGGTGCGGACCGTCACGGTCTGTCGTGGATGAAGAACCACCGAGCGTCCATCGATTTCAAAAGATGAATTCAATTCAGGATCGATGGGCGGCTCCGCGCGCTTGTCGATCATTGGAATGACGACGCGGCTGCGTGCTCTGTCGAACCTTCCCGATTGAATGACAACCACAAAAGGAGTCGTCTGTCGGCCAGCGCCGATGTTTCTGTGCACGTCGAACTGGCTCATAAGATGTCGTCGACATGCTGATTTCCGAAGTGTCTGTCCGGATTGCGCACAGATCCGCCGATATTCGCCCACCCATTCACTTGAGCATTGCCTGATATTCCGGACGAACAATTGCGGCATCGGACAGCGCCTCCTTATGAGTATTTTCAAACAAGAAATACGACCGCATGGGAACGGATCGTTCGCCATTCGCAAAAAAGCATTCATAAAAGGAACGCCCGATGTACCGAGATCGCATCCGCCTGAAATCCCTGTGGGGCAAGGTGGTTCCGGCGGAAGAGGCCGCCTTTCTCATCAAGGACGGCATGACCGTGGGCATGAGCGGCTTCACCCGTGCCGGCGACGCCAAGGCGGTGCCGCTGGCGCTGGCCGAACGCGCCGCGTCCGAGAAGCTGAAGATCACGCTGATGACCGGCGCCTCGCTGGGCAACGACGTGGACGGGATTCTGACCGAGGCGGGGGTGCTGT
>NZ_BADK01000209.1 GCF_000333595.1 Azospirillum sp. B506
CAAGATGAATGGGACGCTGCGCGCTGATCCGCGGGGATACTTGAGAATTGCCTTGGCGGCGGTGCCATACATCTCCGGCATGACGGATTCAAGAGCTATCCTGGAACTGACTCGCGATGTCAGCTACTTCGACCAAGCGGCTACCCGCATGGAGACCGAATCTGAACCCGCGGTCCGGGTGGCCGAGTTGCTGCGCACTAAGCTGAGGGAGATCGAACTCCGCTATGGCATGGAGTCCTATTTCCGCGACATATACGCCCTGCGCGCGATGCCGTTATGGGCTCACGAAACGGGCGAGGTCGTCGGATGGAAGTGCGATCTGGGCGGCGACCCTGCATGTTTCGAGCACTCCGAGATTTGGACGTGGCCAAGTGTGCTCCTGACGAGCATCGTGCGCTCCGCAGCGACGGCGCGTTTGACAGTCGATGGCGACGAGGTGGATGGCGAGATCGCATGGGTCGAGCACATCAGCTTAACCTTGGGTTTCCAGCACGGTTGCGTGATCCCTTATCTGCGCTTTGACAGTCATATAGGCATTTGGCCGACTGGGCAGGCCAAGTGGCGTTACCGTGACGCACCATGGTTCTGTCCAGGTTTCCCGCCGCCAGCGGGACGCGGCACAGGGCATGTACTAAACCGCCACTCCGGGGTTCACGACGGCCGCAAGGCCTTGCGGACGGTTTCGTTTGAGATCGTTAACAACCAAACGGTAAAGATCCCGGAGGAGTTGGCTAAGAACGACTCCAGGCGCTATTGGGCATCAACACTGCCACCGAGCATCTATCGAGCGCCTGTGGCGGTGCCTGGCAGCGATGGCAAAATAATTCAAAGAATGCGAATCGAGCGCATTGACGCTGGGACGCTGACAGAATGGCTGACAGAATACAGAATTATGCCGATCGAAAGCCAGTTCCTGCCATACAAAATCGACCCTGCAGAAATTCTATGCCCGCCGAATATGCTCAATACGGTTCTGGCGCTTATTGAGGGCGTCCTACTTGA
>NZ_BADK01000208.1 GCF_000333595.1 Azospirillum sp. B506
CGGAGATCAAGCGGTGCGACGGCGAGGCGCTGGAAATCCATTTCCACCGCTGCCCGCTGAAGGAAGCTTGGCAGGCGCAGGGCCGGTCCGACGCCGATCTGGAACTGCTCTGCAAGATGGCCGGCGCCATCGACGGCGGCCTGTTCGAGGCTGCCGGCTTCGTCTTCAAGGGCGAGACCTGGAAACCGGGCGACGAGGGCTGTTGCCGGCTGAAGGTCCTGCCCGGTGCCGGAGCCGCCGAATAGACGCGCATCGCCGCAAAGCCTGCAACGACAGACAATAAGAGGGTGACATCGCCATGAAGTTCCGCCTCCTTACGCTGACGACCCTCACCGCCGCCGGGATTGCCGGTTCTGCTTTCGCCGCCGACACGGTCAAGCTCGGCTACCAGCTGCCGCTGACCGGCGACACCGCCCAGTACGGCCAGGATTTCCGCAAGGCCGCCGAGATCGCGCTGACCGAGTTCAACGCCGCCGGCAAGCCGTTCAAGGTCGAGATCGTCTTCGAGGACAGCCGCTCCGACGCCAAGGAGGGCACCAACATCGCCCGCAAGTTCGTGGACGACAAGGAGATCGTCGGCGTCCTGGGCGACTTCACCTCCGGCGTGTCGATGGCGGCCGCGCAGGTCTACAAGGAGGCCGGCATGCCGCAGCTGTCGCAGACCGCCTCGCACCCCGACTACACCAAGATCTCCAAGTACCAGTTCCGCAACATCGCCACCCAGGCGCAGGAAGGCCCCTACAACGCCAAATGGATGGCGACCAAGGGCATCAGGACCGTCGCGGTAATCGCGGAACAGACCGATTGGGGCCAGTCGGTGGTCAGCGGCTTTTCCGACGCGGTCAAGGCCAACGGTGGCACGGTCGCCTTCTCGGAATTCTTCAACCGCGGCCTGAAGGACTACCGGTCGCTGATCAGCAAGATCGAGCGGGCGAAGCCCGACGCGATCTACACCGGCTCTT